>NZ_JBSFRB010000069.1:0-25244 GCF_053589015.1 Streptomyces sp. NPDC003393 | reverse complement strand
AGCTCCATGTCCATGGTCTTCCAGGCCATCGTCCTGATCCTGTTCGTCGGCATCGCCATCGACCTGCTGATCTTCAGTCCACTGGAGCGGTGGGTGCTGCGCAGCCGCGGCCTCTTCGTGAAGAGCTGATCGCCCATGTTCCCCCGGCCCGTTCTCCTGGTCATCGCGCACGGCAGCCGTGATCCGCGGCATGCCGCGACCGTGCACGCCCTGGTGCACCGGGTGCGGGCGACGCGCCCGGGTCTGCGGGTGGAGACCGGCTTCCTGGACTTCAACGTGCCCTCCGTGCACGGCGTGCTGGAGTCACTGGCCGCCGAGGGAGTGCGCGACGTGGTGGCGCTGCCGCTGCTGCTGACCCGCGCCTTCCACGCCAAGGCGGACATCCCGTCGGTGCTGCGCCAGGCTCCGGCCCGGCTGCGGATCCGGCAGGCCGACGTCCTCGGGCCGTCGCCGCTGCTGACGACGGCCCTGGAGCGCCGGCTGCACGAGGCGGGGCTGTCCCCCGCCGACAAGTCCTCGACCGGGGTCGTGCTGGCCTCGGCGGGGTCCTCCGAACCGGAGGCGATCGCAGTGATCGCAGAAATCGCGCGGGAGTGGCGGCACACCGGTTGGTGCGCCGTGCGGCCTGCGTTCGCCTCCGCATCCCTTCCGCGCACCGAGGACGCGGTGCGCGAACTGCGGGAGGCGGGCTGCGCGAAGGTCGCGGTCGCCCCGTACGTCCTGGCTCCCGGCTTCCTGCCGGACCGCATCGCGCGCGGGGCGGCCGGCGCGGACGTCCTCGCCGATGTGCTCGGCCCCGCACCGGAGGTGGCGCGGGTGCTGCTGGAGCGGTACGACGCCGCCCGGCAGCCGCTGATCACGGCCGTCGGTGCCTGAGCGGGCCGGGGCGTGCCGGGCGGCCCTCAGTCGAAGCGGAGCGCTCCGGTGCGGGTGCGCTTGAGCTCGAAGAGGTCGGGGTGGCCGGCCAGCTCGAGGAAGGCGTCGAAGAGCCGGGCCGCCTCGGCGCCGCGCGGGATCGCCCGCAGCACGGGGCCGAACCACACCGTCCCGTCGACGTGCACCGTGGGCGTCCCCACGTAGCGGCCCGAGTCCGGTTCGGCACCGCTCTCGTGGCTGCGGCGCACGGCGTCGTCGTAGGACGGATCGTGCGCGGCCCCGGCCAGTTCGGCGGGGAGCCCGAGTTCGGCGAGCGACTCGGTGACCACGGCGTCGAAGTCCGTCTCCTTGCGCTCGTGGATCCGGGTGCCGAACGCGGTGTAGAGGTCGCGCAGCACCTTGTCGCCGAGCCGTTCGGCGGCGGCCACGGCGACGCGCACCGGGCCGATCGACTTGTCGACCAGTTCCCGGTACCAGTCGGGCAGTTCGTTGCCGATGTTGTGCAGGTACAGGCTCATGACGTGGAACCGGAGGTCGAGCGGGCGCTCGCGCTCGACCTCCAGCAGCCACCGTGAGGTGATCCAGGCGAAGGGGCAGGCGGGGTCGAAGTAGCAGTCGACCCGGGTGGCCGGGGCGGTGTTCTGACGGGAGTCGGTCATACGGCCGAGCCTAGGACCCGATTGGCGCGTCAGCACGGTCCAATCAGCGGCTGCTTCATTGGTCCACTTGTCCGCCGGCCGGACGGGTTCGGCCGACGACAGTGAGATGCCCTGGCCCGGCCCGGACCTCGCGTCCGCCCGGCCACCGCCTCACTCCCCGGTCATCTCCACGAGCTTGACGACCGTGTTCCAGTTCCGGGTCGTGGCGATCAGGTCCTTGGTCAGCCGGGGCCTGGACAGCTGCTCGGCGAGCTTGGAGCGGCCGAGGCCGTCCGGCGCGTACAGGTACAGGGCGCGGTCGCCGAGCCTGAACTCCTCCGGCAGGTAGGCCGCCTGGTCGAGTTCGGCGTAGCGGGCGGCGTCGACAGGGGCGGAGAAGTAGGTCACGTGCAGCTGCTTGGCCTGGAGCTCGGAGGCCGGAAAGGGGCAGGCCTCGGCGACGGCCCGCAGATAGGCGTGGTCGCGCACGATCGCGTCCACCGTGAACCCGAACCGCTCCTCGATCGCGGCGACCAGCTCCGCCGCCAGAGACCCCTCGTCGCCGTGGCCGGCGGCGAAGACGGCCTGGCCGCTCTGGAGGTAGGTGCGGACCTCGTCGTGGCCGAGCTCCTGCAGGAGGGTGCGCAGCTCGGCCATCGGCAGCTTCCGGTTGCCGCCCACGTTGATCCCGCGCAACAGCGCCGCGTACGTCGTCATCCGCCCACCTTAGAGCGGTCACCCTGATCACCACCCCCGAGAAGGACGGATGGTTGTAGGGGACCACCGTCCTCCCCAGTGCGGAGACGCCGGGCTACGACGGGAGGAGCGGTGGTCGTCCCACTTCACCGGTCAGCACGACGAGCTGCGCTTAGGCAGCCCATACCGTCGTTGCGGAAGGTGGCGGCAGCAGGTCGCCGCCGCGCACGAGGGCCTGACGAGAGGCCTGGAGGGGGCAAGCCCGTCATGGGGAACCGAGAGACACGGGTGCGGGGCCTCGCCGCGCGGGCCGGCGGCTGGTCCGCCCGGCACCGATGGGCGGCAGTCGGCATATGGGTGCTGTTCGTCGTCCTGGCGATGGGGCTGGGGTCGGCGGCGGGCCGGACGGACGTGAAGGACAGCGACCAGCTCAAGGGCGAGACACACACCGCCGCGAAGATCATCGAGGACGCCGGGATCGAGGAACCCGCGAGCGAGAGCGTCCTGGTCCAGGCGAAGGACGGCACGACCAAGGCCACCGACGCCGCCTTCCGAGCCGCCGTCGCCGACGTCATGAAGGCCGTCGGCGCCACCGGCCGGGTCACCGACGTGACCTCGCCGTACGACACCAGGACCATCTCCCGGGACGGCCGCAGCGCGCTGGTGCAGTTCGACATGCGCGGCGACGCGGAGACCGCGGGCGACCGGGTCGAGCCGGTGCTGAAGGCCGTCGAGGGCGTCCAGAAGGACCACTCCTCGCTGCGGATCGCGGAGATCGGCGGCGCCAGCATGAACAAGCAGTACTCCGACGCCTTCGGGGACGACTTCCAGCAGGCCGAGTACTCCGCCGTGCCGGTCGCCCTGGGCATTCTGCTGATCGCCTTCGGAGCGCTGGTGGCCGCGCTGCTGCCGGTGGCACTGGCCATCACGGCGATCATGGCGACGATGGGCCTGATGGGCATCGTCAGTCACCTGCAGCCGATGAGCGACACCGCCAACTCCGTGATGCTGCTGGTCGGCATGGCGGTCGGCGTCGACTACTGCCTGTTCTACCTGCGTCGGGAGCGTGAGGAGCGGGCCGCCGGGCGCGACCCCGGTACGGCGCTGCGCATCGCGGCGGCGACCAGCGGCCGGGCGATCGTCGTCTCCGGTGTCACGGTGTGCGTGGCGATGGCGGGCATGCTGTTCACCGGGCTCGCCGAGTTCGAGGCGATGGGCCTGGCCTCGCTGATGGTGGTGGCGGTCGCCATGGTCGGGTCCGTCACGGTGCTGCCGGCACTCCTGTCGCTGCTGGGCGAGCGGGTGGAGAAGGGACGCCTCCCGTTCCTGAGGCGGCGTCGTCGCGGCGGTGGCGGGGAGAGCCGGTTCTGGACGGCCGTGCTGCGCGGAGTGCTCGCCAGGCCCATGGTGTCGGTGGTCGTGGCGGTGGGCGCGCTGCTCGCCGTGGCGGCTCCGGCGCTCGGCATGAAGACCTCGCAGCTCACACTGGACCAGGAGTTCGGGAACTCACTGCCCATCGTGCAGACGTACAACCGGGTCAACGACGCCTTCCCCGGCGGCTCCGAGCCGGCCCAGGTGGTCGTCAAGGCGAAGGACATCAAGTCCCCGGAGGTCCGTTCCGCGCTGGCGCGGTTCAAGGAACAGGCCGTCAGCTCGGGCGCCTCGCGCGGCCCGGTGGACATCAAGCTGTACGAGGACAGGAACGTCGTCTTCGTCTCCGTGCCGCTGGTCGGCGGCTCCGACTTCGACAAGGCGGGCAAGAGCCTGGAGAAGCTGCGCGACCAGGTCCGGCCCGCGACGCTCGGCAAGGTCGAGGGCGTGCAGGCGCCGATCACCGGCCAGGTCGCCGGCTCGCACGACTTCAACGACCAGCTCGTCGGGTCGGTCGTCCCGGTCTTCGCCTTCGTGGTGGTCTTCGCCTTCCTGCTGATGCTGCTGTCGTTCCGCTCCCTGACCGTCGCGATCACCTCCATCCTGCTGAACCTGCTGTCGGTGGGCGCGGCCTACGGCATCCTCGTGGCCGTCTTCCAGCACGGCTGGGGCGCCTCCCTGGTGGGCGCGGAGGGCGTCGGCGCGATCGTGACCTGGCTGCCGCTGTTCCTCTTCGTGATCCTGTTCGGGCTGTCGATGGACTACCACGTGTTCGTGGTCTCCCGGATCCGCGAGGCGCGGCTGCGCGGCCGGACCACGAAGGAGGCCATCCAGCACGGTGTGGTCACCACGGCGGGCGTGGTCACCAGCGCCGCCGTCATCATGGTCGCCGTGTTCGCGATCTTCGGCACGCTGTCCATGCAGTCGATGAAGCAGATGGGCGTGGGCCTGGCAGCCGCGGTACTGATCGACGCGACGCTCATCCGCGGTGTGCTGCTGCCCGCCGTGATGGCGCTGCTGGGCGAACGCAACTGGTACCTGCCGAAGTGGCTGCACCGGCTGCCCGACCTCACCCACGACGAGACGCCGGAGGTCGTGGTCGCCTCCTCGGTGCCGGAGCAGGGTGAGCGCCTGACGGTCTGATCCGTCGCGCCTGCCCAAGGGCGTGTCGGCCGCCGGCGGGAGGGCCCGTTGGTTCCTGGGGGAACCGGCGGGCCCTCTGGGACGCTCTGATGGCGTTCGTGCCCGCTCATGCCCGCGCGGACCACGGCTCCGCCTCGGTCGGACCGGCGGCCCGGCGCGCTCCGCCCTTCTCGGCGTCCGGATCCGGATCGGCCGCGCGCTGCGGCGTGAAGCCCAGGCACTCCTCACCCCGACGATGACCGGCTCACGGCCCCCACCTGGACGGATGCGACACTGGGCGTCGGACGACGAGCCGCCGGCTCCGGCGCCGAACACCGGTTGCGGACGGCGGGCCCGTGGGCGAGCGCGCATACGAACCGCGGGCACGGACCCCGGACAGGGACAACGGAGGCGGACGACATGGACGAGGCGCGGGCGCGGGACGTACTGGCCGGGGCGGAGGTGCTGTCCGGGTCGGTCGGCGAGGCGCGGCTGCTCGCGCTGGGCGAGAACGCGGTGTTCGCCGTCGGTGATCTCGTCGTCAAGGTGGGCCGCGACGCCGAGCTGCTGGACCGGGCGAGGCGCGAGCTGCGGATCGCGGTGTGGCTCGCCGAGGCCGGTGTCCCGGCGGTGCGCGCCGCCGAGCCGGAGCCGCTGCTGGTGGACGGGCACCCGGTGACCGTGTGGCACCGGCTGCCCGACCCGGTGCGGCCCGCCGAACCCCGGGACCTGGCGGAACTGTTGGGCATCGTCCACGCACTGTCCGCCCCGGACTTCGGACTGCCGCCCCGGGAGCTGCTGGACGGGGTGGAGCGGTGGCTGCGGCTCGCGGGCGACGCGATCGACCCGGCGGACGCGGCCTGTCTGCGCGAGCGCCGGGACGGCTTCGCCTCGGCCGCCGCCGCGCTCACCCCGCATCTGCCGCCGGGCCCGATCCACGGCGACGCGCTGCCGCGCAATGTGCACATCGGCCCCGACGGACCGGTCCTGGTCGACCTGGAGACCTTCTCCGCCGATCTGCGCGAGCACGACCTGGTGGTCATGGCCCTGTCCCGGGACCGCTACGGCCTGCCCGCCGAAGCCTACGACTCCTTCACCGCCGGCTACGGCTGGGACGTACGGGAGTGGGAGGGCTGCTCGGTGCTGCGCGGCGCCCGGGAGACGGCGAGCTGCGCCTGGGTCGCGCAGCACGCCCCGGGCAACCCCAAGGCCCTGGCCGAGTTCGAGCGCCGGGTTGCGTCCCTCAGGGACGGCGACGAGACCGTCCGCTGGTACCCCTTCTGAGTACCGCCCGTTCTCGGCCCCCGGCTCAGACCGGTTCCTGCGCCGGCTGCCGCAGGGGCCATGTCCCGTCGACCACCGCCGCCGCGTCGCCCTTGCGGCGCAGGAAGGCCTGGAAGTCGGCGGCCCAGGCGGCGTACCACTCGATCTGACGGCGGTGCAGTTCCGCCGGGCCGAGGGCCGCCACCTTGGCGTGCCGCCCGGCTATCGCGCCGGCCAGCCGAGCCGCGGCGAGCGCGTCGGCCGAGGCGTCGTGCGCCGCGTCGAGCACGACGCCGTACTCGGAGCAGACCGCCTCCAGGGTGCGCTTGCCGCGGCGGTAGCGGTCGACCTGGCGGTCGATGGTGTACGGGTCGATGACCGGGCCCGGTGCCGCGCCGCCCAGGCGGTCGCTGAGCGAGGGCAGGCCGTGGCGCCGCAGCTCGGCGGAGAGCAGCGTCAGATCGAAGGCCGCGTTGTAGGCCACGACCGGTGTGCCCGCCTTCCAGTAGCCGGTCAGGACGTCCGCGACGGCGTCGGCCACCCGGTCGGCCGGGCTGCCCTCGGCGGCGGCCCGCTCGTTGCTGATCCCGTGCACGGCGACCGCGTCCGGTGGGATCTCGACGCCGGGGTCGGCCAGCCATTCCCGGTGCCCGACCGGCTCTCCCTCCCTGACCTCGATCACGGCCGCGGTGACGATGCGTGCCTGACGCGGATCCGTCCCGGTCGTCTCCAGGTCGAAGCCGATCAGCAACTCCCGGTGCCAGCCCATGGCGGCCCCCCTTCTCGTGGTGCTCTCCCCCAGGGTCTTCACCTTCGCATGCGCCACTGACAATCAGAGAACCGCGTTCCGCCTTCCGTCGCGGCCCCCTGAGGACATTTCACGACACCGGGCGTGAATCCACCCACATCGTCTCGAACTCCTCGCGATAGGCGGCGAACAGCCCGCCCTCGTCGACCTGGTCGGACCTGACCACCTTGGTGCCGTTGCGCAGCACGAACACCGGCGCCTCCATGCCCCGGCTGTGCCGCAGATAGGACTGGACGACGCCGACGCCGTCGGAGCCGTCGCCGTCCACCAGGTAGGCCGTGACGCGCGGTGTCTCGTCGTAGACCTGGATCTCGAAGGCGCCCGGGTCGCGCAGCCGGGAGCGCACCCGGCGCATGTGCAGGATGTTCATCTCCACCGAACGGCTCAGTTCGCCCCGTTTGAGGCCGAGTTCGCGTTCACGCCGCTTGACCGCGCTGGAGGCCGGGTTGAGGAACAGCAGCCGTACCCGGCAGCCGGACTCGGCCAGGCGCACCAGGCGGCGGCCGGAGAAGTTCTGCACGAGCAGGGTGAGGCCGATGCCTATGGCGTCCAGGCGGCGGGCGCCGCCGAAGATGTCCTCGGCCGGGAACTGGCGCAGCAGCCGTACCCGGTCCGGGTGCACGGCGACCACGTCCGCGTACCGGTCGCCGACCAGGTCCTCCACCGCGTCCACCGGCAGCCGCCGGGCGGAGGGCACGTCGCCGCCGGTGCCGAGCATCTCCAGCAGCCGGGCGGAGGCGCGTTCGGCCTGGCCCAGCACCGCCTCGGACAGGGCCCGGTTGCGGGAGACGACGTTCCGGGTCACCTCCAGCTCGTCCAGGGCGAGCTCGACGTCCCGGCGCTCGTCCAGGTAGGGCTCGAAGCAGGGCCAGTGCTGCACCATCAGCTCACGCAGCTGGGGCAGGGTGAGGAAGCTGATCACGTTGTCGTCGGCCGGGTCGAGCAGATAGCCCTTGCGTCGGCTGACCTCGCGGACGGCGACCGCGCGCTGCACCCACTCCTGTCCGGCCGGCCCGGCGGCGGCGACCACCCAGTCGTCGCCGTGGACGGGCTCGTAGACGGGCCGCAGCACGGCGGCGACGACGGCGCGCAGCCGCTGTTCGACGAGGTTGAGCCAGATGTAGGCCCGGCCGGCACGCTGGGCGCGGGTGCGCACCTCTCGCCAGGCGTCGGCGTCCCAGTCCAGCTCCGGCCCGATGGCACCGGCGTCCATGGGCCGGGCCAGGGACACCGCGCCGGGCGGGACGTCTGTGGAGCGCCCCTCGTGACCCTCGTCACCAGGGGGCAGCTCCAGGCCTCCCGAGCCCACCCGTGCACCGCCTTCCGCTCCCCCGAGCACTCCCCGTCCCAACGATCAAGGAAGGGTACTCCGGGAGCGGTGCACGGTGCAGCCGGATGGACGGCTCCTTTCCCAACTTCCCCCAGTCGTCTCTGTGTTCCAAGGGTCACCGGCGGCCGGAGTGAGCGGATTCATAGCACCGCCGGCCCTGCCGTCCCGGCGGCCCCGGGCGCGCCCCGGCGACGCACCCGGCCCCGGGGAGGCACGCGGATCTCTCACTTTCGGGGAGACTCGGAGGCCGAGGCGCCACCGCGGCGCCGCACACCTGAAAGAGTCGTGTCCATGCAGGTCTGGCCTGGAGAGGCGTATCCACTCGGCGCCACGTACGACGGCGCCGGAACGAACTTCGCGGTCTTCACCGAGGCCGCGGACCGAGTAGAGCTGTGTCTGCTGCACGACGACGGCTCGGAGACGGCGGTGGAACTGCGGGAGAGCGACGCGTTCGTACGGCACGCGTACGTGCCGGGCGTGATGCCGGGGCAGCGGTACGGGTTCCGGGTGCACGGTCCCTACGCCCCCGAGCGCGGGCTGCTGTGCAATTCCGCGAAACTGCTGCTCGACCCGTACGCGCGTGCGATCAGCGGCTCGATCCGGTGGGGCGAGGAGGTCTACGGCTACCACTTCGACGACCCCGGACGGCGCAACGACCTGGACTCGGCGCCGCACACCATGACGTCGGTCGTGGTCAACCCGTACTTCGACTGGGGCGACGACCGGCCGCCGCGGCGCGGCTACCACGAGACGGTGATCTACGAGGCGCACGTCAAGGGACTGACGATGCGGCACCCGGGGCTGCCGGAGGAGCTGCGCGGCACCTACGCGGCGCTCGCCCATCCGGCGGTCATCGAGCACCTGACCGAGCTCGGGGTGACGGCGCTGGAGCTGATGCCCGTACACCAGTTCGTCAACGACCACCGTCTGGTGGACATGGGCCTGAGCAACTACTGGGGCTACAACACGATCGGCTTCTTCGCCCCGCACAACGCCTACGCCTCCTGGGGCGACCGCGGCCAGCAGGTGCTGGAGTTCAAGTCGGCGGTACGGGCGCTGCACGAGGCGGGGATCGAGGTCATCCTCGACGTGGTCTACAACCACACCGCCGAGGGCAACCACCTGGGCCCGACGCTGTCCTTCAAGGGCATCGACAATCCGAGCTACTACCGGCTCACCGACGACAAGCGCTACTACATGGACACCACGGGCACCGGGAACTCGCTGCTCATGCGGTCCCCGCACGTGCTCCAGCTGATCATGGACTCGCTGCGCTACTGGGTGACCGAGATGCACGTCGACGGCTTCCGCTTCGACCTCGCGGCGACCCTGGCGCGCCAGTTCCACGAGGTGGACCGGCTGTCGTCGTTCTTCGACCTGGTGCAGCAGGACCCGGTCGTCTCCCAGGTCAAACTGATCGCCGAGCCGTGGGACGTGGGTGAGGGCGGCTACCAGGTGGGGAACTTCCCGCCGCTGTGGACGGAGTGGAACGGCAAGTACCGCGACACCGTCCGCGACCTGTGGCGGGGCGAGCCACGGGCGCTGGCGGAGTTCGGCTCCCGGCTGACCGGCTCCTCCGACCTCTACCAGGACGACGGTCGCCGCCCGCTGGCTTCCATCAACTTCGTGACCTGCCACGACGGTTTCACGCTGCGCGACCTGGTGTCGTACAACGACAAGCACAACGAGGCCAACGGCGAGGACAACCGGGACGGCGAGAGCCACAACCGGTCCTGGAACTGCGGTGTGGAGGGCGACACCGACGACCCCGAGGTGCTCGGGCTGCGGGCGCGGCAGATGCGCAACTTCATCGCGACGCTGATGCTGTCCCAGGGCGTGCCCATGATCAGCCACGGCGACGAGTTCGCCCGCACCCAGCAGGGCAACAACAACGCCTACTGCCAGGACAACGAGCTGTCCTGGGTGCGCTGGCCCGAGCCCGGTGAACAGCCCGGCGAACTGCTGGACTTCCTGCGGGCGATGGCCCGGCTGCGCAGTCGGCACCCGGTCTTCCGGCGGCGCCGCTTCTTCCACGGACGGCCCGTGGAGGGGACCCACGACGAGCTGTCCGACATCGCCTGGTTCACCCCGGAAGGCCCGGAGATGGCCCAGCGGGACTGGGACTCGGCGCGGGCTTCGGCGCTGACCGTGTTCCTCAACGGCCACGCCATCTCGGAGCCCGGCCCGCGCGGGGAGCGGATCTCGGACGACTCCTTCCTGCTGATGTTCAACGCCGCGCCGAAGCCCCTGGACTTCGTCGTCCCGGTGGACCACGGACGCCAGTGGCAGGTGGTCGTCGACACGGCCCGCACCGACCCGGTGCCGCCGGGCACCGGCCGCAAGGTCCGCGCCGGGGACCGGCTCACGCTCACCGACCGCAGCCTGACAGTCCTCCAGCGGCCCGCGTAGCGGCCCGGGTGCCAGGAGCCGCGTACGCCGTCGGCCGCGCTCACCATGGCGCGGCCGTCGAGCGTCCTGCCGAAGGACGGTGCCACGCCGACGGAGGCGCCGAGTGCGCCGGGACCGGCGGGCGAGGGCGATCGCGCCGCCGGTCCGCCCCGCGGCGGCCGGGGCTTCACCCGTCCGGGCGAAGAGGGGCACACCGCCGGACCGGACGGTGCCCGCGGGCAGGCGCCCCGGGGGGACGGGACCGGAAGCCGTGCCCCGGCCGGGCCGATGACACGAAAGGCCGCCGGGCGGGTACGTAGGTTTCCATGACACCCGAGCGCCCCGAACCCGCTGTGCCGACGGCCACCTACCGGCTCCAGCTCCAGCCCGCCTTCCCGTTCGCCGCCGCCGTGGCGGCCGTGCCGTACCTGGCCTCGCTCGGCGTCTCCCACCTGCACCTGTCCCCCGTCCTCGAGGCCGTACCGGGCTCCCTGCACGGCTACGACGTCGTGGACCACACGCGCGTGCGCCAGGAACTCGGCGGCGAGGAGGGCCTGCGCGCGCTGGCCCGCACCGCCCGGGAGCACGGGCTGGGGCTGGTCGTGGACATCGTGCCGAACCACATGGCCATGGCGCCGCGCCACAACCACGCCCTGTGGGAGGTCCTGCGGGAGGGGCCCGCGTCCCCGTTCGCGCGCTGGTTCGACATCGACTGGCAGGCCCAGGACGGCAAGGTGCTGCTGCCGGTGCTCGGGCACCCCGTCGGCAAGGAGCTGGACCAGCTGAAGGCGGACGGCGACGTCCTGCGCTACCACGACCACGCGTTCCCGCTGCGCGAGGGCACCGGGAAGCTGCCGATGCCGCAACTGCTCGACGCCCAGTGGTACCGGCCGGTGTGGTGGCGGCTGGCCCGTACGGACCTCAACTACCGGCGGTTCTTCAGCATCTCGGAGCTGATCGGGGTGCGGGTGGAGGACCCGGAGGTGTTCGAGGCGACCCACGCCAAGATCCTCCAGCTGCTGCGCGAGGGCGTGATCGACGGTCTGCGCGTCGACCACCCCGACGGCCTCGCCGACCCGGACGCCTATCTCGACCGGCTGCACACGGCGACCGGTGGCCGCTGGACGGTCGTGGAGAAGATCCTCTCGGACGGCGAGCGCCTGCCGCCGTCCTGGCCGGTCGCGGGCACCACCGGTTACGACGCCCTGCGCCACGTCGACGGCCTGTTCACCGACGCGGCCGGGGCGGACGAACTGCTGGAGCGGTACCGGCGGTTCGCCGCTCCGCAGACCGACCGCGGCGGGGACTGGGCGGCCACCGTGCGGCGGGCCGCCTACAACGTGATCACGCACGAGCTCGCCGCCGAGACGGAGCGGCTGACCCGGGTGGCGAGCCGGGTGTGCGCCACGTCGCCGACGCCGGCGCTGCGCGACCGCGCCGCCTGGACGCTGCGCACCGCGCTCCAGGAGCTGCTGGTCCGCCTGGAGGTGTACCGGCCGTACGCCTCGGTGGACCCCGCCACCGTGGTCACCGAGGAGGCCGCCGCCGAGGCCCGGCTCGCCTTCGTGGTGCCGGAGGAGGGCGAGGCCGTGGACGTCGTGCGCGACCTGGTGCTGGGACGGGCCGGTGACGGGCCGGACCACGTGGAGTTCCGCACCCGGTTCGCGCAGGCCGCCTCCGCGCTGCGCGCCAAGTCCGTGGAGGACACGGCCTACTACCGCTACGTTCCGCTGCTGTCCGCCAACGAGGTCGGCGGCGGCCCCGGGCGCCCGGCCGTGTCCCCGGAGGACTTTCACGCGTACTGCGCACGCGTGCAGCGCGACTGGCCGGTCACCGGGACGGTGGTCTCCACGCACGACACCAAGCGCAGCGCGGACGTCCGGGCGGCGCTGGCCGTGCTGACCGAGTGCCCGGGGCGCTGGGCGGGAGTGCTGGACGAGGTGACGGCCGACGGGGTGGGCGCGCCCGACGGGCAACTGGCGTGGGCGGCCTGGCAGACCGTGTTCGGGCTGGGCCCGGCGGACGGTCGGCGGGTGCGGCAGGCGCTGCTGAAGCATGTGCGCGAGGCGGGCCTGTACACGAGCTGGACGGAGCAGGAGCCGCCGTACGAGGAGGCGGTGGACCGGTTCGTCGCCGAGGGTCCGTGCGGGCCGGCGGGAGAGCCGGTGGCGGCGCTGCGTGCGGCGCTGGAGCCGCACATCCGGGCGAACGTGCTGGGGACGGCCCTGTTGCACCTGACGATGCCGGGCGTGCCCGACCTGTACCAGGGCACGGAGACCGAGTGCCGGACCCTGGTGGACCCGGACAACCGGCGGCGCGTGGACCTCCCGCCCGCCGACCCCGGCGACAAGGGGCGGGTGACGATGGCGGCACTGCGGCTGCGGGCCCGCCGGCCGGAGCTGTTCGGCACGACGGCGACGTACGCGCCGCTGGGAGCGCGGGGCCCGGCGGCGGAGCACTGCGCCGCGTTCGTGCGCTCCGGCGAGGTGGTCACGGCCGCGACCCGGCTGTCGCTGCGGCTGGCGGAGGCGGGCGGCTGGCGCGACACGCGGCTGCCGCTGCCGGCCGGCCGGTGGACCGACGTGCTCACGCCCGGACGGGAGTTCGAGGGACAGGTGCGCGTGGCGGAGCTCTTCGAACGGCTGCCGGTGGCGCTGCTGGAGCGGACCGCGGGGCCGTCGGGGCGGGAGTGATCGCGGGGTCCGGCGTTCTTGACAGTTCCCCGAGTCCGTGGGGTACTGCGGAATGCGAGTCCGGGCGGACAAGTCGGGGGTGAGTCCACTGCCGGAGCTGCGCTATCCCAGTGTTCCCGAACTGACCGCCGCCGCTCGGTCCCTGGCCGCACGCCGGCCGGGCCTGTGCGAGATCGACCAGGTCGGCGTCTCCCGCGCGGGCAGGCCGCTGCACCTGCTGTCGGTCGGTCACGCCCGGCGGGCCGTCCTGGTGGTCGCGGGCGCCCACGCCAACGAGCCCACCGGTGGCTCCACCCTCCTCGCGCTCGCCCGGCGGGTGCGGGACGAGCGGCGGCTGCGGGCGGACACCTCCTGGCACTTCCTGCTGTGCGCGGACCCGGACGGGGCGAGCCTGCACGTGACACCGGCCCCGCACAGCCTCCTCGACTACCACCTCGGGTTCTTCCGGCCCGCCGGTGCCGAGCAGCCGGAGTGGTCGCCCTCGGTGCTGCCGCCCGACCGGCTGCCGCCCGAGACCCGGGCGCTGCTCGGGGTCATCGACACGCTGCGCCCGTATGTGCAGGTGACGCTGCACGGCACCGATCTGGGCGGCAGCTGGGTGCAGCTGACCAGGGACGTGCCCGGGCTCGCCGAACCGTTCGGCAAGTCGGCGGCGGAGCTGCACATACCGGTGGAGACGGGAGCCTGCGACGCCGCGGGGTGGCCCGTCTCGGGGCCCGGGGTGCGGGTGATGCCGGAGCCCGGCTCGGGCGTGGCCTACCCCAGCCTGCCGGACGACGCGCGGCACAGCACCTGGTACCACGCGCACCGGTACGGCGGCATGACGGCGGTCGTGGAGGTGCCGATGTGGGCGAGCGACCTCGTCGACGATCCCGCCCCGCATCCGGCCCCGACGGCGGCGATCCGGCGGCTGGCGGCGCGGCTGCTGCGGGACGCCCGCCAGGTCGAGCTGGTGCTCGGTGACGCGCTGCCCCGGCTGGACGGCGCCGACGGACCACTGCTGCGGGCGGCGAAGTGGGGGCTCGGCCTGGCACCCGGGCTGGCCGCGGACCTGGTCGGCACGCCTCTCGCCGACACGACCATGGCGTACGTCGGCAGCGTGGACGCCTTCGCCCGCCGGCTGCCGCTGCGCGCCGCGGCCATGCTGCTCCGGGTCCTCCGTCGGACCGGCGACCCCGCCGCCCCCGGCCTGGAACACCTCGTGACGGCCTGGAGCGAGTCCTTCGCCACCCGCTTCCGCGCCCGCTGGGTCCCCCTCCCCCACCAGGTCGAGCACCAGTCCCGCACCGTCCTGGCCACCGCCCACCACGCCCGCGAACTGACGATCTGACGGCCGACGGGGCTCGCGGACCCCGGCGGCGGCGTCGTGACCGTCGGTCCGGCAACGGCAGGCGCGCGGACGACCGGCGCGGCTCAGGCCTCCAGGGCGAACACGTCTCCCGTGTTCGCCTCCATCACGCACCGACTGGCGTAGGTCTCCGTGTAGTCGACCGCGCGGCCCTGCCACACGCCTCGGGCCTGGACGGTGACGGGGGCGTAGATCATCGAGCAGACCGCGTCGTCCTTGCGCGGGATCAGGCGGATGTCGCCGCGCACGGATCTGAGCTGGGCGCAGGCCGCGGCGGCGTGCGCGTGGCCCCGGGGCGGGTCGCACCGCAGGAGGGCGCCACGGGTGTCGCCCGAGGGGGTGGTGCCGCGGGCGACCGTGGGGGTGGCGCCGCGGGCGACCGTGACGTAGAGCCAGTCGTCCTCGCCGGGGGCGTGGTGGGCGCTCCGGGCTCCCTGCACGGCCTGGGCCGGGAGCGCTGCCCCGAGAAGGAGGGCCGCCGCCGCCATCGTGCCGCGCCGCAGCCGGGTCGTCGTCCTGCTGAAGTGGGTCATTCCCCATGTATCGGCACGGTGGCCCCCGGTCCCCACCTGGTCTCACCCGAACGGGAGTACGCGCGCGCGAGCCGGCAGGCGGCGAGCACCATCCTGGTCTGGTACTCGGACTGCCGGGCGACCGGTATCCAGCGCGCCCCGAGGCCGTCGCGGTAGTCCGCGCACCACTCGTCGATCAGCCGGTCCAGATCCGGCAGGACACCGGCCGGGTCGTTCCCGGCGGCACGCACGAGGCGGTGGATCAGCCCGGCGGTGCGCAGGACGAGGCGCCGGCCGGAGACACGCAGGGCGGCCAGGTGGGCGTTGGTCAGCGGCGGCAGCGCGCGTGCCGTGCCGTCGTCGGTGTCGGGGTCCCATGCGTCGGCGAGACCGGGGCAGACCAGTAAATAGTCGTCCACCGGCGCCAGCAGGCGGTCCGCGCCCGGCACGCCGGCGACGTGCGGGCGGGCTCGGGCCAGGAGCCGGGCCAGGTGCCTGGTGTCGTCGCGCAGGGCACGGCTCACGGCGCGCAGCACCGCGTCCGGGTCGGTGGGCGCCGAGCCGTCGCCCACCGCGGTCACGCCCCACATGGGTGCCTCGACGACGGCGGTGAGGGTGCCGTGCCGGTCCGGGTGGAACCAGGTGGACTCCACGGCCGCCTCGGTGATGGCGGCGGCCAGGTCACGCCGGCGCGGGGGAGGGATCCGGTACACGGCCGGACCGAGGCGGGGCCAGTACAGGGCGTCGTAGGCGCCCAGTTCCCGCGGTATGCCGAGCCGGGCCGCGGTGTGCGCCAGGCGCTGGGCGAGACCGGGCAGGTCCCGGGTCAGCTCGACGAAGCCGCCGCCGACGTCCACGCCGTGCAGCGAGCACTGCACGAACGGCCGCAGTTCGTCCTGGAGGCCGAGCAGGGCGCGGGTCTCGGGCAGCGCGGCGGCCTCGGCTCCGTCGGGCAGCCATTCGGGCTGCTCCAGGAAGCCGGGCCGGAAGAAGTTCCGGAAGTAGGCGCCGAGGGTGTAGGGGCCGGTGAGCCAGCCCTCGTTGCGGCGCGAGCCGTCGGGGTCGAGGCAGAGCAGCAGGTTCCAGGTGATGTCGGCGGCCGCGCCGGTGGCGGGTGCGGCCAGGACGCGCTCGGCCAGCCGCAGGACGGTGGCGCCGCCCACCGGCTCGTTGGCGTGGGGCCCGGCGACGACGAGGGCGTGGTGGCTGCCGTGGCCCACCGAGAGCAGTCGCAGGGGCGTGCCCGCGCGGGAGGTGCCGACGCGGCGCAGCCGAGCGTCCCCGGGGTGACGGGCGACGAGTGCGGCGGCGTGCGCGCCCAGCTCGTCCACGGTCGGGTAGCGATGGAGTGGGGGCAGGGCACACCTCCACAATGCGGTGCCGCTGGTTCACCACATGTGCATGGTGTACGCACAGTCAGTCACGATGTTGTCGATCCGTCAACACCACCGTGCGAAAACAGACTTGACCGGTCGCGACGGGCATCCCGCAGACCGTGGGCGAAGGGGGCCAAGACGGTCCCCGAGCGGGCGGATCCGACGACACCCACCGCAAAAGGAAGCATCCGAGGGCGGATTGATCTCTTTTGGAGGACGATGGACGCACTCCATCACGGTGAGCAGACGAAGGGGAACCGTCCGTGCAGTTCGAGGTGTGGGCACCGCAGGCCGACCGTGTGACGCTCCGGTGCGACGGGGCCGCGCGCGCGTTGGAGCGCGATCCGGATCGGCTGGGCTGGTGGATCGGTGAGGCCGAGGCGCGGGACGGCTCGCGGTACGGCTTCGCGCTGGACGACGGGCCCGTGCTGCCCGACCCGTGCTCGCGGCGGCAACCGGACGGCCCGGACGGGCTGAGCGCGGTCGTCGACCACGCCCGCCATGCGTGGCGTACCGCGGACTGGGCGGGGCGGCCGCTGCCCGGCGCGGTCCTGTACGAGCTGCACATCGGCACGTACACGCGCGAGGGCACCTTCGACGCGGCCGCCGAGCGGCTTGAGCACCTGGAGGAACTGGGCGTCACCCACGTGGAGTTGATGCCGGTGTGCCCGTTCCCCGGCCGGCACGGCTGGGGGTACGAGGGCGTCTCGCTGTGGGCGGTGCACGAGCCGTACGGCGGCCCGGAGGGGCTGAAGCGCTTCGTCGACCGGGCGCACGGGCTGGGCCTCGGCGTGGTCCTGGACGTCGTCCACAACCATCTGGGTCCGTCCGGCAACTACCTGCCGCGATTCGGGCCGTACTTCACCGACACCCACCACACGCCCTGGGGCGCCGCCGTCAACCTGGACGCGCCGGGGTCGGACGAGGTGCGGGAGTTCCTGATCGGCAGCGCGCTGGCGTGGCTGCGGGAGTACCGGATCGACGGGCTGCGTCTGGACGCGGTGCACGCGCTGGCCGACACCCGCGCGTGTCACTTCCTGGAGGAGCTGTCCACGGCCGTGGACGCGCTCTCCGCCGACCTCGGCCGCCCGCTGTTCCTGATCGCCGAGTCGGACCTGAACGACCCCCGGCTGATCACTGCGCGGGCGGAGCACGGCCTGGGCCTGCACGCCCAGTGGAACGACGACTTCCACCACGCCCTGCACAGCGCGCTGACCGGTGAGACCCGGGGCTACTACGCCGACTTCGGGCGGGCCCCGCTCGCTGCCGTCGCCAAGACGCTCACCGGGGGCTTCTTCCATGACGGGACGTACTCCAGCTTCCGGGGCCGCCGCCACGGCCGTCCGCTGGACCGCAGCCGGGTGGCCGGCCACCGGCTGCTCGGTTACAGCCAGACCCACGACCAGGTCGGCAACCGGGCCCAGGGAGACCGCCTGTCCGTACTGCTGGCGGACTCCCCCGGGCTGCTGGCGTGCGCGGCCACGCTCACGCTGACCGCGCCGTTCACACCGATGCTGTTCATGGGCGAGGAGTGGGGCGCCGGCACCCCGTGGCAGTTCTTCACCGACCACACCGATCCGGAGTTGGCCGAGGCGGTGCGGCGGGGCCGGCGGCGGGAGTTCGCCGCGCACGGCTGGGCGGCGGAGGAGGTGCCCGACCCGCAGGACCCGGCGACCCGCGACCGCTCCTGCCTGGACTGGTCCGAGCCGCGTCGCGAGCCGCACGCGCGTCTGCTGGCCTGGTACCGGCGGCTCATCGCGCTGCGGGACGAACAGCCGGACCTCACCGACCCCGACCTCGCCGACACCAAGGTGGCCTACGACGAGGAGGCCCGCTGGCTCGCCTTCCGGCGGGGCGACATCCGGGTGGCCGTCAACCTCGGCAAGGAGCCCGCGGCCATTCCCCTCGGCACCCGCCCCGCCGAGCTCCTGGCCGCCTGGGACCCGGTCGACGTACCCGACGGCGACGGGGTGCTGCACCTGCCCGGGGAGTCGTGCGTGGTACTGGCACAGAACTGACCGGCTCTGAGCCGCCGACCGGGCCGAAGCCGCCGACCGGCTCCGGGCCGGGGCGGGCCCGCCGCCCGCGATCCCGCCGGACGTCGGGGAGCGGGCCTCGGGCGTGCTCGTGGCTCCCCGGTCACAGCACTAGGGTGCCGGGATCCCGTCGTCGCCGGTGTCCTCGCAGTCCTCGCGGAGTTCCGTCACTCGTTCCAGGAGGATCGGCTCCCAGGCGCGGCGGAGCCGGGACCTGAGAAGGGGCAGCGGGCTGTCGTCGCGGCCGTCGAGGCAGCCGGCGAGCCGGATCACGCTGTCGCAGCGGGCCAGCCACAGGCCGCGCAGGCAGGGGCGGGCGCCGTAGCCGGCGAGGGTGGCGGCGCGCACGGCGGCGGGAGAACCCACGGCGAGGGCGAGACCGGCGATGTCCTCGGCGGGATCCCCCACCGTCGCGTCGGTCCAGTGGAGGACGCCCCGCACCCGGCCGTCCGCGCTGACCACCAGGTGCTCGGCCGTGAGGTCGTGGTGGACGAGCACGGCGGTGCCGGTCTGGGCGGCGAGCTGGGCCGCGCCGGGCGGGGTGAGCTGGTGCATCCGGGCGGGATCGAACTCGTCGGCCTTGCCGAGACGCTCGGCGGCGTGCACGGCCATGCGGCGCAGCGCCTCCAGGGAGCGGGGCGCGGTGCGCGGCACGCCGAGCGCCGCGGCCTGGCGGGCGGGCACCGCACGCAGTCCCGTGAGCAGTCCGGCCAGGTCGTCCTCGCCGACGGCGGAGACGTCGTGCCCGCCCGTGGTGCCGCCGGTGATCCGCGTGTCCAGGGTGTACGTCAGTCCGGGCGCCCACTCGCCGTGGGCGACGCTGGCCGGCACGGTGACCGGCAGGTGCGGCCGGACGAGGTCGCGCAGGCGCACCTCGCGTCGCTGGCGTGCGGCGGCCTCGCGGTCGGGGGCGAGGCGCAGCACATGGCGGGTGCCGACCCACCAGGTGGAGTGCTCGCCGCCCTCGGCGACGGGACGGACGTCGGGTCCGGCGGCGGTGCCGGCCCGGTCCCGGGTGCTCTCCTTGAGCAGGGTGCGGACCAGTCTGCGGAGGGTGTCCGCAGTGGGTGTCGGTGCCTGGGTCATCGTCGGGCCGTGTCGATTCGGGTTGCGGACGGGGGCTGCCGGTCGGTCATTCCACCAGGACCATCTCACGCGTCGTGTCGTTGAGGCGGCGGCCTCCGTCCTCGGTCACCGTGACGATGTCCTCGATGCGGACGCCGAACCGGCCGGGCAGGTAGATGCCGGGCTCCACGGAGAAGCACATGCCGGGCACGAGGGGCTGTTCCTCGCCCTCGATCATGTACGGCGGCTCGTGCGTGGTGACGCCGATGCCGTGGCCGGTGCGGTGGATGAAGTACTCGCCGTAGCCGGCCTCGGCGATCACCTCGCGGGCGGCCCGGTCGACCTCCTGGCAGGCCGCGCCGGGACGCACCGCCCGGAAGCCGGCCTCCTGGGCCTCGCGCACGATGTCGTGCACCCTGCGCTCCTCGTCGGTGGGCTCGCCGACGTGCACGGTGCGGGTGGTGTCGGAGCCGTAGCCGTCCTTCAGGCCGCCGAAGTCGAGGACGACCATGTCGCCGCGCTCGATGACGCGGTCGCCCATCTCGTGGTGCGGGTTGGCGCCGTTGGGGCCGGAGCCGACGATGGTGAAGTCCACCTGGGAGTGCCCGAAGCGCCGCAGCAGCTCGGCGAGGTCGGCGCCGACCTCCGACTCGCGGCGCCCGGCGAAGCGGACCTTGCGGATCTCCTCGAACGCCTGGTCGGCGGCGGCGCCCGCGGCGGCCAGGAGCCGCAGTTCCGCCGGGTCCTTCACGGCCCGCAGCATCGGCAGGGCCTCGGTGAGGGAGGCGTAGGAGGTGCCGGGCAGGGTCCGCTGGAGGCCCAGCAGGTGCATGGCCCAGGCGTTGTCGCTGATGCCGAACCGGCCGGAGCCGTCGAGCAGCTCGGCGGTGAGGGCGTAGGGATCCTTGCCGTCGGTCCAGTCCCGCAGGGTCAGGGCGGGCGCGCCCTCGGCCCCGGCGGCGTCCGGCGCCTCCAGGGTGGGGACCACGAGCACGGGGTCCCGGCCCGGGGCCAGGACGAGCAGGGTGAGCCGTTCGGTGACGGCGGTGGGCGTGTAACCGGTGAGCCAGACCATGTCGGGGCCCGGCGCCACCAGCAGCCCGGCCAGCCCGGCGGCGGCGGCCGCCTGTGCGGCACGCGCCATCCGGGCCCGGTAGTCGTCGGCGGTGAAGGACGCGGGCGCGGTGCCGGTCATCCGGGCCTCCGTATTCGGCTGACGGGCTGATGATGGACCCACGGGCAGCATCCTGCCCGTCCGCGCGGGGCCGCGCGAGCCGGTCGGCCGCATCCGCCGGGCGCCGCGGGCCCGTCGCCCCGCCCCGTCCGGTGGCCGACCGTGCGACCGGTGGTTCCGCCCCCATGTTATGACTCGGCACCCACCCGTCCCGCACGCTCCGTACCGGCGCCACGACACACCGTTCATCCCACCGGCAGCGCACGGCGGTCGCGCCGCACTTCACCCCGGCCGAGGACGCCCACCTCACACCACCACTCCGGGCACCACGGTCAGCCGCTCCTGGCCGCCGCCGCGGTGCCGTACCGTCAGTACGACCTTGCGGCCGGGGCGCGCCCGGGCGACCGCCCGGGCCAGGTCCGCGGCCGAGTCGACGCGGGTGCCGCCGAACACGAGAAGCACGTCTCCGCGGACGAGGCCCGCCGAGTAACCGGGGCCGGGCACATGGACGCCGACGACGCGGGCTCCCGGCCCGATGACGTCGACCGCCTCGATGCCGAGGGCCGGGCGCACCGGGGCCGACATGGGGCCCGCGGACGCCGTCCGGCCCGGCGGGGCGGACCGGGGAGCCGCCGCTCCCGGTCCCGCCGCCCGGTGTTGCGGCTCGGCCGTTCTGCTCATGCCGATCACGGTGGCGCTCACCGTGCCGATCCCGATCCCGGACAGCAGCAGGGCCAGGCCGCCGAGCAGACCGAACACGACGGTCAGCAGCCGGCGGAAGCCGCGGCGGGCGGCGCGCGGGCGCCGGACGGTGCCGCGCGAGGTGCCGCCCCGGGGCTCCCGGCCGGGCAACGGCTTGGGACGCAACGCGGTCTGTTCCATCGATCGCCTCCGGCTGGTGTGCCCGGCGCCTCAGCCGACGGGCAGGACGGGGGCCGGCGGGCGGTCCGGAAGGAACCCATGGGCGCGGCGCGCCAGCCACTCGGCCTTGTAACGGTCCACGTTCCGGTGCCAGTTCAGGATGCCGGCCATCCAGTTCTGCAGGTCCGCGACGTAGCCCCGCATGGCGGCACGCGCCTCGTCCGACAGTTCGAAGTCGTCGTACACGACGGGCAGTTCGTGCGCGACGACGTGCTCGAACTGACGCATGCGCTGGGTCATCAGGTCCTGGACGACGGCGAGTGCGGCCGGGTAGTCGATGCCGAAGAAGTTCTGCACGACGAGGATCGCGTTGTGGATCTCGCCCTCGTACTCGATCTCCTTCTGGTACGAGAAGACGTCGTTGAGGAGGCAGGCGTAGTCGACGGCCGCGTTCTCCAGGGAGCGGACCGGGCCGGTGCGGTAGACCTCGGACGGGATCGCGGGGCCGTGTCCCATCCGGCACAGGCTCAGGGTGAGGTCGGAGCCGAAGGTGGCGCGCCGCATCTCCAGGTAGTCGACGGGGTCCGGGATGCGGTTCTGCACCTGGTTGGACAGCTCCCACACCCAGCTCCCGGTCATCGCGTCGATCGCCCGCTTGAGGGTGCGCCGCTGGTCCGGTGTCATCTCCGCGGTGGTGCGGGCCCACAGGTCGGTCAGCCCACGCTCCATGGCGTTGAGCGGCACGACCGGCTCCTCGCCCTCGACGGGCATGCACCCCGACAGCCGGGCCGTGGTCAGCCGGGCGGCGGCCACGTCCCGGCGGCGGCCATGGACCAGGGGGTAGTAGTCGTCGCCGTAGGTGCCCCAGGCGAGCCAGCACGCGCTCAGGTCGAGCGCCTCGGGCGTGGCGTCCGGGTCGAGTCCCGCGGAACACAGCGCGAGATCGTAGGCGGCGAGCTTGTCCTCGTCCCAGACGCCCTCGGCGAGGATGCCCGTGCGGTGGCACCACGCGGTCAGATGGGAGCGGGCGGCGTCCAGGTGCGGGCTGAGCCGGAGCTCGTAGGGCATGTACAGGTCGGGGATGCGGGAGGGCCCGACCTTCTGGAACGGCACATGGGTGTAGGCACGCCACCTCCCCCACCGCCTGGACGACGTGGGAGGCGCCCCCAGGGCGTTCGCGTCCGCGAGCAGCGCGCGGACGTCGGTGCCGGTGGTGCCGAGGCCGGTCGGCCGCCAGGGGCTGTCCGCGCGTGCCCCTTTGTTCATGTACCGGCTGGAGCGCATGTGCCACTCGTGCCCGCCGGACTGCCAGTCCTGAAGGCCCTTGGCGTACGCCGCCACCGCCGCCGTCCGGTCGGGGGTGAGGCCGTACTCCACGGCGAGCGCGGGCACCTCGGTGAGCGCGGTGTGCTCGAACTGGTGCAGCCGGGAGGTGAGGACATCGTTGACGGTGTCGGCGGCCTCCTGGGTGGTGCAGCCGAAGAAGGTCTCCAGGACCAGCACGCCGTTGCTCAGCTCGCCCTCCTCCTCCACCTCGCGCTGGTAGGAGAACAGGTCGTTGCGCAGGTGCACGGCGTCGGAGAAGGTCTCCATGAGCACCCTGAGCGGCCTGGTTCCGGCGACGCACGCGGGCACTTCGGCGGTGGCGTACTCCACCAGCCCGGCCGACCAGGGGGCGCCGCCGACCTTGCGGCGCATCTCGATGTACTCGACGGGGTTGGCGACGCGCCCTTCGTTGATGTTGGACAGCTCCCACAGGGACTCGTTCAGCAGGTGCTCGGTGGCCACCGCGAACCGCCGCCGCCAGCCGGCCGACATCGACGGCACCGTGCGCGCCCACAGGTCGGCGAGGCCGGCCTCCACCGGGTTCTCCGGTTCGGGCACGGGGGTGTCGAGGTCGAGCGGCATGAACAGGGGCAGCCGGTCCAGGTAGGCCTTGCCGCCGGCGCGGTCCTGACTGCGTTTGAACGTCTCCAGGAAGTGGTCGTCGAAGAAGAAGACCCACACGTACCAGTCGGTGATCAGGGAGAGGGCGGGGCCGTCGCAGTCGGGGTGGGTGTAGGCGCAGAGCAGTCCGTAGTCGTGCGCGTCGAGGTCGGACTGCTCCCAGATCCCGGAGCCCTCCAGCATGCCCATGTCGCGCGCCCACTGCGTCGAGTGGGCGCGGGCCTCGTCGACGTGCGGGTTGAGCCGCGCGGGGTACGGCATGTAGAAGTGCGGGAGTTCGAAGGGCTGCTGCGTCATGGCCGGGCACTACCCGCGACACTCCGGCACCATCCTCCGGCGCGGATCCGATCACACCATCGCGTGAATCGCCGCCGGAACCCGCCCGTGACCAGCGGCGGTTCGTCAGGAGGGCCTGACGCGGCAGGCGCCGTCAGGCCCCGGCGACCTGGATCAGCGCGTGTGTGCCGCTGGTCCGCCAGCCCGGGCCCTCGGCGGTGTCGAGCGCGGCCTCCGTGCCGGCGTCCAGGCCGGTGACCACCTCGGACTTCAGGGTGCGCAGGGCCGCGACCGGGCCGGGGAAGTACGCGGTCACGTCCGCGAACGACGTGGTCGCGGGCCACAGCCGGTCGCCCACCAGGCGCCGGTAGTTCAGGTCGCCCTTGAAGACGGTCAGCGTGCTCGCGGCGAACTCCTCGCGCATATCGCCCGGCATCCGCGCGTACGGCAGCGGGGCGCAGGAGAACGGGTGCGCGCGGACCGTAAGCCGCCCGTCGGCCAGCGCGGACCACAGCCGGCGCCCGTAGCCGTGGGCGGCGCGGGGCGCGGCGGCCAGCCGGCGCACGGCGTCGACGACGTCGGCGGTGGTGGCGTCGGAGACGTAGTACGGGTACGGCTTGACGTGCAGCACCACCCGCGCGGCGCGGCCGCGGCCGAGGAGGTCGGCGACGAGGAGCAGGTCGGGGACGAGTTCCCGGCCCGCGTTGTCGGCGACCAGGCAGAGCGTGCCGGTGCCGGAGGGCGGCAGCAGCGACCACAGGGCGTCGCTGTCGTCCGCGAGGAGGCGCGGGGTGTCCCGGGTGACGTCGGTGGCCCCGGCCGGGGCGTCGGCCGAGGCCACCGACAGGCGGAAGCCGAGGTCGGCGCGGTTGCCCCAGAGCGAGCCGTGCAGCAGGGCGGCCGAGCGCTCCGCGTCCGGTACGCCCTCCAGGGCGTCGAGCGCGGCCAGTTCCTCGTCGGTGTCGTGGGCGTCGAGTTCGGCGAGCTTGGCCGGCCGGAACGGGTCGATGCCCTGCCACGGGCCGGGCCCGAAGTAGCCGACGGCCTCGAGGAGCAGGCGGTAGAAGTAGCTCTCGGACCACAGCCACGGCACGTCGAACCAGGACCGGCCCTCGTACCCGGCCAGTCCCCAGGCCGTCCAGCGGTCCCGGTCGTGAGCGGCGGCGGGGAGCGGTTCGATCACCCCTTCGGTGCAGTTGCGCAGCAGCGCGTCGAGAGCGCGGTGCTGCTCGGGGCCGTAGGGAAAGGCCTCCCGCACCTGCCGGATGACGGCGGGGTGCCGCTCGGCCAGCACGCTGTGCGGGAAGGAACCGGGTTCGCCGCCGAGGAGCACCGGCGCGGTCGGGATCTCACGCATGGGCCCACGCTAGCCAACGGCCGCGCGCCGGACACGTGGCGACGTGTCCGGCAAGGAGACGCGCTGACCCTCCTGGAGCTCACGGAAGCCCTGGGTCTGGATGTTCG
>NZ_JBSFRB010000068.1:0-26072 GCF_053589015.1 Streptomyces sp. NPDC003393 | reverse complement strand
AGGACCTAGACAATCCTCATTCTTGCTGGTCAGAGGCACTTTCTGCTTTCCTGACCACCTGCCGGACAACCCTCTTCATGAAAGCGCGAGGTTAGCGCGTCGACACCTGCCTCAGCGAGCGCTCACATGATCCCTGAGGGAGATCTTCCATTTTGCCCCACAGCCTGTGCCATGTGTGGTAGAGGCAAGGCGACAAGGCTTTGAGGGTTCAGCGCGCACCACAAGCGCACCAGACCGAGCGGGAAACAGCGGGAAACCACGGTGAAAGCCGCCGAGGCCGACGAGGCGGCACCCATACCGTTCACCCAGGTCAGCACCCGAACCGACCGCAAATGATCGCAGCTTCCCAAGCTGAGAGCGCGAGTTCGATTCTCGTCACCCGCTCCATACTTGAGGCCCAGGTCAGAGACCTGGGCCTTGTCGTTGTGCTCGGTGATCACTCGCCGTGTGCCAGATTCGCGCTCCCGCCCCGCAGTGCGCTACTGATCTCCAGAAGGCGCCCTTCGGGCAGAGCGAAGGCGTTGCTGGGGTTCCGGTAGGAGTGCCCACCGTCGTTGATCCAGACGTCGTCTGCCAACCTCCACCGAGCGGGAGTCCATTGGCCCTGGTTCTCAAGGAGCATCCTTGCCACCTCGGTGGGCTCTTCGATCACGGTGAGAGCATCGAGCGCAGTGGTGAGAGCCGCGGTTGCATCGTCAGGAAGCAGCGCGTCGCCGAGTGTAGGGAAAAGCAGCAAGAGACGGGCGTCAGCATCACCAATGCCTTCTGTAGCCGATTGCCGAGCAGCGGACAGCAGTTCCGGCCAGGCCATGCCGGGCCCCATGAAATGACCGTCGACCACGGCGAGGGTTTCCGCTTCGGACCAAGCCGGCTGGTGGATCAGATAGTCCACGCCCCATTCGTCCACGACGTTGCGGTAGACGACGTAGATGGTGTGACCGGAGCGCAGCTGCACGCTGAACACCGGCCACTCATGCTCGGCGGACAGCGTGCGATACAGCTCCATGGCCGCATCCCAGTCGGCGCCGAACGCGGCTCGTTGTGCGTCGTCCCCACGCAGGCAGGAGCCGAGGTGCACAGGCCAGAACAACGGGTCGGCCAAGTAGGCGTCGCCCCAGGCCAAGGGGCCGCCTTCGTATCCGGGGATCTTGAGCACATGCAGATACTGGCACGCCGGACAGCCACGGCGTCAGGAGCGAGGTTCAGCCGGCTTCTGTCTCAGTTTCCGCCTCGTTCAGTGTCGTTCGCGCACGATCAGACGAGACTGGAGCCAGTGGCCGCTGGCTCAACCGGCCGCCCGTGAACGCAGGTGAACGGCTCCGTTCGGGCGCCCGTAGCCACCAATACGGTCGGAAAGCATGCGTATGGCGCCGAGACGGCTCATCTCCCGCGTTGACGTCAGCCTTCGCTGTCAGTCCAGAGCTGTACTGCTTGGCGCTGAGCAGGTGGGGAGCATGTGCCGGTGGCCGTCTACGAGACGGCTCTGCCGGCTGGGGACGCGGACTGCTTCCACCTACGGGACGGCCCGATCCGTGGGAGTTGGTGCTGTCGGCGCGCCCATGGCCGTCCCCGGCCCGACCAAGTGGGTTGGTGACGGCTGTGGCGGCGGAAAGGCCGCAGTTCAAGAGGTGGCTGGGGCGTCCACGGTGTACGCGGGCGACCAAGTCGCTCAGGAGCTTTTGTGGGGAAAGAACGTGACCGGCGTGTCGTCCGTGTACTGGGACTCGCCGCCGGGCAGGCAGTTCGCGTCGGGATCGGTGCCGAGCCCATCACAGTGTTGGGCGCTCAGCCGGATGAAGACCGTGGTCGTGTGGGCCCCGGCGCTGAGCGGGCGCAGCGGGGGCGTGGCGAAGCTGGCCATGCGGACGTCGGCTTCGACGTCCAGATCCACGCGGCGCAATACCTGACTCCTGCTGAAGGTGTAGCTGCGTTCCCGCGCGGTGCCGATGTCGTTGACGATCCGGACGCCGCGGAACTTCGCCTTGAAGTCGGTCATGGGGCTACGGCGTGCGGGTCTGTAGCCAGGGGGGTATACGGCGCCCTTCGCGCTCGCCGCCGTGCCCCATGCCGGGAAGGTCCGGACCCACTTCTCGTCCACGAACGCCTCGCGGCACGGGGGCGGCCCGATGAGCCGCTGACGGACGCCGAGGAACTTGTTGAGGTTCATCCCCTCAAACACGCATGCGTGTTTGAGGGGCGGCTTGGCGGTCCGCGTCGCAAGTGTCTCCTGTGCCTGCGCGGTACCGCCGTATGTCAGGGCCGCCGCCAGGGCCAGCACCATGCACACCACGGCGGTGCGCAGACGGGCTCGGGTCCGGGACTGAGTCATCGCGCTGTGACACCTCTCCGGTCGTTGGGACTTGTGCAGGGGACGATGACCTGCGCCGAGGAAACCCCGAACCGGACACTCCGGACTTCTGCCAGATGGTCCAGCGTGCTGCACTCGCGCGAGCGCCGATCTCCGGGCCCCCCGGCGCTGCCGCGGTTCTCGAGTTCGGCGACAGCGCTCCGCGCGTCAGAGACCGCCCCGCGCGTCAGCCGTACCGTGGCCGGCGGTAGCGGTCGGTTCGCAGGCGCCGGCGGGACGGGCGGCGGCCGGCCCCGTCCTGTGGCCCCGATCATCTGGCCCGATGCCGTCCGCGGTCATACTTCAGGGGCCGTACCGGCGCGTGACGCAGGCCACTGGAACTCCTCCGGTGTCGCGGAGAGAAGTGGTCGTGAGGGACTCAGCAAACGATGTGCGCCGCCGTGTGCGCGAAGGGGACCGCGAAGCGTTCGCCCAGCTGTACGAGGAGTTCGCCCGCGCCGTGTACAACCACGGCTTGCGGTTGACCGGCGACTGGTCGACAGCCGAAGAGATCATGTCCGAGACGTTCCTGACCGCCTGGCGGACCCGCGCACGGGTGCTCGAGGACGGAGGGTCCCTGCTGCCGTGGCTGCTGGGCATCGCCACCCACAAGGCGGACAACGCCCGCCGGGGACAGCGCAGACGGCAGCTGTTCCTGGCGCGTCAGCCGCAGCCGCGGATGGAGGAGGACTTCGCGCCCCGGACCGTGGGACGCATCGACGACGCGCGGCGGCTGCGTGCCGTCCATGCCGCCCTCGGCCGGCTGCGGCGCCAGGAGCGGGAGGTACTGGCTCTGTGCGTGTGGTCCGGCCTGGACTATCAGCAGACGGCCGAGGCCCTCGGCATCGCCGTCGGCACCGTACGGTCCCGCCTCTCGCGTGCCCGCAAGAAGCTCGCCCGGTTCGCGGAAGAGGGCCGGGAACCGCGCGCCGGCCGCGGAGAGATGACAAGTGCGGCCGCGATCGCGGCCCTGCCCGTACGGGAGGAGCTCACATGAACGACAGGATCACCGGCGCTTCCCCGGAGCGGAACGGCGACCGCGAAGAGATCGCCCGCCTGCTGCCGGCCCCGGCCGACTGGGACCTTCCGCGCGAGCAGCACCTTCGTCACAAGGAACTGCTGATGCACCACATCGACCGCGACCAGGCGACCCGTACCCGCCCGGCCCACCGGCTGCTGCGGCCCGCGCTCCTGGCGCCGGCGACCGCTCTGACCCTGGTCGGCGCGCTGGCCGCCGGCATCGCCCTGAACGACGGCGGCGGGAAGCCCTCCGCCACCGCCTCGCACCGTGCCACCACGCACATGCGGCCCGCCGCGGCCCTCCTGGACCGGATCTCGAACGCCGCACAGGGACGCACCACGCCCACCGTGCGGGACGACCAGTTCGTCTACACCCGGGAGAAGATCCGCGGGGCCGACCTGACCAGCGGGAAGGCCGTCCTCGGCCCGCTGACGGACCGAGAGGTGTGGACCGCGCAGGAACCGGGGCCCCTGCACCGGCTCGGTTTGATCCGCGAGAACGGTGAGACCCTGCCGATCAACGCCGAACTCGGTGACACCGACGGCACCCCGGCCGGCATCGACCGGCCCACCTACCACTGGCTCGGCTCGCTGCCCACCGATCCCGACAAGCTGCTGGCCTATCTGTACGCCAACACCCCGCGGGCCAAGGGCCGGGAACGCGACCAGGCGGTGTTCGAGGAGATCGGGTCCCTGCTCGGCGGGGTGATGCCGCCCGGTACGGCCGCCGCCCTCTACCGGGCCGCGGCGAAGATCCCCGGCGTCACCCCGGCCCCACAGGCACGCGACGCGATCGGCCGCCGGGGCCTCGGCATCGCCCGCGACGACACCCGCTACGGCATCCGGACCGAGTGGGTCTTCGACGAGAGGGACTACTCCTTCGTCGGCTCCCGCAGCTGTCTGGTCAAGGACACCTCGTACGGAAAGGCCGGAACGCTGCTGGCCAGCGAGGCAGTCCTGGAACTCGCCGTCGTCGACAGGGCCGGACAGCGGCCCGCGGACGCCGATCGCACCCGGGCCCAGCGCCGGAGCTGACCGCGCGCCCTCGCAGGAGCGGGATGGCCGGATCGCCGAGGCAGGCCCCGACGGTCCGAGCGCCGGCCCGAGCCTCCGGCCGCCTCGAGGATCAGTGCGACATCGCGAATGCCGGGTCGGTGCCCGCGGGCGCCCCGACACCAGCGATCGCCCTCGGCCGCGGGGCACAGCCTCGGCACCGGGGCCGGCGTCACGGGCGGCCGCCGGCCATGTGTGGATCCCGCGGTCGTCGCGACCGCGATGCGGCCGGGTTCCGGGCGCGGGACCATCGAGACATGGGTGATTCCGCCTCCCGAGTGGGATCACGGTTCTCGGCCCGGAACGGTTCCTGACAGGAAGGGCGGCGTGGTGGAGGGTGTGGCGCCCGGCGGGAAGAGCGAAGGGAGGCGGTCGACGGCCCGGCCGTTTCCGTGGCGGCAGGTCGTCGAGCAACTCGGTACAGCCCTGGCCGTCGTCGACCCGTCCGGGCGGATCGTCGGGGTCAATCCGGCCGCCGAACGGCTGCTGGGCCGTGCCGCCGCGGCGACGTCGGGGCAGGACGTCCATGATCTGCTCCACCGCGGGCCGGACGGCGCCCGCATTCCCCGGGAGAACTGCCCGCTGTTGCGGGCGCTGGCTGAGCGAAGTCCCGCTCGCGGGTCCGACGACCTGTGGCTGCGGGGTGACGGACGCCTGGTTCCGGTCTCCTGGTCGGCCTCGCCCCTCACGGACGACGGCTCCCCGGCCGGCATGGTCGTCGTATTCAGCGAGTCCCGGATCGATCGCGGCGCGCATCGGGAACGTGCGGAACGTGCCGCGCGGGCGGCCCGAACGAGTGCGCTCGAAGACCTCACCGAGCGGTTGACGCTGGTCGCCGAGATCACCGACGTACTCGGACAGACCCTGGAGGTCGATGAGGCCCTTGCCCGGCTGTGCCGACTTCTGGTGCCCCGCCTGGCCGACTGGGCGGCGGTGGACCTCAGGGTCGGCTCCCGGCAGGTCCACCGGGTGGCGGTGACGGGCCCGCAGGGCCGCGAGGCGGGGCAGGAGGACTGGCACGGTCGCCTTCCGCCGGCCGCGGAGGCACCCCGCTCGGCCCTGGTGCGGGTGCTGAACGGAGGCGCTCCCGTTCTGGAGGACGAGGTCGACACGGCCGCACCACCCGACTCCGCTCTGGCCGCCGTCCACAACGGCTTCCTGCGGGCCGTGGGCGCGACCTCCGCCGTCACGGTGCCGCTGGGCACCACACGGCAGCTCACCGGTGCCCTGACGCTGGTACGCACCGGCCCCGCGCACCCCTTCGGCACCGGCGACCTGGAGGTGGTGAGCGACATCGGCCGCCGGGTCGGCCTGGTCATCGACAACGCCCGCCGTTTCGGACGCCAGCGAGCCGTCGCCGAGGCCATGCAGCGCAACCTGCTCGCCCCGCTGCCCCAGCCCGGCCGGCTCCGCTTGGCCGCCCGCTACCAGCCCGCCCCGGCCGGCTCCCAGGTCGGCGGCGACTGGTACGACGCGTTCCAGCTGAAGGACGGCACGACCGCGCTGGTCATCGGTGACGTCGTGGGCCACGACCTGACTGCCGCGGCCGGCATGGCCCAACTGCACGGCATCCTGCGCTCCCTCGCCTGGGACCACACCGGACCGCCCGGCGCCGTCGTCGACCGCCTCGACGACGCCCTGTCCGCCATCACCACCGTCGAGATGGCCACTCTCGTCCTCGCCCAGGTCAAGGGCCACCCGCACACCGGCCCGTGGATGCTGGAGTGGACCAGCGCCGGGCACCCGCCACCGCTCCTGCTCACCCCCGGCGGGAACGCGCAGTATCTCGAAGCCGGGCAGGGTCTTCTCCTGGGTACCGGCCTGAACACCGCCGCCGGCCCGGGCCGGCGGACTGCGACCTGTCCCCTGCCCGCGGGCTCCACGCTCCTGCTCTACACCGACGGCCTGGTCGAAGTCCCCGGCAGCGACCTCGACACCGGCCTCGACCGGCTGCGCCGCCACGCTCTCGCGCTTGCCCAGGAACCGCTGGACACCCTGTGCGACGAGTTGTCGGCCGGGATGCCCCCCGGCAGCACCGATGACATCGCCCTCCTGGCCTTGCGCCTGGCGACGCCGTGACGCCAGGCGCCGGCACTCGGCGCTCTCCCGCGCGCTCCCGGGCGCCCGCACCGCCTCGAAGCGCCCGCCGGTCGTCCGCGATGCCGGACCACATCGGCAAGCACGGCCACCCGTGCCGGGCATACGCTTCAGAGGGGACCCGCCGCGGAGCGCCGGGTCGGGACGGCCGCGCGGCGCGCACGGTCCGTGCACCGTCCGCCCACGTCTGCGCGCAGCGTCCGCTTCGTGCTCGTCGCGCCCGAAGGGAGGTGGGTATGGCTCAAGACCGCTTGCCCTCCGCCGAGCACGGGAGGTCCGTATCGTCACCCCGTCACCGGAGGCCGCCCGCCACGTCGCCGACGTGCTCCGCCGCTGCTTCGTCTCGGACGAGCAGCGCAGCTACCCCGCCGGCCGCGAGGGAGCAACCCGTCTCCATCTCACCATCGACACCGCGCACACCGCGGCACCCGCGCGGTCCTGCCCGCCGGCGGCCGGCGGGCCGACACGGCAGGACCCCCGCACACGGACGAGGTGTGAGCAGCAGAACGACAGCCATGACGACACTTCGCCAACGCAAGACCAACCGGAAAGCGGTCCTGGAATCTCTCTACGGGGCCGTCGCACACAATCGCCCCGAAGTCAGCGGCGCGGCACTCCGCGACGAACTGGGCCTGCCCGACGATGATCTCTTCGCGGCCTGCACCTATCTGGCCGACGACGGCCTGATCAGCGTCGACTGGACATCGCACCGGACCCCCGCGGCCGTCGCACTGACGCACGAGGGCATCCGCCTCATGGAGGAACTGGAGGAACAGGAGGACCGGGACAAGGCGGTGGAGACGCGGTCGGACGGCTGACCCGCCCGGTTCTGACCGACCGGGAGTAGCCTGACCGCACCGAGAGCATTTCGCGCAGCGCGACCGGCGGTGCCGTTCCCGGCGAGTGACGAAACGGGCAGTCGCCCCGCGGCTCCCGGGACGGGACCGCACGATGGAGCCCAGCAGCAGGTCGGCCGAAGACGCGTCCGCGGCTCATGCGCACACGTACCGCATGCCCCCGCCCCGCCTGGCCCTCACCCCGGACGTCAGCCACGGCCCGCTGGACGGGGCCTGGTGGCCGCGTTGCGACGCGCTGGAACTCGAACTTCCCTCGCTGATCGGTTCGTTGGAGCCGGATGCGGGCGCCGCGGTACGGGTCAGCGTGGACCCCGCCGAATGGCCCGACGCCCCGAACACGGTCATGGCACCCGGCCGGGTGATCTCCGTGGAGCCGGCCGGGCCCGGAAGCGAGGCACACGTCATCACTCTGGACTGCGGCACCGTGGGGCGCTGGGTGCTCCTGGTCGTCCCGCCCGGTGAGCCCGCTGCTACGGCCGCCCGGCTGCTGGCCGCCGCCACCGCCCCCGACAACCCGCTGACCGCCGCACGGTTGCTGACGCTCGCCGAAACCGATCGCCTCGACGGCACAGCCGGGGAGGCGGAATGAGGCACCCGGCTTCGATGCTGCCGCGCGAGGCGTGGGCCGACGGCCGCGCCCGAGCCGGCTGGACGCACGGCGTCCGGTGACCTCCGCCGGGCAGACCCCGCGCGCCGCCGCGGCGGTCCCCTCGACCACTTCCCCGCTTCCCCCCGCCCCCGCGTACGTCGGCGCGCAGGACGCCTGGGAGGGATGACCGGCTCCTGACGGCGCCCGGACATGGGCGCCGGGGACTGTCGGTCGTACCACCGGGAGGCGGTCGGACGCGTCAGCGCCTCACTCAGGTGCGCCGCCGGTCCGACATCGGCACCGTGCCGCTCCGTGGGCCGAGTCCGGCCGGGCGCCGAGGGAAATCTGTCACGGCGGACGCACATCTGCGCACCTGCCGGAGTCAGGGTTGTTGCGCGACACGGATGGTGCCGGCACTTTCGGAAGCCGGTGCCAGGTACGCCCAGGTCGGTCGCCGCGTCCCCGAACGAATGTGCCATGACCGCTGAGAACACCCCTGTCGCCGGCAACCTGGACGACGACTATCCCGCCTACACCATGGGGCGGGCCGCCGACGTCCTGGGCACCACCCCCGCCTTCCTCCGGGCCGTCGGTGCGGCCGGGCTGATCGCTCCGCTGCGTTCGGAAGGCGGTCACCGCCGGTACTCCCGCCGCCAGTTGCGTGTCGCCGCCCGTGCCCGTGAACTGGTCGACCAGGGCACCCCCGTCGAGGTCGCGTGCCGCATCGCCTCCCTCGAAAATCAGCTCGACGACGCCCTCCGCCTGAACCGGGAAATGTGCCGGAAGCTGGACGAGCCCGGTACGGAAATCTAGTCCCGCCACCACAGAAATACAGACTGGCACGGCGTGAGAATCATGGAACACCCCGAAGGTGCACGACGGTTTACACCCTTCCTGTGTTAACGTGATAGCAGTTGCAGTTTTGATTACCGGAAAATTTTTTCTTCGCAAGAATTTCCGGATCTGTCCGGAGGGGTGATCATCGCGGCGACTCGACTCCGTGAAGTGCGGAGTTCGGTAGTGCCCCTCAAGGGAGATTCATATGGCATCTGGCATCGTGAAATGGTTCAACGCGGAAAAGGGCTTCGGCTTCATCGAGCAGGAGGGTGGCGGCCCGGACGTCTTCGCCCACTACTCGAACATCGCCACCCAGGGATTCCGTGAGCTTCAGGAAGGCCAGAAGGTGACGTTCGACGTCACGCGGGGCCAGAAGGGCCCGCAGGCCGAGAACATCGTTCCCGCCTGACGCTGAGGCGAACCGTCGCGAGCCAGTGGTTCGCACATCATGTGGCCGGGACCCGCGCTCTTGGGGTGCGGGCCCCGGCTCATTGATTTTCCGGTTCTCCGGACTTCCCCGACCGCCGGCCGCGCCGGCTTCGGCGCCGCGATATCCGGATCTCCTTGTTTCTTCCGCTCATTCTTGCGAAATCCGTGCGGCCGTCACCGCCGATCGGAATTCCTCGACGCCCCGCATCGAGGAAGGTTCCTCCCTGAACCGCACGCGTCGCACCGGCCCCGCTTCCGGTGGTTTCCGAGCGACGGAAGGTCCACGCAGCGCGGTCGGCTTCTCCGGTGTTCCTCCCCACTCCTGTGGAGACATCCATGCGCATCGTCATCGCCAGATTCCCCTTCGACCTGATCAAGAGTGAGGTCGAACAGTTCATGAGCGGCATCACGCCCGAGCCCGCCACCGGCGTGTCCGTGACCATCGGCCGCCAGGTGTACCCCGTGATGCAGGTAGGGGCGGTGATCACCAAGTTGGACCGCCGCGACATCACGACGGCCGAGATGCGCCGGGCACTGGTCCGTCTCGGCTTCACCTGCCACGAGGCACGCCCGGTCACACCGACCTGGGACGCGCGAGCCGGCGAGGACACGCCCGGTTGGTGAGACCGTCGACAGCGACGGCGAACGGCGTGTCGTTCGCCGTCGGGACGCCGAGGGTGCGACGCCCGGCCGGCAGCGATCCGGGTACGCGAAGGGTGGTCGTCCGATGGGCCCGCTCCAGGAACCGCCGGTGGTCCCCGACGGCGCTTGCGTGACCGCCGGTGTGAGTCCGACACGACATGACCGGTCCGGCCCGTGGAGCCGGTGACCACCACGGCCTCTGTCGTACCCGCCCCGGCAGCGTCCGCCGTCCCGACGGCCTCCCCCGGCGTGTCGGTGCCCGCCCCGCGCCGACCGGAGCCCTCCGCCGACGCCTCGGGCAAGCCCCTGGCGGGGCATCGGGTCCTGGTGCTCGGTGGCGTCCATGCCGAAGCCGCGGCGGCTCGTACGCACGTCGTCCAACTGGGCGGCTCCGCGGCGATCAACCTGTCCGCCAGCGTCACCGACGTCGTGCTTCTGCCGGGAGGGGAAGACGACCGGCGCATGAGGCGCATCACCGCCCTCGAACTCCCCGTGCACGACCGGCACTGGCTCTCCGCTCCGACCGCGACGGTCCGGAGTGCGCCGGCTCTGCGGCTCGAGGAGCCGCGCGTGATGCCGAGGGGCGGTGTCGTCGACCTGCCCATGTCGCAGGGCGGACCCGCGCCGGAGTGGTACGTCACCGCCGGCTGGGCCCCGCGGTCCGACTGCGAGATCGATGTGGTGGCCTTCCTTCTCGACGAGGACGAACAGGTCACCTTCGACGAGGACTTCGTCTTCTACGGAGCTCCGGAAAGCCCCGCCGGGACCGTGCGCCTGCTGACCGGTGGTCCTGCCGAGCAGACCATCGCCCTCGACCTGGCGTCCCTGCCACCCGCGACGCGGAAGATCGTCGTCGCCGCGGCCATCGACGGCGCCGCCACCTTCGGGAGTGTCGGCGCGATCCAGATCGGCGCGGCACCCGGCAGCAGCGGGGCACCTCTCGCCCGGGCCACCCTGGACGCCGCCACCACCGAACGCACGATGCTGCTCGCGGAGATCTACCGCCGGGGCCCGCTGTGGCGGCTACGTGCCGTCGGCCAGGGCTACGACCACGGCCTTGCCGCCCTCGCCCGCGGATACGGCGTCGACATCGCCGACTGAGCGACGGTGGCGAGGCAGGGCAGGGCTGTTCCGCGAAGAACTGCGCACGGCGGCTCGAACGTTCGGCTTCGGGTCCGGACCAGTGTGAACGCGGCGGCCGCGTCCGACGTCGACGCCCTGGTGGCCTCGTTCTTCGAGCAGGACTTCGGCGCCGAACCGGCGAGCAGCTTCCACATGCTGTGCACATGCTGCAGCGAGGGCCGGGTCGACTGGGACGAGGCCGCCACGCCGACACACGGCGGCTCACAGACCGTCTGGCTGGCCGCCCTGAGGCCGGGGCTCGGCAGTTGCTGGACGCCTGGGCGAAGGGTGACGGACGCAGCTGGAACGGACTGGAGCTGTTCGGTTGAGCCCCCGGAAGTGAGCGGGCGGCTTCGCGTCGGTCCTGGCCCGTACGGTTCCGCTCTCGGCCGAGAAATGCAGACCGACCTGTTCACCACGATCCGCGGGGCGTTCCGCCCGCGCTGAGCGGCCCTGTCCGCGGTCGGAGCGCGCCGGATGTGCGCCCCTGCCGTACCGGAGAGTGCGCCGCCCGGTCGGGGGTGCACTCTCCGGGCACCCGGTGCGCGGCTCGCGGGTCGTCGACGAGTGTGGTCATGATGAGGAGGTACCCCGCCCTCGCGCCGAGCCCGGCCGGCAAGTGGCCGGAGGGGAAGGAGCGACATGCGACAGCGCGGAATCCTCACCTTGGCGGCGGGACTGTGCACTGCCGCCTCACTGGGCCTGGCAGCACCGCATCCCGCATCGGCCGCGCCCGCCCACTGTTCCTACGCGTCACCGTCGGACCGGCCCATGCTCACGTACGGTGACAAGGGCACGGCGGTCGAGCAGGCGCAGTGCCTGAGCAACATGTGGGGAGGCGTGCCGCCCAAGCTGGCTCTCGACGGCAGGTTCGACTCCGGAATGCTGAAGAAGATCGAGTGGATCCAGGGCTGCCACGGCCTGCCGAGGAACGGTGTCATCGAGGCCCGCACGTGGGAGGCGCTCTACCATCCGGCTCTGGACTGTTACGACCCCTACCCCGGATGACCCGGTCGGCGCCGCCTTCCCGGACGCCGCGGGTCAGTCGAGTCCCCGCCGTTCCCTGAACCGGGCGGCGGCCTCGGCGAGGTCCACGATCGGGGCGGGGTAGTCGAGGCCCGCACGGGCGGCCGTGTCGAGGCGGGGGACGCGGTGGAGCGCGGCGGCGTCGAGGTGACGGAGTTCGGGGAGCCAGCGGCGTACGTACTCGCCTCGGGGGTCGTACCGGCGTGCCTGGACGAGTGGGTCGAGGAGACGGTTCGGGCGGGTGTCCGTGCCGGTGCCGGCGACCCATTGCCAGTTGAGCTGGTTGTCGGCCAGGTCGCCGTCGACCAGGAGGTCCAGGAAGTGGCGGGCTCCCACCCGCCAGTCCACGTACAGCGTCTTGGTGAGGAAGCCGGCCGCGAGCAGTCGGCCCCGGTTGGGCATCCAGCCCTCGTGGGCCAGTTGTCGCATGGCGGCGTCCACGACGGGGTAGCCGGTGCGGCCCTCCCGCCAGGCCTCGATCTCCCGCGCGGCGTGACGCCAGCGGTCGTGCCGGGGGCGGTAGTCGTGGTCGGCCGCGTCGGGGCGGGCCGCCAGGACCTGGTGGTGGAAGTCCCGCCAGGCGAGCTGGCGGACGAAGGCCTGCGCCCCGGCGTTGTCCTGGGCGCGGGCCAGGTGCAGCAGTTCCACGGCCGAGAGGCAGCCGAAGTGCAGGTACGGGGAGAGCCGGGAGGTCGCGTCGGCGGCCAGGTCGTCGTGCTCGTCGGCGTATGCGGGCAGCGGGCCGGCCAGCCAGGACCGCAGCCTGCGGCGGGCCTCGGACTCCCCGCCGGGGGGCAGGTCGGGCGATGGGGAGCCAGGCGCGAGGGACTGGGCGCGCGGAAGGCCGGCCGAGCCCACGTCCGGTACCGGTACGGCGTCCGGTGCCGGCAGGACGCCACGCACCGAGAAGCTCTCCCAACGGCGGAAGTACGGGGTGAAGACGGCGAAGTGGCCCCTGTCCCTGCCCACGGGCGTCAGGGCCCCCGGCGGTACGACCGTCACCGAGGCCTCGTGGACGCGTAGTGCGCGTCGCTCGCCGTCCAGCTCGGCGCGCAGCCGGTCCTCGCGCCGAGCCGCGTAGCGGCTCACCCCGCCCGCGAGGTGCACCGCGCCGGCCCCGGTCTCCGCCGCCACCCGGCAGGTCTCCTCGACCACGTCGCCGACGCGCACCACCAGCCGGCCGCCCCGGGCCCGCAGGGACGCGTCCAGGTCGGCCAGGCTGTCGGCGAGGAACGCCGCGCGGTTGGGTCCGGCGAAGCCGGTGCGGCGGATTCCGGTGTCGACGACGAAGAGCGGGACCACCCGTTCCGCGTCCCGCAGAGCGGCCTGGAGGACCGGATTGTCGTGCACCCGCAGGTCGGCGGTGAACAGGGCGACCGAGACGCGCACGATGGCTTCGGACCTCTCAGTGGGTACGGGCCGGTTCAGGGGCGGCCGATTCGGCCGCCGCGGCGATGTTGCGGGCCATGCCGCCGAAGACCGCGGCGTGGAAGGGGGCCAGGCTCCACCAGTAGGCGTGCCCGGCCAGACCGTGCGGATGGAACAGGGCCCGCTGCCGGTACACCGTGCGCCCCTGTGGATCCCGGTCGACGGCCATCTCCAGCCAGGCCAGGCCCGGCAGCCGCATCTCCGCGCGCAACCGCAGCAGCCGGCCCCGCTCGATCTCCTCCACTCGCCAGAAGTCCAGGCTGTCGCCGACCCGCAGCCGGGTCGCGTCCCGGCGGCCCCGGCGCAGACCGACACCGCCCACCAGGGTGTCCAGCCGCCCCCGCAGGGACCAGGCCAGCGACGAGGAGTACCAGCCGTGCTCGCCGCCGATCGCCTCCACCACCCGCCACAGCGCCTGCGGCGACGCAGCGACCGTGTGCTCGCGGTGGTCCCTGTAGAGGCTTCCGCCCGCCCAGTCGGGGTCGGTGGGCAGCGGGTCGCTGGGGGCGCGGGGAGTCGCGGCCGAGGACCACCTGGTGGCGACATCCGCGTCCCGCACGCGCCGCAGAGCCAGCCGGATCGCCCGGTCGAGGGTGACCGGTCCCTCCGGCGGGTCCGGCACATAACGGACGATGTCCCGCTCCGCGCAGACCACCTCGTGCTTCAGCGACTCGACCAGCGGGCGGGCGAGGGCGCCCGGCACCGGGGTGACCAGACCGACCCAGAGACTGGACAGCCGGGGGGTGAGCAGCGGAACGGGCACGATGACGCGTTTCGGCAGCCCGGCGGCGACGGCGTACCGCCGCATCATCTCCTCGTACGTGACGATGTCCGGTCCGCCGATGTCGAAGGTGCGGTTCACGTCGTGCGGAAGCCTCGCGCATCCCACGAGGAAGCGGAGCACGTCGCGGACGGCGATCGGCTGGATGCGGGTGCGCACCCAGCTCGGGGTCACCATCACGGGCAGCCGCTCGGTCAGATACCGCAGCATCTCGAACGAGGCCGAACCCGACCCGATGATCACGGCCGCCCGCAGGACGGCGGTCGGCACGCCCGAGGCCAGAAGGATGCGGCCCACTTCGGCGCGGGACCGCAGATGGGGTGACAGTTCGTGCTCGGACACCCCGGAAGGGCTCAGTCCGCCGAGGTAGACGATCCGGCGGACGTCGGCGGCCCGCGCCTGCTCACCGAAGATCCTGGCAGCGCGCCGGTCGGTCTCCTCGAAGCCCCGGCCGGTACCCAGCGAGTGCACCAGGTAGTAGGCGACGTCCATGCCCTCCATGGCCGCGCGCACGGCTTCCGCGTCCGTCACGTCCCCGCGCACGGCCTCCGCCTGCCCGGCCCACGGATGGTCCCGCAGCTTTTCGGGCGACCGGGCCAGGCAGCGCACCGAGTGCCCGGCGGACAGCAACTCCGGCACCAGCCTGCCGCCCAGGTAACCGGTGGCGCCGGTGACCAGACAGCGCAGCGGCCGGTCGTCGTCGGTCATGCCGGTCACACCCCCGCCTGTCGACGGCGCCTTGTCCGACGGCGGCGGACGGACCGGGGCGCGGGAAACGGCGGCATGGCGCTCATGTCCTCCCGGGAGGTGCCTTCCGATGTGCTCTGCGGCTGTTCCTCTGAGCCCATGCTTGGGGCCGAGGACCAGCACCGCAACCTCGCCGCTCCCTCCCGGCCGAAGGGTGCCGACGACGGGCTCGGCGCCCGCCTCTGTGACGGCCGTCCGAGAGCACTCACCGGTCCGCGGGAAGCATGCGCCACGACGCCGGGGCGGTCAGGCGGGCGTCCAGGGGCGGAGCTTGTCCGGGTTGCGCACCGCCCAGATGTGCGTGATCCGGTCGTCGTCGGCGACCTTGAACGCGAACACCGTCTCGATGCTGCCGCCGGACTCGAACACCAGGCCCGGCAGCCCGTTGACCGTGCGTTCGAGCATCGTCCGGGGCGGTGCGAACCGGGCGATGGTCAGGTAGAGGCGGGCGATCTGCTCGGCGCCCTCGATCGGCAGCAGGTGGGCGATGGCGCGGCCACCGCCGTCGGAGACCGCGGTGGCGCCGGGGTCGAGCAGGCCGAGCAGGGCGTCGATGTCCTGCGCCTCCCAGGCCGCCTTGAACCGCCGGACGACGCCGGCCTGCCGGGCCGCGTCCGGGCTCGCCCCGGTCCGCGCGGCGGCGACGCGGCGGCGGGCCGAGGACGCCAGTTGGCGGCACGCCGCCGCACTGCGGCCGACGATGTCGGCCACCTCGGCGAACGGGTAGCGGAAGACGTCGTGCAGCACGAACGCCACGCGCTCGGCCGGGGTCATCGACTCGAACACGACGAGGAAGGCCATGGTCACCGACTCGTCGAGGGTGATCTGGTCGGCCGGGTCCACGCCGGCGCCGCCGGCCGCCCCGGCGATCCGCTCGGCCGGGTCGGGCAGCGGCTCCGGGACCCATTCGCCGACGTACGTCTCCCGCCGGGCGCGCGCCGAGCGGAGCATGTTCAGGCAGATGCGGCCGGCCACCTTCGTCAGCCAGGCGCCCGGTGACTCGATGGCCTCCTGCTGTGCCCGGGACATCGCGTACCAGCGGGTGTAGGTCTCCTGGACGACGTCCTCCGCGTCGGCCAGGGACCCGAGCATCCGGTAGGCGAGATTGAGCAGCTGCCGCCGCTCGCTCATGATCGCGCCCAGGCCCGGGTCCTGCTGGTCCGCTGCCTGCCGCTGTGACTGTTCCGACGGACTGGTCATGCGCTCTCCGGTTCCCTCGTTCACGTTCCCTCCCCATGACGACGTATCGGAGTGGCGGAATGTGAGGCCGGCGGCTCACCTCACATTCGGTGGGGCCGCGTTGTCGGACCGGTGAAGAGGAGAACGCCATCCGAGGACAGGACACCGAGCATGAACGACTTCCAGGAGATCGCCGACCGTGTCGAGATCGAGGCACTGCGCGGTGAGTTCACGGACGCGGCGATGATGCGCGACCGGACCCGTCTCGCCGCGCTGTTCACCCCCGACGGCGTGCTGCGCATGCCGAACGTCCCCGTCGAGCTCACCGGCCGGGAGGAGATCCGGACCGGAGGCGAACGCCTGCAGAGCCAGTGGGACTTCTTCGTGCAGAACAGCCACCCGGGCACGATCCGGATCGACGGCGACACCGCCACCGGCCGCGCCTACATGCAGGAGATCGCCCGCCTGCTCGACGGCCGCTCGGGCCTGAACTTCGCCGTCTACCACGACACGTACCGGCGTACGTCCGAAGGCTGGAAGTTCGCCGAGCGGGTCTACGAGGTCAGGTACGTCGACACCACCCCGCTGGGCGGCTCGGCGCCCGGGCCCGACGCGCACGACTCCGGTGAGACCGCGGACGGCGGCCCCGTGCGAGGCGCCGGCGAGACGGGCGGGGCGCCCGCGGCGGCCGGCGACTTCGCCGCGCCCGCGTCCGCCGAACGCCTGGACCGGACGATCGCCGCGCTGCGGGCGAACGGCTTCGCCGCCGAACTGCTCGACGACGCGGCGGCGGCCCGCGCCCGCGTCAGGGATCTGATCCCGGCGGGCGCGAGCGTGTTCACCGGGGCCAGCGAGACGCTCCGGCTCTCCGGCGTCGCGGAGGACATCGAGGCGGGCGACCACTGCCAGGCCGTCCGGCCGCGCGTGCTGAGGATGGACCGCGCCACCGAGTCCGACCGGATCCGCCGGCTGGTGGCCACCCCCGACGTCTTCGTCGCCAGCGTCGCGGCCGTCACCGAGACCGGCTCGCTCGTCATCGCCTCGGGCAGCGGCAGCCAGCTGCCCGCCTCCGCCGGCGGCGCCGGGCGGACGATCTGGGTCGTCGGCGCGCAGAAGGTGGTGCCCGACCTGGACACCGCGCTGCGCCGGGTCGAGGAGCACGCCCTCCCCTTGGAGACGGAGCGCGCCCAGGCGGTGTACGGGCAGCCGAGCGCGGTCAACCGGCTGCTGGTCCTCAACGCCGAGCCGCAGCCCGGGCGCGGCACCGTCCTGCTGCTGCGCGAGGCCATCGGCTTCTGAGCCGCGGCCTGCTCCGGCGGTGCGATCGCGACGCGAGCGCCTCTTGACGGCCGCCCGGTCGCCGGACCGTGACGGCGGCGCCGGCCCGGCCCGCCCGCCGACCTCGACGGCGTACGCGACCCCTACTCCTGGACCGGGACGTCCGGATGGGTGGCAAGGAAGATCATGCAGGCGGTCGCCGCCGCTGCTCCCAGGAGGGAGAGGACGCCACCCGGCACGGCGCGCGGTCTGTTCGCCCGGCCCGACGCCGACGCGAGGGACCGCGCCGGTCGCCCGCCTCGTCAGCGCCCGGTGACCTGCGGGGCCCACGCGCAGGCCTCGACTGCTGCCTCCAGCAGCGCGCGTTCGGTCGGGGTGAGGGGGTAGAGGGCCGCCGGGCCGAGGGAGGGGTCCAGGTGGGGGCGGACCCGGTCGGCGTCGGCGGGGGTCAGGTCGAGGAGCGGCTTCACCAGGATGTTGAGGGGGTGCTCCAGGTCCTGGACGATGGTGGAGTAGAAGGAGTCCGAACCCCGGGTGGGGATCGCGAGGCCGCCCTCGTAGACCGCCAGACGTCCGTAGGGCGCCGACACGAACGTCCCGATGGCGCGCGAACCGCGCAGGTCGTCGTCGCGGTTGTCGGGGCCCGTGGGCACCAGGAACTCCGGGGAGCGGGTGCGCTCCAGCGTGGCCATGTCGTAGTGGTAGTTGACGTTGCCGCCCTCGGCCACCAGCAGGTTCCACGCCGCCACCGGGTGGAGTCCGAAGATCGTGCGCGGGGTGGACTCGTAGCCCGCGTACAGGCCCCGGATCCGGCCGCCGAGGATCTGCCAGCGGTACAGGCCCTTGTCCAGGCCGGCGGTCACGATGGAGTCCCCGGTGAAGGTGATCGCGTTGAACTCGCCGTGCCGCACGGACTCCGTCACGAGGTCGTACAGCGGCTGCAGCCGGCTGTCGGTGACCAGTAGCCGGGTGCCGTCCGCGAAGGCGATCCGGGTGCCGGTGGCGTCGACGGCGAACAGGTCGGCGCGGCGCAGGCCGTACTCCCGCAGATCGAGCTGCTCCTGCTCGCCGTCCGCGAGGCCGAAGGCGACACCGAGCAGCTTGGTGCCGACCACCCAGCCTGTGGCGGTCGGCTCCACGACCGCGTCCAGCAGCCCGCTTCCCGAGGCGAGCACGGCCTCGCGGCCTGGGGTGTACTCGACGAGCTCCGTGTCACCGCGGTAGCCGCCGCTGTCGAACTCGCGGCGCGCGATGACGGTTTCGCCGTCGAGCGCGCACAACGACCAGTGCTGGGCGGGACCTTCGTACAGCGTGTTCCGTACGCCCGTGCGGTCGACCGTGACGACACGGGAGGTGTGGAGGTCGCGGCCCGTGGTGTCGAGCGCCACCACGGGATGCCGGACGCAGAAGCCGGCCGGCTTCGCGAAGCCCATTCTGGCGGGCACCCGCACGGTCGTACGCTGGAACAGCTCCGCGCCGAGCCGGGCCGCTTCCTTGGTGTCGATGCCGGTGAGCACGGCGGCGAGCCGGGCGTCGGCGTCCGACGGCGGGGTCCACCTGCGGAGTTTCAGGTGCGCCGCCGCGGCCACCGCCTGCGGCAGCGGCGAGGACAGGATCTGCCACCACAGGCCGAGCCATTCGCCCTTGCGGGCGAGTTTGCGTGCCTGGCCGACCGGATCCGATCCACCACCGATGCGTGGGATCACCCTGTGTCGCCTCCCCGTTGGTGTGCATCCGCGACCGGACGCGCGTACGGATTGCGTACGACGCCGTCGCATGCCCGCCGTACGACGGCGTACGGCGCATGTACGAACCCGCTTTCCCGCTGTGTCACACCGAGAACCATCCGCCGGGCCTGATGTCCACGCCGAGCTTCCGCAGCGTGGCCTCCTTCAGCCTGGGATCGAAGTCTCCGATGGCACCGGCCGCGTGGACCCGTACCGAACGCCCCTCGTCCGGGGAGTCGGCCAGCTCGCGCAGCAGACGCAGCCCCTCCTCCCGGTCCACGTCCCCCAGGGCACGCGCGGCGCTCACCCGGCCCTCCCCGGCCGCTGCGGCGACGTGCTCGCGCAGCAGGCGCAGCCCCGCCTCCCGGTCGCGGCGGGCCAGCAGCACGGCTGCCTGGAGGCGCGGCGCGGCGTCCCAGCCCGGCTCCCGGGCCAGTGCGGCCAACAGGGGTTCGCCCTCCGCCGGTGCGTAGTGGGCGAGTTCGGCCGCCGCACGCAGCCGGTGCTGGGGCTCCTGTCCGGCGGCGCGGGCGATGACGCCGAGGATCCGTACCCCCTCCTCGCGGTCGTGCTGCGCGAGCAGTACCGCGGCGTCGCAGCTGTACCGGCCCGGCAGGCCGCCGTCGGCGAAGTCGCGCAGCAGGGGGATGCCGACGGGCTCGTAGCGGGCGAGCCGGTGGGCCGCCTCGACGCGGTAGCCGGCGTCGACGCGCTCGTCGCGGGCGATGCGTTCGAGGAGCAGCGTCGCCTCGGCGCGCTCCTGGTCGGCGTGGTCGGCGAACGCGGCCAGCGCGTCGGCCGCGTACACCCGGCAGTCCGCGAAGAAGCGGCCGTCGGCGGCGAACCGGCGCAGCCACTCGGTTCCGGCGGCCCGGTCGTGGGCGCGCAGCCCGAGGGCCGCCTCGACCCGGGCCAGGTCGGGGCAGTGGGGGTTGGCGACCAGTGCGCGCAGCCGGGCGGTGCCCCCGGGCGTGTCGTGCTCGGCGAGCCGGGCGGCGGCCTGGGCGCAGTAGCGGGACGTGGTGTCGTCCGCGAACCGGGTGAGCAGTGCGGTGCCGGCGTCCCGGTCGACGTGCGCCAGGTGGGCCGCCGCGCCGATCCGCAGGTGCAGGGGGAACGAGGGGTCCGCGGCGAAGTCGCCCAGCAGCTCGGTGCCGCGGGCGTCGTGGCCGGCCAGGGCCGCCGCGGCGTTGACCCGGTCGACCGGTACGGAGTCCGGGCCGGTCGCCATGTCGTGCAGGCGGCGCTGCTGCCCGGGCAGATGGGCGAGGGCCGTATGGGTCTGCTGCCAGTCGTGGACGACGGGGGCCGGGTCCGCCTCGCGTTCGCCGGGGTGCCGCCAGAGCGTCTCGAGGATCCGGTCGCGGGTCTCGTCGTCGCACATGCCCTCCGCGACCAGCCACGCCGCCTGCTCCACCCGCCGGGGGTCGGCGGCCAGCCGGCGGGCCAGCTCGCGCTGGAGCTCGGCCGGCCGCCGGTCGAAGGCGAACAGCGCGGCGACGCGGGTGCCGGGATCGGCGAGGGCGTCGCCCCAGGCGTCCGGGTCGGCGCCGAGGCGGTCCCGGTAGTGCTCCGCGGCCAGGTACTCGGCGAACGTCCGGTGCAGGAACCGGGGGTCGGGCCCGTGGACGTCGACGACGAGGCCGGTGGCGTCGAGCAGTGCCGCGACCGTGCGGTGCAGGGCCGGGTCGTGGGTGCCGGGATCGGTCGGATCGTCACCGTCCTGCGCGCCGGTCAGCAGCCGTGCGGCGGCCTGCGGCAACGGCGTGCCGTGGTGCAGGTACGCGTCGGCCAGGTCCCCGAGGAAGCCGCGCAGGGCGGTGGTGACGGCGGCGTGGGCCGGCGCGTCGCGGGCGTGGCGCTCGCGCAGCCGGACCAGGAGTTCCTCGACCCGGTCCCGCAGCCAGGGCTCGTACGGATCCTGCCGCTGCGGGAACCGGCCGAGGAACTCCGCCACGGCGCGCGCGTACAGGTCGACGCGGCGGCCCCGCAGGTGGGGCTGCCCGCCCGGGTCGAAGTACTGGCCGACCGCCAGCTGCGCGAGCAGGGGCAGCCGCACCAGGTCGAGTACGTTGCTGGTGCGCGCGTACGCCAGGAACTCCGCCGCGCGGACGGCGGCCCGCTCCCGGATCACGGGGTCGGCGAGCCGGTCGGCGCCACCCGTCTGATGGGCCATGACGAACCGGTGCAACTGCTCGTCGGAGAACGGCTGGAGACGGAACTCCGTGACGCCGACGCCGGTGAGGCTGCGCCAGGTGCTGTCGTGCAGGGCACGGGTGGACAGCATCAGGCGGCGCTCCATGCCGGGCCCGCCGGTGCTCTCCCGGGCCGTGGCCAGCAGCAGCTCCACCACCTGCCGCCAGTCCTCGGGCCGGGTCACCTCGTCCAGCGCGTCCACCAGCACCAGCACCCGGGCGCCCGGCACGGGCGGACCGGCCTCCAGCAGGACGCGCGCCCGGGGCGGGACGGCCGCGGCGAGGGACTGTCTGCCCACCAGCTCCCGCGCGGCGATCCGCAGCGGCAGCAGCGGCCCGAACGGGGCTTCGTCGGGCCCCTGGCCGCGGGTCGCGCCGCGCCACCACCGCCAGGCGGTGACCTCGACGTACTCCAGCAGGCTGGACTTGCCCACGCCCGGCTGGCCGGTGACGACGATGTGCCGCACCGTGGGGTCGGCGAGGAGGCGGCCGACGGACACCGGCTGCCCGGTGACCCGGAGCGGACGGGGGCCGTCGCTTCCGGCGGACGGACCCGAGGGCGGCGCGGCCGGGCCCTGGGCGTCGCGGTCCGTGGTCGTGTCGAGGTACTGCTGGGTGTAGACACGGGCCAGTTCGCCGGGTTCGGTGGCTCGGTAGGTGAGGCCGCCGCGGTCGCCCACGGCGTCGGTCTCGGGCGCGGCGTCGAGCAGCTCGGGCGGGAGCAGCGGACGGTTGCGCCGCTGCCACCAGGCACGGACCGGTGAACTCCAGCGCTTGGCCGGGGGGCGGGACAGCGGGGTGTCCGAAGCTGCGGGCCGGCCGCCGGGCTCCGGCTCCCCGACGCGCCCGCGCGCCCATACGCCCGCGCCGCCGGCCCACCGGATCCAGGCCGCCAGGCCCGGGTCGTCCGCGAACGCCGCCGCGGGGACGGCCCGCAGCTCGGCGACCGGTCCCGACCGTCCGCCGGCGTCGGCGGTGACGATTCCCACGAGCCGGTCCCCGGCGAACAGCGCCGCACCGGACATCCCCGCCCAGCCGCTGCCCGGGGTCGGCCGGGCCAGCGCGCCGGTCGTGATGATCCACTGCCCGGACCGCACGCCGGACAGCGGATGCACGACCCCGCTGAACTGCCGCGACTCGCGCATCCCGCTCACCACGTCGTGGTCGGGGAAGCCGACAGCGGTCACGTCGACCGGGTCGGCGGAGGTGAGGTCGGCCCAGTACGTCGGCGCCCACCCGGCCGGTGACGCCGGCTGGTGGACATCGGTGACCAGCAGCAGCGCGACATCGCTCTCCGGCCGCCACCAGACGGTCACCGCGTCCCGGAAGGGCCGGCCCCTGCGGGCGTCCGCCAGCGCGCGTACCCGGCATGGCGGGCGGTCCCGGGACAGCGCGTCGAGGGCCGCCGGCGACAGGGGGCGGCGCGGCGGCGGCTGTCCGGGCGGCGGCTCGCCGGCGCGTGTGGTGCCCTCGGCGGCGTGCCACACCGTGAGGACGAGTTGCGGCGCGACGAACCATCCCGAACCGACCACGCCAGCCGACGGGTTGAACACCTCGGCGACGCGCTCGGCGCTCAACGCCACGGCCGGGTCCTCCTCAACGCGGCTCGCCGTCGACGTCCGCCGTCACCCGGACGGGCCCGTCGCCGCGCGCCGTCACCGGGTTGAGGGTGAGCGACAGCCGGTGCGTCGTCTCCGCCGCCGCCTTCCCGGCCGCGCCGAACGACACGACCCCGAACCGCAGTCCTCCGTTGCCCGATCCCTCACGGGTGATGGCGAGCGCCAGCTCGATGTCCACGGGCCCGAGTTCGAAGCGCAGCGGATGCCCGTCGCCCCGCGCCATCGCCGCGGTCAGCTCCGCCCGCAGCGCCTCGATGGTCTCGGCCAGTCCCCCGGCGACCGCCACGCTCTCACTGCCCATCAACGACCCCTGCAACGACTCGGCTGACAACTGGCCCGCGGCTTCGCGCGCGGTTCCATGATGTCATCCGTATCCCTGTGCGCAGGAGTGGAGTTGGGCCGCGCCGAGAGCCGCCTGTGCGCAGCCTGGTGCGAGTGAGGGAGGGGGTGGACATGCCGCGGGCACGGACGATCGTGGTCGTCGCACCGGCCCCGGGGCGTCGGCCGGTGCTGGAGGAGCAGGAGCTGGCTCCTGGGGTCTGGGCCCTGCGCCGACGCCGACGACCGACCGGTGCGGGACGGCGGCGGACGCCCGGTGTCGGGGCCTCCGCCGGTCCGGCCCGCTCCGGCCGGGGCCGGACGTCCACTGGGCCGAGGCCGGACCGCTGGGCCGAGGCCGGGGTGGTCAGGCCGATGCCTCAGCCGGTGCGTCCGCCCGCTCGGGCGTCGGCTCGAGCGCCGGGTGCGCGGTCGTGGCCGTCGCGCCGGTGCGGGCCGCGTCGCCCACGACGCCTCGCCGGCGGGTCGGCAGGAAGACCGGGTTGGCAACTCCCCAGGCCGCGCCCTTGCAGACCAGTTCCTTGTAGACGGCGGCGAGCCGTCCGGTCAGGGCGGCCCGGACCGCGCGGTCGTCGGCGGTGACGTACTGGATCAGTCCGTCCCTGCGGCCCAGGGAGATGCACTGGTTGAAGTAGCGCATCGGGGTGTTCGGGAGCTTTCCGCCGGTCAGGCGGGCCGTGATGGCGTCGGCGGCCTGCCATGCGGTGGGCACGCCCGAGGCGCAGGACATCCGCAGCGGCTTGTCGCCGGGGCCCGGCGCCATGGCCGCGTCACCGATGGCGTACACCTCCGGGTGCGAGAGCGAGCGCATGGTCCGGTCGACCATGATCTGGCCGCTGTCGCCGGTCTCCAGGGTGGTGGCCTTCGCGATCGGGTGGACGGCGAAGCCGGTGGTCCACACGGTGACCGCGGCCGGGACGGTCGTTCCGTCCGCGGTGGTGACGTGGTCGGGCCCGACGGCGGTGACGGAGGTGTGCTCGTGCACCGTGATGCCGAGTCCGCCGAAGGCCTTCCGCAGGTGCCGGCGGCCCTTGGGCGAGAGCCAGTCGCCGAGGCCGCCGCGGGCGGCGAGGGCGACGTCGAGGTCCGGGCGGGCCTCGGCGATCTCCGTCGCGGCCTCCAGGCCGGTGAGTCCGCCGCCGACGACGACCACCGGCTGTCCGGGGCCCAGGCCCGCCAGGCGCTCGCGCAGCCGGAGCGCTCCGGGGCGGGAGGCGATCTGGTGGGCGTGCTCGGCGACACCGGGGACGCCCTGGTCGTCCCAGGCGCTGCCGAGCGCGTACACGAGGGTGTCGTACTCCAGTTCCTCGGCGGGCCGGTCCGCCCCGTCGCCGTCGCCGGGCGTGACGGTGACCGTCCGGCGGTCCACGTCCACGCCGGTGACCCTCGCGAGCCGCACGTCGACGCCGGTGCCCGCGAACATCTCGGCGAAGGGGCGGGGCGCGAGCTCCTGGCCGACCGCGAGCTGGTGCATCCGGACCCGCTCGACGAAGTCCGGTTCGGCGTTGACGAGGGTGACGGCGACGTCCTCGCGGCGCAGCCGCCTGGCGAGGCGCCCCGCGGCGATGGCTCCGGTGTAGCCGGCTCCCAGGACGATGATGCGGTGCTGCATGTCCGAGCTCCTGTCTTCGGCGGGTTCGCCCCCTGAACCGGGCGGCCCGCCGTTTCCTGACAGGAACGCGGTGTGAAGCACCTCACATCGCTCAGAAGGCGGCGTCGAGCACGGGTACGCCGTGGTCGGTGGCGGCCCAGCGCCTGGTCGCGCGTTCGAGCTTGTCGGGGTTGGCCTGGCTGCGGAAGGCGGCGATGCCGTCGGCGGTGACCTCCAGGCAGATGACGCCGACGACCCGGCCGTCGAGGACCGCCACGAGGGCGGGGTCGCCGTTGGCGGTGACGGCGTAGACCTCGGGGCTGCCGCCGACCAGGGCCTGCTTGGCCTTGCCCGGCTTGAACAGGCCCCGCATGAACGTCGCGACCGCGAGCGCGCCCTCGAACGGCTTGGTGCGTGCCGGGATCTTCCCGCCGCCGTCGCCGATCGCGACGGCGTCCTGGGTGAGCAGCCGTACCAGCGGCTCGGTCCGGCCGCTCGTGGCGGCCGCGAGGAACTCCTCGACGACCCGCCGGGCGGCGGCCCGGTCGATCTCGGTACGGGCCTTGCCGTCCGCGACGTGCTTCTTGGCGCGGTGGTGGATCTGCTGGCTGGCGGCCTCGGTGATGTCGAGGATCGCGGCGATCTCCCGGTGCGGGTACGCGAAGGCCTCCCGCAGCACGTACACCGCCCGCTCGTTGGGGGACAGCCGTTCCAGCAGGACCATGACCGCGTACGACACCGACTCGCGCTGCTCCGCGGTGTCGGCCGGGCCCAGCATCGGGTCGCCGGCGAGCAGCGGCTCGGGCAGCCATTCGCCCACGTAGGACTCGCGCCGCGCGCGGGCCGAGGTGAGCTGGTTGAGGCACAGGTTGGTGAGCACCTTCGTCAGCCAGGCCTCGGGGACCTCGACGTGGTCGACGTCGGCGGCCTGCCAGCGCAGGAACGTCTCCTGCACGGCGTCCTCGGCCTCGCTCGCCGAGCCGAGGAGACGGTAGGCGATGGCCTCCAGGCGGGGCCTGGAGGCCTCGAACCGGTCCACGTCGCTCATGGTCAGGGCCATGTCCTGGATCCTAGTAGTGCTTGGTCAGGTCGGTATCGGTTGTGGCATGTCGCGGTGACACGTGGGGCAGGCGCCGGTCCAGACCGCGAGGAGTAGCTGCAGTTCGCGG
>NZ_JBSFRB010000067.1:0-26401 GCF_053589015.1 Streptomyces sp. NPDC003393 | reverse complement strand
TCCGCTCCGGCTCGGGGTGCACGGAGCGGGGGCCGGCTTCTTCCATCCTGCGGGCCGGCGGCCGACGCCGCCCGCTGTGCGTGGCAGCCGTGGCGTCTCAACGCCGCACGTATCGCAGGCGGCACATCACCCGCACGTGTATGCCAGCCTGGCGGTCTGGTGACCTTCCCGCCCGAGACCGTCTGGGTTATGGGCGGCGACGCCGAGGACTCCGCCGCCGTCGCGGGCATCCTCCAGGCCAAGGGATGTCCGTCCTCCCACCCGCTGATCGTCCACATCGGCGGCGCGGGGCATCCGGACGACTGGGTCCAAGACGTGCCTGCAACGGCGTGTCTGTTGGTCGAGCGCTTCTGGCCAGGACCGCTCATGCTGGTCCTGTGGCGCGGTTTCCGCGTCGGGTTTGGAGACGGGTATACGTGCGCGTGCCCGACCGCCCCGTCGCCCTCGCGCTGCCGTCGGCCTTGGGCAGCGGTGTGACGGCGCCGTCCGCTGACCGCTCCGCTCAGTCAGCCCCACGACGGCGGACCATGTCCGTTCCGAGTTCGGCAATGCTGCCGAACTCGTACTGGACGGCGGCCCTTGCGAGGTCGGCGTCGAATCGACCATCGTCGACGCCACAGGTGAGATCCCGAGCATCCTGCGGCCCATAATGAAGGTGAACACCCTGGATACGGTCAGGCAGGGCAGTCGCAACAGCACGATCCACCAACCTGACTCTGCGCGGCCTGAGGTCCTCACCTGGCCCGGCCCCGGGCCTCGGTCAGCTGCCGCTGACGTCTCCGGTGGCGTTCCCCGTACGCGGCGTCGCGCACCTCCTCGGCGTTCTCGAGTCCTGTCCCGAAAGCACCGCCGATCATGGAGATAGACGTGACGAACCAGCTCAGCGTGAGGTAGTCCGAGGCGTCGGCAGCGTGGTGCACGATCCTGCCGAAGACGGATGGGGGCACGACCAGGAACGAGACCGCCACGAGGGTCACGAACAGCGCAGCGTAGAGGAAGAACACCCCCAGCCCGATGGTGAGGAGCGTGACCAGGTTATAGGGGTACAACGGCGCGTGGGCGTCAGGCAGGTCCCCGGCGCGTTCCCACAGCCGGTGGTCGATGATGACCCACGCGGTGAGGGCGAGGGTGGACAGCACGGCCGTGAGCGTCTGCTGCGGGATGCCTAAAGCGGTGGCGACCTGCCAGGTCGTGGCGTTGACGAACCCGACGGCTGCGGTGGCGAAGACCCCGGCCAGGGCGCGGGACAGGCTCGTGAACAGCCGCCAGGGACGGTTGGCGCGCACCATGCCCAGGACCAGACGGACGTGGCCGCGTAACCCCGGCAGCACGTAGCGTTCGCGGTTGGACTCCTCCTCGGGTGCCGGACGGCCCACGACCGGGGAATCCAGCAGTTTTTCGTCCTGCACGGTCAGTTGCCTGACAGCGCCGACCACCGCCTGCCGCACCCGGCGCCGCAGACGCCGGGAGCCGAGGGCGGGCAGTGAGATCAGCGTGGTCCTGTGCTCTGGGTCGACTTCAGTGCTGACCGGGTTGCGCTCCACCCGGCGTGGCAGATCGGTGAGCAAGACGCCGATGTCCCAGTCGCCGTCCTCGAGATGGGTGCCGATGATTTCGGCCACGTCGGACCTGTCGACCTGCTCGTTCGCCACCAAGGGCGCCGTCACCGTGTCCACTTGCCAGCGGATGCCCCTGCCGATGCGGCGACGCAGATGCTCCGGCAGACGGGGGGCGAGCTCCCGGGCGAGTTCGGAGGGCAGGCCCGGGTCGGCGACCAAGGCGAGCCGCAGGTTCCTGCCGGTCGTGTCCGCGTCGAACTGTCTCATGAACCCTCGTCCTGCAGGGTAGGTGTCTGGCAACGTTGTGCCTCATCCCTTCTCCCAGGCTGCCATCACAGGAAGGGCTGCGCCCGTCCACCCGTTCGGCAGCACGCCGCGCCCGCGGGCGGGGGCGGGGCACCCCTAGCATGCTGAGTGTGCGACCCATTCTCCCGAAGATCGAGGGAGGCCGGCTACAGGGCCTTCTGCAGCTCATCGAGGACGGCATCCACCTTGTCGTCGCGGCGCTCCTCGTACTGCTCGCGGGACTCTTGACCGTCGGGGTCGTCCACGACGTCATCAGGTCGCTCCAGGGGCCGTACCGCGAGGAGACGGTCGTTCTCTCCGCCGTGGACATCAGCCTTGTGCTGTTCATCGTGGCCGAGCTGCTCCACACCGTCCGTCTCACCATCAGGAACCAGACCCTCGACGCCGAGCCTTTCCTCGTCGTCGGCCTGATCGCCGGCATCCGCCGGGTGCTCATCGTGACGGCCGAGGCGGAGAAGTCCTTCCGGTGGAACGTCGAGGGGATCGAACTGCTCACCCTGGCGGCGCTCATCCTCGTGATGGCGACAGCGGTGTACGTGTGGCGGCGCTCTACGCGGCCGGGAGACTACTTCCCGCTCCAGGAGGCGCGGCGCTCCCCGTCGCCGGCTTCGTCACCCACCCCGGTGCGCGGGTCCTGATCCGCATCTTCCGCCGCCGCGGCAGCCCGCATTCGCTGCTCCTCGCGAGCAGATCCGACGTCCCGTTCCAGGGATGTGCGGCTCACGGCCGTCGCAAGGTCCTCCAACGCTTGTTTCTGCAGTTCCGCCTCGCGCCGCACGACGGGGCTCCGGTCCCCTGCGGCGCCCTTCCACGCGTGGAGCGCCTCCTCCACTCGCCCCCACTCCGGATTCCTGTGCTCGCGCACGTCGACTGCCGCCTGCGCGGTGTCCGCCTCCAGGGCGTCGGCGAACCGCTCCGCCTCGGGGACGACACGGCTGTCTGCCCGTGGGACGTGGCTTTCCATGAGCATCGCCGCGCGGCCGAACCCCTTGAGCGCCTCCTGCGCCTCCTGCGCCTCGCGCGACGTGAGCCCCCGGGGGCGGACTGGTTCCTGCCTTGCCCGATCGTATGCCTCCTGCCAGGCGGCACGTGCCTCTCTGCTCGCCTGCAGTGCCCTGCGCATGTCGGCGTGATGCTTCCGGGTGGGTTCGGCGTAGTTTCGGAGCACCGCGGCCGCATAGCGGCCGTTGGCTGCGAGCCAGTCCGCAAGCCGGCCCGGCAGCCGTGGTGTCTCCCATGCGGGAAACACCACGTACGCCAGCATTGCCAGGGCCCCACCGAGCAGGGTGAGCACCACCCGCTCGGGAACCGTCTGCTCCCATGCCTGGCCGCCCATGCCGAGCAGGAAGACGACGTACGCGGCGGTGAAGCACTGGGAGTAGGCGTAGCCGGTACGGACCAGCGTGTACGACAGGCCCGCCGAGACCACCGCCAGCGCTGCGAACAGATGGGCGTCCGGGCCCAGGGCACGCACCATCCCGGTGGCGAGCGTGACCCCCGCCAGGGTCCCGGTGAGTCGGGCCACTGCGCGCGCGTATGTCTGGTGGAAGTCCGGCCGCATCACCATCACCGAGGCGATGGGAGCCCAGTAGCCGTGGCCCAGGGGGAGCCGGGCGGCGATCAGATAGCCGAGCGTGGCCACCGCCGCCAGGCGGACGGCGTGCCGGAACACGGGCGAGTCCCGGCGGAGCTCACGGCGGACCGCGCGGAGGACGACCGGGATCAGACGGAACAATGTCGGGCGTACCAGGAACTGGGCGCCCGCGGGGCCGGGCGGCCTGGGCGTCCTCCCGTGCGCGCCACCACTCCGGGCGATCTCCAGCGCCTCGCCGAGCAGTTCCACGAGCCGTTCGGCCGCTTGTCTCGCGGGGCCCTCCAGGACCTCGTGCTCCTCGTCGACGCGCAGGACGTCCATGCTCCCGGGCCGTACCTCGGCAGGAGTGCCGCGGCGGATCCAACGGGCGACCGCATCCAGAACGTTCGCGGCCGCGTCGAGCAGCTCCCGCGCGCGGTCCCGCCCGGGTCCCTCCGCCGGGGCGCCGACGTCCGGGTCGGCGAGCGCGGCGACGACCGGCCGAATGCGCTCGGCAAGCCCTCGGGGGCCGTGGAGGGCGGGGGGACGGGTTCGGGCCTGTGACGGCGTCACGGCGGCCGCGTCCCGGGCCGTCATCGCCGGCTCCGGGTCGAACGGGGCGGTCGGATCGTGCCGCAGCCGGCGGGCGTAGTCCGCCACGGCGGCCAGGGCGTCGGCCAGCGCGTCCCGATGCGCCCCCCAACGGCGGATCGGGAACAGCAGGATCAGCACGGCCTGAGTCACGCCCCCGAGCGCGATGACCCCGGTGTGCTCCACGGCTCGCCCGAGGCTCGTCGGCAGGGTGATGGTCACGAGCATACTGCCGACCGTCGTCGCTGCGAGGATCCCAGCGGTCGATCCAACGGCCCACGCCATCCCTGCGGCAAAGGCCCATACGGCCAGCAGAGGCAGGAACGTCACGAGTCGGCCCGCCGCCAGGTAGCCCACGAAGGTGCTGAGCGCCAGACCCGCGCCGGCGCCGAGCGCGATCACCTTGCGTGGACGCCAGGTGCGCTGGAAGGTCGCCCCACCCGCGGAGTAGGCACCGAGGGCGGCGGACGCGGCATACGCAGGGGAGACCAGCCACAGCGCCGGTCCGATGACGATGGCAACCCCAGCGGCCGTGCGCAGCGCGAGCAGGGGCTCCAGCCGCGTCTCCTCGATCGTGAGCCCGGATCGCACGACCGCCCCTAAGGCCCGCAACCACGTCACGCGTGTGAGCCTAGCCGGAACGTTCTGCCCGGTCGCGTCGGCCGCGCGACCCCAGCCTGCCTACACCCACAAACCGGCACCCTCGCGTACAGGGCAATCGATGACCACACCCTCAGCGTCGCCTTTCACCCCGACGGCCGGGGTTCGGCGTCGTCCTCGCGGCCGATGCGGGATGGCCAACGGACGTCGCGAAGCGACTGAAGAAGGGCGACGGACCTGCCCTACCTGGACACCCGCCGCGCGACATCGCCATGATCGGCTCTCGGAGCACATCGCGCTGCTGTCGCTGCCCATGCTCAGCCTGATGTGCGCCGCCCACCGGCTGGGGGGAACGGCCCTCGGCCCGATCGGGACGCTGACCTCAGGGAGGATCCAGCACACCACCGAGGCACGTCCGCGGGCGGTTGCGGCTGCTGGGCAGGCTGGTCCGCGTCCACGGGCCCTGGCTACTGTTCACCAGCCTCTCCCGAGCAGCTCTGCGGCATTTTCGCCACCGCGACGTTCGGCCTCACCAGCACGAGATGCGGAGGGGCACTGCTTACATGGGGCCGCTGCGCGACGCGGTGTTCACCCTGCTGTCCATCCGCACGCCCATCCGACAACCCGGGCAGGCGCACACCTGGGCCTGGCAGTGCAATACACGGAGGCTGATTCGGCCCGGCATGTGCATGCGTTCCCGCACTCTCCCGACCAGGCTGACGGGGAAGCCCAGGGGGCCGGGAGCCACCCCGGCGCCCGCAGCAGGAGGTTGCCGTCATGACCGTCATGTCCATCGCCAGGTTCGAAAGGTTCTTCCGCGCGGCTGCGGGGCTGGACGTCGACAAGAACGATCTCAAGCGCTATAGCGACTTCGTCGGCGCCAAGCTCTACGATCTGATGATCGTCGCCCAGGCCACAGCCAAGGCCAACGGGCGCGACGTCATCCGGACCTGCGACCTACCGATCACGAAAGGCCTGCAGGAGAGCATTCACCACTTCCAGAAGATCGACCAAGAAGTAGAACTCAAGCCGATCCTGGAACAGCTCGCCACCCACCCCGCTCTGGACCGCACGCCCGACGAGGAGACCGAGGCGGCCTATCCGGACATCATCGGCGGACTCAGCCTGGCCATGGCCCAGAGCTTCAAGATCCTTCATCCCGACCTGAAAAACCCCCAGACCCAGCACTGGGACGAGGCCCGCGCCGTCTTCGACCTCCTGTTGTGAGTTGCGACCGGACCAGGCGGTGCAGGCCGCGGCCAAACCGCGTCAGCGCGTTCTGCTTCCTCGGCTGTGGCCACGGCCTGCCGGCTCGCCGCAGGGCCTCGTCCATGTCCAGGGTGCTGCCGGAAGCGGGCATGGTTGGTGAGCCGGCCAAGACCGCGGCGGGCGCCCGCCCTGCTGGAGCAGACGGCCGTGCGGCTCGCTTGCATCCGCACGATCCCCGACCTGCTCGTGTCGTCAGCCCATCCCGATGCCCGGCCGATCCGCAAGGAACAAGCTCCATCACCCAGGCTGATCAGCCCACATCTTGGCTGTCCGAGAGCTCGGATTGTGGCGGCTCAATCTCGCGGGGATCATCGAAGGCGTGGACAGGAACATGCCCGTCGGGTCCGGTGAGCGGCTGCTGGAGGAACTGGTCAGAGCAGCTCAGCTGGCATCACCTGCAGAATTGCCCGTTGTCCTGAACCGGTATGCCGAGGCCATGGGTATGGGCAGGGCCATTGTCTATCTGGTCGACATCCAGCAAAGGCTGCTGGTGCCGCTTGTCGAGGGCGAGCCGGAACTGGAGCTCGACAGTTCTCTGGCCGGGTGGGCCTACCGTACCGACTCTCTCCGAGTGGAAGAAGTCCCCTCCGGCGGGCTGAACGTATGGCTGCCCCTGGCCGACGGAGCGGAGCGGCTGGGCGTCATGGAGCTGAACATGAGCACCCTGGACGGGCTCAAGCTGCGGCGCTGTCGAACTACAGCGAGGCTCCTCGCACTGATCATCACATCCAAGCGCAGCTACAGCGACACCATCGCGCAGCGCATGCGAACCAGGCCGATGCACCTGCCCACGGAGATGGTGAGAGCTTTTCTCCCTCCCCGGTCGATCGGCACCGGCCGGGTCGTTTCGACAGCTGTTCTGGAGCCTGCCTACGAACTGGGCGGCGATGCTTTCGACCATGCATTCACCGAGAACGTTCTGCACGCGACAGTCCTTGACGGCATGGGGCACGATCTGGCGTCCGGACTTGCCACCTCTGTCGCCATGGCAGGTTGCCGTAATGCCCGGCGCAGCGGGGCAGACCTGGACGAACTCGTGGGCACCATGGACGAGGCGCTGGCGAAGTGGCTTCCGGAACAGTTCTGCACGGGTGTCTTCACCCAGGTGCACATGTCTACTGGTGTGCTGCGCTGGTGCAACTGCGGGCACCCGCCTCCGTTGCTCATCCGTCGCCAGCGTCTGCTCCACAATGCCTTGACGCGGCCACCTGAGCCTCCTTTGGGTCTGCCCGCCAGACTCGCCGGGACCGCCCGTCAGGTGCACGACGTCAGCCTCGAACCCGGTGACCGAATACTGCTCTACTCGGACGGCGTCGTAGAGTCACGCGACGAGGCAGGCGAAGAGTTCGGCCTGGAGCGCTTCACCGACTACATCATCCGGTCCACCGCAGCGGGGCAGAGCGCCCCGGAAGCGCTACGCCTGCTCATCCACGCCATCCTCGAGCATCGGCACAACAAACTCAGCGACGACGCCACGATCTTGATGTTCGAGTGGCAGCCCCCTGATCCGTCACGGTGATCCGGAATTCGCTCTCGTCGCACTGACGCCGCAGCCGATTGGCCGCCAACGTGCCCCCGGTACGGCCTGGGCTCGACATTGCCCGTACGGTGCCGCCGGCCGAGGCGTGGGACAGCGGCGGCCCCTCCGGGACAGCGCAGCGCCGCGAGGCCTACGCCAACGACCAGGGCTCGCCCGACTCGTTATCTTCTTCGCGGTCCTGCAAGACGGCCGCTGGCCTCCGGGCCCGGCATGACTGTTGCCCCCTGTCGATCAAATGACCTGGGGGTGGTGTCACCGGGCCCGAGGGGTGCCGTCGGAGACGCTGATCAGAGGTCCGGCCACCGCCCGGCACGACAACGTCTTCGGCGCCATCGACGAACAGACCGTCATCGTCCCAGGCACCAACACCTTGGACGTGATCGTGCCGTCGCTGGCCAAGTCGCTGGCCGCCGTCCATAAACAACGCCGGGCACTGGAAGCCCAGATCCAGGCCCTGCTGGAGGCCCACCCTCCCAGGTCCTGACGTCGATGATCGGCATCGGCGTCAGGACCGCCGCAGTCCTTCTGACCACCGTCGGCGACGGCAGCTCGTTTCCCAGCGCCGCCCACATGGCCTCCTACGCCGGCCTTGCACCGGCCACCAAATCGTCGGGGACCTCGATCCACGGCGAACATGCTCCGCGAGGCGGGAACCGCCAGCTCAAACAGGCGATGTTCCTCTCCGCGTTCGCCGCCCTCCACGAGCCCGCCTCCCGCACCTAATACGACCGCTGCCGAGCCCGCGGCAAAACCCACATTCAGGCCCTCCTCCGCCTCACCCGCCACCACATCAGCGTCCTGTTCGCCATGCTCCGCGACGGACCTGCTACGAACCCCGAACCCCACAGCTCGCTTGACAAAGGACATAGAGGCACCCCCGGCACCCCCCCTGCTTGCCACCACCACCTGGACAACGGCGGATACCCGCGGCTGATTGCCAGGAACGGAGGAATAAACTACAAAAGGGTTGAAATGTAACACCAGGAGGCCTCGATCAGGGGCCTTCCGAGTGGCAACTTCACGTGCATGACACGAGCAGGTGCTTTTCGGAAGGAGACGATCGAAAATGGCGCTTACTGTCCGTCGCGAGGCACTGCCTACGCTTTGGGATTCCTTCCGCGAGTTCGAGGACCGCTTTGACCGTCTCGGACAGCTATGGCGGTCGGCCGTTCCTGGCGGCGGTGGGCTCGCCCCGGACGCCTGGGTGCCGTCGGTCGAGCAACATCACCGCGCCGTGTGGGTCCTGCCGGGCGACGTCGAGACCCCCCGCACCGCCAGGCACCACGTCGGGGAGAAGCTCGCGGAGTGGGGCGTGCCGCCGGCCAGCATCGGCGATGCCCAGCTGGTCACCACCGAACTGATCACGAACGCTTTGCGGCACACCAGTTCTACCCGGATCCGGGTGGAACTGGTACTGATCGGCGCCGAGATCGAGGTCGCCGTCATCGACCGCGGTCCGCACCGCCCGCTGACCCTGCGCACCCCGGGCGGCCGCCTCGAGGGCGGGCGCGGTCTCGCCCTGGTCGACGCGCTCACCTCCCGGTGGGGACACCGCCGGCGCGGCGAGGGGACCGAGGTCTGGGCGGTCCTGCAGACCCCGCACGCAGGCCACCCGTGAGGCAGACGTGCGACGCCACGCGGGTGCCGTCATGGCAAGACCGGCTTAGGGAGGTACAGGAAGCGTGGTTTCTCATGCTTGGATCGGGTCGGCCCTCTTGTCGGGGTGGGCAGCGGCGACGTACTTCATCGCGGTGACATGCGCCAGACCGGACGCGCATGAGGTGGACAGGGTCGGCGGTGTACCGGGCCTCGTCGAGTATCCAGTCCTGGCGTAGCTCGCTTGCGCGCAACCCGACCCTGCGGAACGGCGCGTGACCAACGTCGCTTCTGGCCGGCCGGTGCAGGTCGTCGACCGCCGTCTCGCAGCTCACGATCAGGTGGGGATTGGTGCTGTCCGGCCAGCAGTGATACGGCTCGGCGATCCACGCGGTAGCCAGTTCCAGGGGTGGTCTGGACGGCCGGCACGTCGTACTCGTCGCTGTCCGCGGGCCCGGTCCAAGCCGTCCAGCAGAAGCCGAGCGATGGCACGGCCGTCTCGACCGGAGACGATCTTGGAGCGGGTGCAGCACAGCCCGCAGTGCCGCATACGACCGCTTGCGCCGTTCCTTGGGCCTCTCGAAGGCTACTCGACCCTTCTGGACGCTCACGGGCTCAGTCCGCGAGGTCGGCCTTGCCGAACAGGACCGCGTAACTGGAGGGGAGCTGGCTGATGATCTGATTCAGCTCTCCGCCGGTGACAGCGTCGGCAACGGTGGTCAGGACCGCGCTGGCGTCCCACTGCGCCGTACGCGGCCGGGCATGGGTTCGCTCGGCGACCCGGCGGTAGAACTCTTCGATCCCGAAGCTCCGCGCCTGCCGCGGCGTTGCATTGTCCAGAACCTGTCCCAGCGGGCTGGGCAGCTGGGATGCGAGGTCCTTGACCTCTCCCGGGCTGATCCGTTGGGCCAGCACTTCCAGCACGGCGTTGGTGACGTCCGCGGCTTCGTGCTGATCGTTGTATTCGCCTCGCTCGCGTACACGGGCGAGGAATCCGTCGTATTTCATCGCTGCCTCCTTCTGCCCCGATCACCGCTGGTCATGGGGTCGTCTGGTGTGCTGTCGGGCCGGCCGTGTCCGTCCGTCGGCGCGTAACTGCGGTGGGTTAGACTCCTGGCCCTGGACTCCCGCTCGGACTCACGCAGGGCACGGCAGAAGCGTCCCGGGCCCCAAGAACGGCCGCCCACAGCCTGTTCGAGTCGGTCACGGCTCGTCGGGCCGGTTTCTTCGAGCGTGCGGGTGATCTGTTCGATCTCGTCGTCTGAGGCGGTGTTCGGCTATGGCGGACGTACGGCTTGCCATGCCCGCGGTGCCGTGCCATCCCCGGCGAGTACCTCCTGCTGCCCGGTCCGGTGCCCGGGCGGTAGCGCGGCGGGCTCCGGTGCGCTCCCGCTCCCGGCGGCGGGCGGTGCGGTCGGCGATCCGCTGTTCCCACTCGTGCGCGGCCTGCCGGACCTGCTCGGGCCGGAGGCGGTCTCGTAGGTCCTGCGGTGCGGGCTCGTTGCGCCAGTCTGCCTCGGCTTCCTCAGCGGTGAGTGGGCGGGCGATGTTCTCCAGAGACTGTTGTTCGACCCGCACACCGAAGAAGACCTCGGCCACCCTGCCCAGCGCCATGGCTGCCGCTCCGACGAGGAACCCGATGGCCACCAGGTTGGCATCTTGCGCCCGTAGCGGTCGGTGAGCCTCCCGAACAGGAGAGCGCCGGCCCGGCCGCGGTGCCAGGTGGGTACCTGGCACCGCGGCGCTCGCGTCTCAGCCGCTGCTCTCGGTGCTTTCACTCTTCTCGCTGATCTCGATGTGCCGGGGCTTTGCCACCTCGGCCTTGGGGATGGTGATGGCAAGCACACCGTCCGACATCTGCGCTTTGATCTTTTCGGTGTCGACCTCTCCGGACAGCCGCAGCCGGTACTCGAAGGCCCCGGTGCGGCGGGTGCTCCGGCGCAAGACGCCTTCGCGTTCCTTCTCCTTGATCTCTCCGGTGACCACCAGTTCCTGGCCGTTGGCTTCGACGTCGATGTCCTTGCTCTTGACGCCGGGGAGTTCGATCTCAACGTGGAAGGCGTCGTCGGACTCCGTGACATCCGCCAGGGGTGTCCAGGCGACTGCGGGCGCCGCGCCTCCCACTGCCGATTCGATCAGTCCGCTCATCTCGCTGAGCAGTTGGTCGAACTCGGTCAGCGGATTGCGTGCCCAGCCAAAGGGCCTGTCCTGCACTGCACCACCACGGTGGCGCCGGACGGGTGTTGTCATTCCCATCGCCTCCTTCTTCTCTGATCTCGTCGCCCGCCGGCCCTCATGCCAGCCAAGCGGACTCCTTCGGACGGGTGTGCGGGGAGCTGTCGGTGCCGCCGGGCGCGGCCGTGTGGTTGAGGTAGCGGTGCACGAAGTGGATGCTCATAGCGCCTTCACCGACCGCGGAGGCCACGCGCTTCACCGATCCGCTGCGGACGTCGCCGGCGGCGAAGACGCCAGGCAGGCTGGTCTCCGAGGTCAGGCAGTCTCGGCCCTGGCTCTGCCACAGTCCGGGAGCGGAGCACGCCTGCGCCTCCGCGCCGGTGAGCACGAAGCCGCGCGCGTCGAGGGCGAGCGCGCCGGACAGCCACTCAGTGTGAGGGTCTGCGCCGGTGAAGATGAACAGGGCCCGCACTTCGAGGTGGCGGTGCTCGCCCGTACGGTGGTCGACCACGGTGACCGCCTCCAGCGTCTTGTCGCCGAGTGCCTCGGTCATCTCGGTGTGCAGCAGCACGCGCACCCGCGGGTGGCGCTCGATCTGATCGATCAGGTAGCGGGACATGTGCGCGTCGAGGCTCGGCCCGCGGACGAGCAGATATACCTGCGGTGCGTACCCGGCCAGGAAGAGCACGGCCTGGCCTGCGGAGTTGCCGCCGCCCACCACCGCCACCGGGTCGGTACGGCACTGCTGCGCCTCGTAGACGGTCGCCGAGTAGTGGACGCTCGCGCCCTCCAACGGTTCGATGCCGGGCACTTGGAGGCGGCGGTAGCGGGCGCCGGTGGCCAGGACGATGGTACGGGCGGTGATCTCGCTGCCGTCGGCGAACCCGACGGCGTAGTGACCGTCCCGCGGTTCGAGTCGGGCGGCCTCCACCGGGACGCTGATGCGGGCGCCGAACTTGTCCGCCTGGAGCACAGCTCGCTCGGTGAGTTCGGCGCCGGAGATGCCGGAGGGGAAGCCGAAGCAGTTGTCGATGCGGGAGGACGTCCCGGCCTGGCCACCGGTGGCTATCGCCTCGACCACGGTCGTGCCGAGGCCCTCCGAGGCGGCGTTCACCGCGGCGGCGAGGCCGGCCGGACCGGAGCCGACGATCAGGAGATCGCCGTGGCCGTTGCTCGACGGCAGGGGCGGCAGGCCGATGAACCGGGCCAGTTCGGCGTTGCTCGGATTGCGCAGCAAGGTCGTGTCCCGCCAGATCACCAGAGGCGTCTGCTCCGGACCGACCGCGAAGCGGCGCAGCAGCGCTTCCGCCTCCTCGTCCGTCTCCAGATCGATCCAGCGGTGCGGCAGCCGGTTGCGGGCGGCGAACTCGCGCAGCCGCCGGGTGTCGGGCGAATAGCGCGAGCCGATGATGCGGAAACCGGCGCCCTGCCCGACCAGCAGAGCACGGCGGCCCAGGCAGGCGCGCAGCACCACATCGCCAAGGATGGAGTCCCGGGTCACCAGGTCACGCAGCTGGTCCATGGAGAGTGCGAGAATCTCGCCGGGGTCCCTGACCACGGCGGTGCAGAAGGCCACCTGTCCCTTCAGGAGACCGAGTTCGCCGATGAAGCGGCCGGGGCCGTGCACACGTAGCAGGCGTTCATCGGGCGTGCCGTAGCCCTCGACGATGGCGACCGAACCGCTGAGGACGACGTAGAACGTCTCGCACCGCTCCCCCTCCCGGATCAGTACATCACCGGCGTCGACTGCGCGCCGCCGGCCACGCTGCGCCAGGCGCGCCAACTGGTCATCCGACAGACGGGGATAGGCGCCGCGGATGTCGGGGGTTTCGAAGGGGACGCTCTCCTCCGGCTCGTCCGGCACAGGCGCTGCGCTCGGCCGCGTCTCGTCGCCGGGCATCACACGAAGGCCTCATGGACGAAGCACCACCGCCAGTCCTCGCCGGGCTCCAGCGACGCCACGATCGGATGGCCGTCGGCGGCGGCGTGACGGCGGGCGTGCCGGTTCGGCGAGGAATCGCAGCAGCCGACGTGGCCGCAGGTCAGGCAGAGCCTGAGGTGGACCCAGGGGGAATGCGTGGCCAGGCATTCCTCGCATCCCGGGGCGCGCGGGGTGACGGGACGTACGAGGGCGAGGTGAGGGTCGGTTCGTACGGTCATCGCCGTTCATCCTTTCCCGGCCGGTTCGCGGCCCGAGATCGACTGCTCCACCCACCGCCGCAAGGCAGGGGCGGGTGCGGCACCCGTCTGCCGGGCGATGGTCTGTCCTTTGTCGAGGACCAGCAGCGTCGGTACCGCCTGGACCTCGAACCGCCGGGCCAGGCGCGGATTCTCGTCGATGTCGACCTTGACCAGCTTGATCTTTCCCGCGAGGTCGGCGGCGACCTTCTCCAGCGCGGGGCTCACCATGCGGCAGGGGCCGCACCAAGTGGCCCACAGGTCGACCACGACGGGCACGGTGGCCTGCTCGACGACGTCGGCGAAGTCGTCGTCGCCCGCGTCCGCCACCCAGGGCAGAGGCTGCTTGCAGTTGCCGCACCTGGGGCGGCCGTCGGCGGCCGCCGGCACCCGGTTGGTGCGCCCGCAGTGCGGGCAGGTGACGTTGGTGGCCCGCACGGTGCTCATGCCGCCTGCGCTCCCTTGGTGTCCTCGGGCTGGTCGTAGGTGACCACCAGTTCTCCGTGCTCGGCGTCGACGCGCACCGTCGCGCCGTCTTGGACGTCGCCGCGCAGCAGAGCCCGTCCGACGAGGGTTTCGACTTCGTGGGAGATGTACCGGCGCAGCGGGCGGGCGCCGTACACCGGGTCGTAGCCCTGGTGGGCGATCACCTCTCGGGCCGCGTCGGTGAGTTCGATGGTGATACGGCGTTCGGCGAGGCGGCGGCGCAGTTCGTCGAACTGCAGCTCCACGATGCGCTCGATCTGACGCTCACCGAGCGGCTTGAACAGCACGATGTCGTCGACGCGGTTCAGGAACTCCGGGCGGAAGTGCCCGCGCAGCTCGCCCATCACCAGGGCGCGGGCGTCGGGCTTGATCTCACCCTCGGCGGTGGCGCCGTCGAGGAGGTGCTCGGAGCCGATGTTGGACGTCATGATGATCACGGTGTTGCGGAAGTCGACGGTGCGGCCCTGAGCGTCGGTGATGCGGCCGTCGTCGAGGATCTGCAGCAGGGTGTTGAAGACATCGGTGTGTGCCTTCTCGATCTCGTCGAACAGCACAACCGAGTACGGCTTGCGGCGCACGGCCTCGGTGAGCTGGCCGCCTTCCTCGTAGCCGACGTATCCGGGCGGTGCGCCCATGAGCCGGCTGACGGTGTGACGTTCCTGGTACTCGCTCATGTCGAGGCGGACCATGTTCTCCTCGGAGTCGAACAGGGCCCGGGCGAGGGTCTTGGCCAGCTCGGTCTTCCCGACGCCGGTGGGGCCGAGGAAGATGAACGAGCCGATGGGGCGGCGTGGGTCGCGGATGCCGGAGCGGGCGCGGATGATCGCGTCGGCGACGAGCTTGACGGCCTCGTCCTGGCCGATGACCCGCTCGCGCAGGATCTCGTCCAGGCGCAGCAGTTTCTCGCGTTCGCCCTCCTGGAGACGGGCGACGGGGATGCCGGTCCAGGCGGCGACGATCTCAGCGATCTCCTCCTCGGTGACGACCTCCCGCAGCAGCGGGCTCTGTCCTTGTTTGGCGGCCAGTTGCTCCTCCTCTGCGGCGAGCCGGCGCTCCAGGTCCTGGAGGCGGCCGTAGCGCAGTTCGGCGGCTCGGTTGAGGTCGTAGGCGCGTTCGGCCTCCTCGGCTTCGTGGCGGACCTGCTCCAGTTCCTGGCGCAGTTCCTGCACGCGGCGGATCGCCTGCCGCTCGGCCTCCCACTGGGCGTGTTTGGCGTCGGCCTCACCGCGCAGGTCGGCCAGTTCCCTGCGCAGCTCCTCCAAGCGGGCCTTGCTGGCGGGGTCGGTCTCCTTGGACAAAGCCGCCTCCTCGATCTCCAGGCGGGTGACGCGGCGCGTGATCTCGTCGAGTTCGGCGGGCATCGAGTCGATCTCGGTGCGCAGCCGGGCGCACGCTTCGTCGACGAGGTCGATGGCCTTGTCGGGCAGGAACCGGTCGGTGATGTAGCGATGGCTGAGGGTGGCCGCGGAGACCAGCGCGGTGTCCTGGATCTTCACGCCGTGGAAGACCTCCAGGCGTTCGCGCAGTCCGCGCAGGATGGAGATGGTGTCCTCCACGCTCGGCTCGTCGACCAGGACCTGCTGGAAGCGGCGTTCGAGAGCGGCGTCCTTCTCCATGTGCTTTCGGTACTCGTCGACGGTGGTGGCGCCGATCATGTGGAGTTCGCCGCGAGCGAGCATCGGCTTGAGCATGTTGCCCGCGTCCATGGCCCCTTCGGCGGCGCCCGCACCGACGACGGTGTGCAGTTCGTCGACGAAGAGCAGGATGCGCCCTTGGGCAGCCTTGACCTCGCTGAGCACGGCCTTGAGGCGTTCCTCGAACTCACCGCGGTACTTGGCGCCGGCGACCAGGGAGCCCATGTCGAGGGCGAACACCGTCTTGTCGCGGAGTCCCTCGGGTACGTCGCCGCGGACGATGCGCTGGGCGAGGCCCTCGACGATGGCGGTCTTGCCGACGCCGGGGTCGCCGATGAGGACGGGGTTGTTCTTGGTCTTGCGGCTGAGGATCTGGGTGACGCGGCGGATCTCCGCGTCCCGGCCGATGACCGGGTCAAGCCTGCCGGCCCTGGCCTCGGCGACGAGATCGCGGCCGTACTTCTCGAGAGCCTCGTAGGCCACTTCGGGGTTGGCAGAGGTGACGCGCTGGTTGCCGCGGACCTGGGTGAGCGCGCTCAGGAACGAATCCCTGGTGATGCCGGCCTCCTTGAGCAGCCGCCCGGCGGCGGTCGAGGAGCCCTCCTCGGCCAGGGCGAGCACGAGATGCTCCACGGACACGTACTCGTCCTTGAGACGTTTGGCCTCCCGTTCCGCGGCATCGAGCAGGCGGGCGAGGCGCTGAGTGACGAAGACCTGGCCGGGCGCCGCGCCGGGGCCGGTGACCTTCGGACGGCGGGAGAGTTCCTCGCGCACGGCAGCGCGCAACTCCTTCGGCTCAGTGCCGGCCTGCTGCAGCAACCGCGGGATCAGACCGTCCTCCTGATCGAGAAGCGCGAGCAGCAGGTGTTCCCCGTCGACCTCGGTCTGCCCCATGCGGACGGCCGCGGTCTGGGCCTCCTGGAGGGCTTCCTGGGACTTCTGGGTGAGACTGTTCATGTCCATGGGGGTGTTTCACTCCTCGTGCCGGCGCGGCGCAGGGCGGCTTCGAGCAAGCTGATGCGGTCCAGCAGGTCCAGCACCAGGCCGATGGATGCGTAGTTGAGGCAGAGTCCGGAGCGCAGCCGCTGGATGCGGGCGAGGACCGCCGGGGCCGTCGGGTCGAACACCAAGTGCCCCGCGGCGTCGCGCTCGGCGTCGACCAGGCCGAGGGCGACGAACCGGCGGACCAGATCGGGGTGGAGGCCCGAGCGACGGGCCACGGCGTCCAGCGAGAGCCTGGGGACAGGCACGAGCGCGTACCGGACAGCCGTCGAGGCGGTGATGTCGGCGCCCGTCCGCACCGGACGGTTGCCCACGCCGGCCCGGCCGATGCCGGCCGCGCCCGCGGGTCGGTCGTTCATCGCGTCCTCCTGGGGTCGAACGAGGAGGTGGCGGCGAGCTCCTCGAACAGTTCACGCTCCCGGTCGCCGAGGGTGGGCGGCACCACGACACGGAGTTCGGCGTACAGGTCGCCGTTCGCGCCTCGCGGGTTCGGCATGCCCTCGCCGCGCAGCCGCAGCCGCCGGCCGCTGGACGAGCCCGCGGGCACCGTGACCTTGGCCGTGCCGCCGCTGGGGGTGGGCACCGGCACGGTCGCACCCAGGGCCGCCTCCCAGGGGGCGACCGGGACCTGGACGTACACGTCGCGGCCGTCCAGCCGGAACCGGGGGTGGGGCTGGATGCGCACCCGCAGGTACAGGTCGCCCGCGGCGGCGTCACCACTGCCCCGGCCGCCCTCACCCGCCAGCCGGATGCGCTGCCCGTCGGTGACACCCGGCGGCACGTCGACCTCGTACCGCCGCGGCTGCCCCGTGGGACCGGCGAGCGTGACGGTGCGACGGCCGCCTCGGTACGCCTCCTCCACGGTGAGCGGCAGTTCGGCCTCCTGGTCCGCTCCGGGGACGCCGCCTCGGGCGGCGCCCGCTCCGAACATGGAGCCGAGCAGGTCCTCGATGTCGATGCCCTCCGCTCCGAAGCCGCCGCCGAAGCCGGTGGAGTACCGGACACGGGGGCCGCCCGCGCCCGCGGTCCTCCGAGCGCGGAAGCCGCCCCCCGCTCCGGCCGCGACCCGTTCGTCGAAGTCCTCGGGGATCTTGCGGAAGTCCTCGCCGAAGCGGTCGTAACGGGCCCGGGTCTTCGGGTCCGACAGGACGCTGTATGCCTCGTTGAGGTCCTTGAAGCGCTCCTCCGCCCCGGGGTCCTTGTTGACATCGGGGTGGTACTTGCGGGCGAGCTTGCGATACGCCTGCTGGATCTCGTCCTGGCTCGCGGTCCGCGACACGCCCAGCACCTCGTAGAAGTCCCGTGCCATGACCGGTCACTCCCGCTTCGCGACCGTCACGGCGGCGGGCCTGAGCTGCCGTTCACCGTCACCGTAGCCGGGGCGCAGCACCTCGACGACGGTGCCCGGTGGGGCGTCGGAGTCCTGGACGACGCCGACCACCTCGTGCCGGGCCGGGTCGAAGGCGACGCCGGTCTCCGCGTGCCTCGGGTAGCCGAGCAGTTCCAGGACGTTCACCGCCTGATCGCGTACGGCCCGGACGCCCTCCACGATCGCACCCGGATCGGCGCCGGCATGGGTCAGAGCGAGTTCGAGATTGTCCAGGACGGGCAAGAAGGCGGACGCCGTGCGGGAACGCTCGACCGCCCGCTCCCGCTCCAGCTCCCTGGCGTGACGCTTGCGAAGGTTGTCGAGGTCGGCGAGCGCGCGCCGCCAGCGGTCCTCCAGTTCCTGGATCGCGGTCGTGTACTCGTCCTCGGCAAACGTGGGGCCGGCGGCGTCCGGTCCCGGTTCGTCGTTCGCCGCTTCCGGCCGGGGCGGCGGGCCCGGTTGCGGCAGATCGCCACGAGGAGGGCGTTCGGCGCCTTCCGGGACGGGTTCGACCGGCTCCGGCGCGACCCGGTCGGGTTCCTGGGGACGGCTGGGCATGGCGCGTCTCAGTCCTTGTCGAACTCGGCATCGATGACATCGTCGTCACCGCCACCGCCGCCCGGACCACCGGTCGCGCCGCCCCCGGTGGTGTCCTGGCCGGGACCGCCTGTGGCAGTCGCGCCCTGATGTGCCGCGAGCCCGGCGAGCACCTGCTGGAGTTCGGAGGTCAGGGGCCGCACGCGGTCCACACCCGCCTCTTCCTTGACCGCCGCCCGGGCGTCGGACACGAGCATCTCGGCACGCGCCTTCTCGTGCGCGGGCGCTGCGTCGCCCAGTTCGGCGAGGCGCTTCTCGACCTGGTAGGCGACGGCGTCGAGTTCGTTGCGGGCGTCGACGGCCTCGCGGAGTGCCTGGTCCTGGCCCCGGTTGCGCTCGGCCTCCTGGACCATGCGTTCGACCTCACTGCGGTCCAGGTTGGAGCTCTCGCTGATGGTGATGCCCTGTTCCTTGCCGGTGTCCCGGTCACGTGCCTTGACGTTGAGGATGCCGTTGGCGTCGATGTCGAAGGTGACCTCGATCTGCGGTTCGCCCCGCGGCGCCGGGCGGATGTCGGTGAGCTGGAACCGGCCGAGCACCCGGTTGTCGGCGGCCCGTTCGCGCTCGCCCTGGAGGACGACGACGTCGACGGCGGGCTGGTTGTCCTCGGCGGTGGAGAAGGTTTCGGTGCGACGGACGGGGATGGTGGTGTTCCGCTCGATGATCTTCGTCATCACGCCACCGCGTGTCTCGACACCCAGTGACAGGGGTGTGACATCGAGGAGCAGGACGTCCTTGACCTCGCCCTTGAGGACCCCGGCCTGGATCGCGGCGCCCAGGGCGACGACCTCATCGGGGTTGACGCTCATGTTGGGTTCCTTGCCGCCGGTCAGCCGACGCACGAGGGCCTGGACCGCCGGGACACGTGTGGAACCACCGACGAGGATGACCTCGTCGATGTCGCTCTCGCCGACCTTGGCATCGGCCATGGCCTGCTGGACCGGCCCCAGGCACCGCTCCACCAGGTCGCCGGTGATCTGCTCGAACGTGGACCGCATGATCGAGTCTGTGAGATGTTTGGGGCCCGATGCGTCGGCGGTGATGAACGGCAGGCTCACCTGCGTCTGCGTCACCGAACTGAGCTCGGTCTTGGCCTTCTCCGCCGCCTCGAACAGGCGTTGCAACGCCTGCGGGTCCTTGCGCAGGTCGATACCGTTCTCCTTCTGGAAGTCGTCCGCGAGGTAATCCACCAGACGCCGGTCGAAGTCGTCGCCGCCCAGGTGGCTGTCACCGGCGGTGGAGCGCACCTCCACCACGCCGTCGCCGACGTCGAGGATGCTCACATCGAAGGTGCCGCCGCCCAGGTCGAAGACGAGGACGGTCTCGTGCTGCTTCTTGTCCATGCCGTACGCGAGGGCAGCCGCCGTCGGCTCGTTGATGATCCGCAGCACCTCCAGTCCCGCGATCCGTCCGGCGTCCTTGGTGGCGGTGCGCTGAGCGTCATTGAAGTAGGCGGGCACCGTGATGACCGCCTCCGTGACCCGCTCCCCCAGCTGCTTGGAAGCGTCGTCGGCGAGTTTCCGCAGCACCTGGGCGCTGATCTCCTCAGGCGCGTACAGCTTGTCGCGCACCTTGAAGCGGGCCGCCCCGCCGTCGCCCTCGACGACGTCGTACGCCACCGCCCTGGCCTCGTCGGAGATCTCGTCGAAGTGCCGGCCGATGAACCGCTTGGCCGAGTAGATGGTGCCCTTCGGGTTGAGGATCGCCTGGCGCCGGGCCAGCTGGCCCACCAGGCGCTCGCCGGTATCGGTGAAGGCCACCACGGACGGCGTCGTGCGGTTGCCCTCGCTGTTGGGCACGACGGACGGCTCGCCGCCCTCCCATACGGCGATCACCGAGTTGGTGGTGCCCAGGTCGATGCCCACTGCCTTCGCCATGAGGTACTCCTCCCGGTCCGGCGCCTGCGCCGACTCTCCGGATCTTGTTCGTTCGGGTGCGGGTGGAACCTCCGCCTGTGGTCTGCAGCCCGCCGATCAGCCCTACAGCCTCGTCGGCGACCGCCTTGTCCACCACGACCTCCTACCGGCTCGGCTGCATCGAGCAGAGCGAGGAGAAGTCCCAGCGACCACTTTGCAGGGCCTGCAGCAGCAGGCCGAACAGCGCGCCGCCGATCACTCCGAAGACCAGCGCGTCCAGGGCGAAAGGCAGGGCGCAGAGGACGGGGTCGAGCCAGGTCACAAGGCCGAGCAGCAAGCAGATCGGGACATCGGAGAGCACACCGCTCGCCCGCGGCCCCGCCGTGGTCCATCCGGCCGATCACCCGCTCGACCATGCTCACGTCCTGGCCGGTCATCGCCACCGTCTCCACGAAAGGCCCATGGCCGGAGAGGTGGTCAACGGGGTGTTCTGCGTCCCGGTACGTCTTGTACGACCCAACCGGCCTGCGCTGCTGCTCGGTCATCGCTCAGCCCTCCTGCCGGCGCGCACGGAGGGTTTCGAACACCTCCCACGGTGGCGAGCCGAGTGGCTCCACGCCTGCGCCTGGCGAGTCAGAAATGCACGGGTCCGGTCCCCCCACGAGCACGAAGGGAGTCATTCGGGCATATCAGATAGACCGGCCTGTAAGTGGGTACGCGAAGCACCGCTCGCGTCCCGGGAGGTTCGAAAAGAACGGAGTGATCCCATGGTCGGCAGCCGAGCGCACAACCCGTACCGCCAGCGCTCCGCCCGGGAGGGCTGCCTTCCGCCGCCCTGGGACGCTGGCCGGAAAGAGCCTCGCCCACCCGCTCCGACCCCAGCCGGCCATGCGCCCCCGCCCCCAGAACTGATGGCACTCTCCTGCGCTCTGTTCGACACCCCGGACGAAGGCGAGATTTTGCGCTTGGCCATGGACCACGTGGCAGCCGTGGGGCCATACAGCGCCGAGGCCGGATACCTCAAGGCAGATGGCGACCTGGTTCCCAGCACGAGGAACCGGGGGATCCACGCCTCGGCCGTGGACTGCAGGGTCCGGGAGCTGGCCGGGCAAGACGGCCCCGTGACCGTACCCGGCCGGCCCTGGGGCCGTGCCCTGGGGCTACGCGGAATTGAGAGGCTCCACGGCTACCTCGTAGTAACATCCCGCTCCCGGCCCACCGAGGCTGAGTACTCCCTGCTCGTCACGCTCGTCCGGCACACGGCCGCTGCACTGTCAGTCGCCTTCGCACACCGCCGCCAACACGAGGACGCGCTCGAACTGCACCGGCTGAGGGAGGAACGCGCAGCCCTTCAGCGGCAGCTGATCTCCCTCGCGGCTGAGCTGGGGTACCAGCAAGCCGTTCACACGCTCATGACTGACGTCGCTGCCTCGGGCGGCGGCGAGGAAGCCATCACCCGCGCACTGCACGGGCTCACTGGACTCCCCGCGCTGGTCGAGGACCGCTTCGGTCGACTGAGGTCCTGGACCGGCCCCAGCCGGCCCGATCCCTATCCGGAACCGGACCCCGTGCGCCAGGACGAAATGCTGCACTCCGTCGCCCGAGAGGTCGGGCCGGTGCGGATAAAGGACCGGCTGATCACCCTGGTCCGCCCGCACGGCGAGATCCTGGGCGTGCTGGCCCTGGTCGATGCCCGGGACGAGGCCGACGAGCACACCGTGTTCGCCCTGGAACACGCCGCCGTGTCGCTCGCCCTGGAACTGGCGCACCTGCGGAATCTGGCCGAAGTGGAGCTGAGGCTGCACCGCGAGCTGGTCGACGACCTCCTGGCAGGGACTGACGAAGCAAGCGCCTACGCCCGGTCCCTGGCAGTCGGACACGACCTGCACCGCAACCACTACGTCGTCGTGGTGCAGTGGTCGAACCGGGCTGTGGACGATTCCTTCGCGCAGACCGTGGGCCGGGCGGCCTCTGCCGTGGGCATGCGCTCACTGCTGACGCGACGTTCCGACCACGTGGTCCTGGTCGCCGACGACAGGCCGCATGTCCGCGCGTTGTACGAGGCGCTCGCCCGGGAGACCGGTACACGGTCCGGGACGATCGGAGTGAGCGCCCGTTGCGACTCCCTGGAGGACATCCCCCACCGCTACCAGGAGGCGCAGCGCGCCCTGGAAGTGCGCCGCCACTCCCGCGAGCGCTACGGCACGACGTTCTTCGATGAGCTAGGTCTCTACCGCATTCTGGGACCTGGGAACGACTACCGGGAACTGGAAACGTTCGTTCACGAGTGGCTCGGTCAGCTCATCGACTACGACTCCCGGCACCACGCGGCCATGGTGGAGACCCTGTCCCGGTACTTCGACTGCGGCGGCAACTACGACGAGACCGCCGAATCCCTGGCGATCCACCGCAGCACCCTGCGCTACCGGCTGCAGCGCATCCGCGACATCAGCGGCAACGACCTCGCGAACGTCGAGGACCGGCTGAACCTGCAGGTGGCGACCCGTGTGTGGAAGATCGTGCTGGGCGGACCCGGCTGACGCCTCACTAAAACTCTTGCGCGAGCGCACGCCCGACCGAAAGGCCTACCGCCGACGCAACACGATCGAGCGCTGCTTCAACCGGCTCAAAGGCTTCCCCGGCATCGCCACCAGATACGAGAAGACCGCCACCTCCTACGAGGCGGCGGTCACGCTCGCGTCATGCCTTCTGTGGGCATGATCCGTTTGAACACGGTCCCTAACTAATACAGCCTCGCTCCTCCGAGTTGGTCGTGTCGGTCCGGTCAGCGATTCTCGTTCGAGGCGTTGCAACGCCGTGCAGCCTCTTGTGTACGCACGGCCGTGCCGCTGGCCGAGGGATGCCTGCGCACTCATGCTGTTCTGCGGGGGGAAGAGGAGGTGCCCTTTTTCGGCCTGGAGTGCGGAGGCGCTAAACAGGGCGCTCTGCGAATCTCGACCAGGTAACAACCGATGGCGGTGCGGGCCGGAGCGAAGGGCGCCTGCCGGTTCCCGGTGAGGAGGCGAGAGGCATTCGTGATGGGTGTGTCGAAGTTCGAGAAGTTCTTGGGCACCGCCGTATGCCTCGACGCGGGCAGGAACGACCTGAAGCAATACGGCGATTTCGTCGACGCCAAGCTCTACGACCTCCTGGTCGTCGGCCAAGCGTCGGCCAAGGCCAGCGGCGGGGATATCGTCGAACCGTGGGACTCATCGATCACCGAGGGCCTCCCATTCGATGCCCGCGACGACTGCACCAGCGTCGTCCTCACGCGGACGGCAGCTTTCACTGATACGAGCAGACATGCGCTCGGGGCGCCTTCAGCCGGGCCTTGCCGTCCCCGGTCCGAGACAAGCAACGCCAGCAGGCCCTGCTGGGTGTCCCAACCGCTTGCGTCCTGCAACCAGCGACTCGTGAAGGGGGCCGTACTATGACACAGGAACTCCGGGGGATGCGGGTGGGGATTCTGGCCACCGACGGCGTCGAGCGCGTGGAACTCGACCAACCGCGCGGTGCGCTGCTGGGCGCAGGGGCGAAGACCGAGATCGTCTCGCTCCACCCCGGCGAGATCCAGGCCCGCCAGTTCGACCTCAACGCGGCCGGAACCTTCCCGGTGGACCGCTTGGTCGCCGACGCCTCCGTCGACGACTACCACGCCCTGCTCCTGCCCGGCGGCACCACGAACCCTGACCAACTGCGCATGGACCGCGACGCGGTGCAGTTCATCAAGGACTTTATGGCCGGCGGGAAACCGGTCGCATCGATCTGCCACGGCCCGTGGACCCTGGCGGAAGCCGACGCCGTGCGCGGCCGCCGCCTGACGTCCTGGCCGAGCATCCGCACCGATCTGCGCAACGCCGGCGCGGAGGTCGTCGCCGACCAGGAGGTGGTCGTCGACGGACAGTTGGTCACCAGCCGCGGCCCGGCCGACCTGCCCGCATTCTGCGCCGCCGTCGTGGAACAGTTCGCCCACGCGCACCACCCCATGCCCGGTTGACCCAGCGGCCTGGTCGCAGGCAGTCCACAGCGGGGTGGGCCCACTTGGCTCCCTCCCCCACGGGCCGATCAGCCGGGCGGTCGCCTCCGTACGCCTGGCGGCCCGTAGCGTTGCGCAGCCGCGTCGAAGGTGCTCGTTTCGCACGCCGACCACGATGCCGTGGGCCGACCTCCGCTGCATCCTGCCCGTGTGCCCGCGTACGACGACGACCGGGCAGCCGGCGTGAGCGGCCCCCTTCAAACTCATCGACCCGAGCAGCAGCCCGGCGAACCCGCCCCGTCCGCGTGTCCCGACCACAAGCATGTCGGCGTCCCCGGCTGCGGCCAGGAGGGCCTGACCCGGGTCGGGACCGTGTCGATACGCAGACTCCGGTGGGCAGTGGCCAACCGGGTCCGGGCGTCGTCCAGCACACCGGAAGCCGCGTAGGCATTGCGCTGGGTGTCCGGGTATAGCCAGCCGCGGCGTTTTTCTTGCAGGGTGCGGTGGTCAGTTTGTCGGGGTGGCGGGCGGCCGGCAGGTCGGCGTCGCTGCGGGCGAAGGCGCGTGCGGTGTTGAAGTCGGTGCGCCGGTCGAGCAGGACCGGCAGACGCAGTCCGCGGGATCCGGTGATCATCACCGCGCCGCCGGCCCGAGGCCGGTGAGGAGTCGCCGAGTTGCCGGGCGGCCCATCGGACGATGTGAAGTCGTCTGCTGGGGAGTCGAGGTGACGGTGCGGTAGTAGTCGAGCTCGGTCTTGGTGATGCCGTCGTGGGGAAAGTGTTCCTTGTCCGGATTGGACAGTGGAATGCTGCGCCTGCCGATACGCATCTCCTCTTCGCTGCCCTGCTCATCCCTTTCCTGCTATGGGCCGTTCCCTGACCACCTGTGTGGCGGGCTTGTCGGTCCGCAGGCCGAGATAGCGTGGGTGGCGCAACTTGCCACTGCCGGTCCATTCGGTGAAGCCGATCTCCGCGACGAGTTCGGGGCGAACCCAGTGGGCGCCGCGTTCCCGTACGACCTGTCCGGCGAACGGCTGCTCTTCGCATTCCAGGGCGTCCAGCCGCTTGCGCAGGCTCGTCAGGGTGGACCGGTCGTATCCGGTGCCAACCTTTCCCGCGTACGCCAGGCGCTGGCCTTCGTAGTAGCCGACCAGCAGGGCTCCGAATCCGACGCGGTTGCCCTCCGGCTCGGTGAAGCCGCCGATCACCAACTCCTGCCGCTTGCCGCACTTGAACTTCAGCCAGTCCCTGGACCGCCGGGGCATATACTTGCTGTCGGCTCGCTTGGCGATCAGTCCCTCCCAGCCCCACTGGCACACCTGATGCAGGTAGGCCTCACCGATCCTGTTGCGGTGGTTGGTGAAGCGTAGGGGAGAGGTGTAGGCCAGGGCGCGGCGCAGCAGGGCCTTGCGGGTTCGCAGTGGCAGGCCGGTGAGATCCTGCCGGTCGAGGCGCAGCAGGTCGAACACATAGTAGGTGATCGCGATCCGGCTGGCCCGGGCCTGACGTTCATCCGTGATGCCCATGCGCTGCTGGAGCAGGGCGAAGCTGGTCCGGTTGCCTTCGAAGGCGACGATCTCGCCGTCGACCACAAAGTCGGGACAGGGCTGGCGGGCAAGGGCGTCCGCTACTTCGGGGTAGGTCGCCGTCAGTGATTGCCCGCTTCGCGAGAGCAGCCGGACCTCTGCCCCATCCCGCTGCCCCAGGCACCTTTCTCCGTCCAATTTCCGCTCATAGACCCAGGCCGGGTCGGAGAACGGGGTGTTGGTCAGCGTGGCCAGCATGGGCCTCGGGCTGCGCGATGTCGCCGGACGCAGCTGATCGCGTTCCTCCGCGCACAAGCTATCCAAGAGGCTATGAGCGGCCATCGCAAAGGCCCCTTCCAGCGCAGGTTCGGACCGGCAACCGGACCGCAAGGCCTGGGGGCCCCGTTGCATTCGAAGTGGTCAACGCCCCTGTCCTGCCTCGCCTCATTGTCGTCTACCCTTCCAGGGCCGCGGCTACCTGAAGAAAGACATATTCCTCAAGGACTTCGCGAGTGACCTGCCCGCCAACCAGGCCGAGGTCCTGTGGGCAACGCAGCGCGCGGCCTCCA
>NZ_JBSFRB010000066.1:0-26990 GCF_053589015.1 Streptomyces sp. NPDC003393 | reverse complement strand
CGGGGTGGGGGGGGCAGGCCGCGGGGGGCCCGCCGGGGGCCCCGGGGGGGGGGGGCTACCCCCGCGGGGCCCCCCCCCCCCCCCCGGGCGGCGCGCGGCCCGGGTGGCGACGTGTCCGGCGCGGCCGGCGTGGGGAGCGGTCAGTTGACGTAGACGGCGGCGCCCGCGTCGGTCACCGGGGCGTACTGTGCGGTGAAGTAGCCGTTGGCGAAGCACAGCGAGGAGCCGGACGCCTTGGCGAACTGCTGGTCGGTGAAGGTGATGCTGTTGGCGGCGTTGTCGGCCTTCCCGGTCAGGGCGGCCGCCCTGTAGACGCAGGTGACGCTGCCCAGCAGGGTGCGCAGCTTGACCGTGGCCTGGATGGCGGAGCCGCTGGGCGGGGTCACGGTGAGGGTGCCGTCGGAGGTGACCGTGGCCGCGTACGGCAGGTTGTCGATCGTGATGCCGCTGACGCCGAGCACACCGACGACGTTGCTGGTGCAACTGGCGCTGTCGAAGGTGTGCCCGGTCACCGACTCGGTCGCGGTGCCGGGTGCGGTGGGGTTGCCGGTGACGGTGGCGGTGAACGTCGACGAGGCGCAGGAGACTCCGCTGCTGCCGGACGCGCTGGAGGAGAAGGTGGCGGGGGTGCCGCTCGCCAGCGAGGCGGTGAGCACGTCGCCGACCGCGACGGGCGTGCCGCCGCGACCGCCTGTGGTGAGCACCGCGCCGTCCGCGGCGACGGCGGGGGCGATCGCGGAGAGCGAGAGCGCGGCGACGGCGGCCGCGAGGGTGAGGACGGGACGCGTACGCATGCGGGTACCTCGATTCTGTGTGGGGGGCGGGCGAGGTGCGGGGACGCCCTGAGGTGCGTGCGCAGGGAGAGCCGCGGGGGCGCGTGAAAGCCCTTGCGCGGGTGAATGGTGTGCGCGAAGGGCCGGCAGGCGGAACGGCTCCGGGAAGGCGCGCGGCGGGCCGCGCGGCGAAAGCGCCGTCACGGATCCGACGCCACGGATCCGGGGAGGCCACGCAGAGTTGTAAACCCGTTGTGTCGTCAACGTCAAGGCATGGAGGGGGAGTTGGCCGAGTCGGCCGAAGTGGCACGCCCTGCGCACGACCGAGGTGCCGAAGGTTCACCTTTCTTTCACAAGCGCCTTGACCCCGTCTGTAACCCCCGGTAACTTCCTCCGCACCTACTGCCGCGTAACCAGAAAGCCCTTGCACCGCGGGCAACCGCCTTCGGGCAGTGCGGCAGCCGCTGTCCGCGCCAGGGCAACGGGCCGCTGAACTCCGGACCGGCATTGACCATGCACACGGGAGCAGACATGGCCTCGTCCTCGGACCTCACACCGTCCGCCGACCCCACCCCCGAGACGCCCCAGCCCCAGCACCCCGGCGCGGACCGACGCGGCCGGGTGCGGCTGCGCCGCGCCGCCGTCATGGCGGTGCCCGCCACCCTGGTGGCGGCGGGCCTGGCGGTGCTCACCGCACAGGGCGCCCTGGGTGTTCAGTTCGCGATCTCCGGGATGCCCTTCACCGTCACGGCCACCGAGTTGAACGGCACCGGGTTCGAGCAGTTCGGCGCCCTGGACAACATGGCCGAGGACAGCCCCAACGCCGGCGACACCGGCGGCCAGGTACTGGTGGTGACCTCCGCGATCAAGAACGCGACGCTCACCAGGCTGTGCCAGAGCGTCGACCTGGGCGGCACCAACCTTCTGATCACCGCGGGCAGCGGCGACGAGAAGGTCCAGGCGACCGATCTGACGACGGACTCCACCGAGCTCTCGGGCGACGCCGCCTTCGACAACATCGAGATCGGCAACGACGCCAGTACGCTCACCAAGGCGGGCGTACAGGGCCCCAAGGGCGTCTTCAGCCAGCAGTCGGACACCGTGCGCATCGCCCACCTGCGGCAGACCAACTACGCGACGACGGCTGGCGTGTTCAAGCTGCCGGGCCTCAAGCTCCGGTTCAGCGGCACGGGTTGCTGAACCGATGACGGACGACGTACGCGCAGGGCAGGCGGGCCCGGGTGAGCCGCGACCGGGCCCGCGGGCCGCGTTCCGCCGCTGGCGGTTTCGCCGCCCCTTCTGGGGCGGGCTGCTGCTCACGCTGGGCGGGGCGGAGATCCTGCTCACCGAGAAGGCGTCGCTGAAGGTCGTGCTGCACATCGGCATGCAGGGTCTGGCCGGCTATCTGCTGCCCACCCTGATGGTGCTCTGCGGGCTGCTGACCCTCTTCAACCCCGCCCAGCGCCTGTTCTACTCCCTCACCGGCATCCTGCTGTCCCTGGGCACCTGGCTCACCTCCAACCTCGGCGGCTTCCTCCTCGGCCTCCTGCTGGGGGCGACGGGCAGCTGCCTGGCCTTCGGCTGGCTCCCGGACCAGGAGCCGCGCCGGGCCCGCGGGAAACGACGCGGCGAGGCCCGGACGGCCGGCACCTGATGGGACGTCAGGCCAGCCCGGCCGACTTCAGCCAGTCCTTGGCGACGTCGAGCGGGTCCTTCTTCTGGGCCTGCACCTGGGTGTCCAGGTCCAGCAGGGTGGCCGTGTCCAGCTTGGCGGAGACCGCGTTGAGCGCGCCGACGCCCTTCTGGGAGAGCTTGCCCTTGCGGACGAGCGGCTGGACGTTCTCGAAGCCGAAGAGGTTCTTCGGGTCCTTCAGGACCACGAACTTCGCCTCGGTGATGGTCGGATCGGTGGTGAAGATGTCCGCGACCTGCACGGTGTTCTTCTTCAGGGCCTGCTGGGTCAGCGGGCCGCCCGCGTCCAGGGCCTTGAAGGACTTGAACTGCAGTCCGTAGACCGTCTTCAGGCCGAGGAGGCCCTGCTGCCGGGTCTGGAACTCGGGCGAGCCGCCGAAGACGAGGTCCTTGGCGGCGTCCTTGAGGTCGGCGATGGAGGACTGCGCGGTGAGGTGGTACTTCTTCGCCGTCTCGGCGTTGACGGTGACCGAGTCCTTGCTCTGCGCGGAGGCGGGCTCGAGCAGCGTCAGGCCCGGGTCGAGCTTGCTGGTGATCGCCGCCGTCGTGGCCTCCGCCGTCTTCGGGGCGGCCTTCTTGTCGAGATAGGCCAGCAGCGCGCCGTTGTACTCGGGCAGGACGGTGATCGAGCCGTTCTTGAGCAGGCCGTACGTGGTCTCGCGGCTGCCGATGTTGGGCTTGTAGGTGACCTTGATGCCCTTGGCCTTCAGGGCCTCGCCGTAGATGTCGGCGAGCAGGATGCTCTCGGCGAAGTTGTTGGAGCCGACGACGACGCTGTCGCCGCTCGTGCCGCCGCCCGTGAGCGGGTTGTCGGACGTGTCGTCCGAGGACGACGAACACCCGGTGACGAGTGCCGCCACGGTGACGAGCGCGGCGGCGGCCGCACCGGTGAGCCTCATGCTGGACCTGGGGTTCTTCGGGTGAGAAGTCACCTGTCCGATCCAATCCAGCCAGTTCTCGGTCAGTCAAGAGCCACCGGGTCACCGATTGGCTTCGATCCTCGGCGAGTTGTCGGGGCCGCCGCCGCACGTCCCGGATCAGCCGCTCCTGCGCACCCCGGGCGAGACCGTCCACCGCGCCACCGCCCAGAACACCGCGAGGGTCGCCAGTGCCAGCGCGGCGACCAGTGTGGCGCCGCCCACCACCTTCTCGTAGTCGCGCTGGTAGAGCCCGTCGATGATGTAGCGGCCCAGTCCGCCGATGCCGATGTACGCGGCGATGGTGGCCGTGGAGACGATCTGGATGGCGCCCGAGCGCAGGCCGCTGAGGATCAGCGGGAGCGCGACGGGCAGTTCGACCTTGAACAGGATCCGCGACTCCTGCATGCCCATGCCCCGGGCGGCGTCCACCGGCGAGGGGTCCACGGAACGCACCGACTCGTACGTGGTCACCAGGATCGGCGGCACGGCCAGCACCACCAGCGGCACCATGACGGGCACCAGGCCGAAGCCGAGCAGGATGGTCATCAGCACCAGCAGACCGAAGCTGGGCAGGGCCCGCCCGGCGGTCGCGACGAAGGCGAGGGCGTTGCCGCCGCGCCCGTAGTGCCCGGTGACCAGGCCGACGGGCAGCCCGATGGCGGCGGCGAGGGCGAGCGCGATCAGGCAGTACCGGATGTGCTGGATCAGCCGCGCGGGGATGCCGTCGTAGCCGTGCCAGTGGGCGCTGTCGCTGAAGAAGACATTGACGAAGTGCAGTACGTTCACCGGGCGGTGTCCTTAAGGGCGGGCACGGCCGGCTCGGGCCCTGCCTCGGCTGCGTCGGCGGCCCCGGCCGGTGCGCGGCGACGGGTGCCGTGCGGCATCCAGGGGGTGAGCAGGCGGCGCACGAGGACCAGGACCGCGTCGGCGAGGATGGCCAGGGCCGCCGTGGTGACCACGGAGTTCACCGCGAGCTCGGGCCGGTGGTAGATGTTGGCGTCGTTGAGCAGGTTGCCGAGCGCGCCCTGATTGCCGATCAGCATGCCCACGCTGACAAGGGAGATGCTCGACACGGTGGCCACCCGCAGTCCGGCGAAGATGGCGGGCACCGCGATCGGCAACTGCACCTGGACATAGCGCCGCAGGGGCCCGAAACCCATGGCGGTGGCGGCGGCGAGCGTCTCCTGCGGCACCGAGCGGACGCCGTCGACGATGGCCGGCACGAGCACGACCAGGCTGTAGACGGCGAGCGGGATCATCACGGTCACTTCGGTCTGGCCGGTGTAGTCGATCAGGACGACGAAGAAGGCCAGCGAGGGAATGGCGTAGAGGACGGTCGTCAGGCCCAGCACCGGCGGGTACAGCCAGCGGAAGCGCACGCACAGTTGCGCGAGCGGCAGGGAGACGAGCAGGCCGGCCAGGACCGGCAGCAGGGCCTCGCGCAGGTGCAGGCCGATCAGGCCGAGCCAGCTGTGCTGGAGGTCGCTCGGGAGGTCGAAGAAGCCGTTCATCCGGCGACCTCGGCGCCGGTGGCGGCATCGGCGTCACCGGGGGCGGTACCGTCGCCGTCGTCGTCGGCGCCGGTGGTGCGTCCGGCGTGGGCCGTGCGGATCGCCTCGCCGATGGCCTGCTGCGAGACGATGCCGACGGCGCGGCCGGTGCCGTCCACGGCGACGGCCCAGCCCGTCGGGGAGAGCACGGCGCAGTCCAGGGCGGCGCGCAGGGACTCCTCGCCCTGCCGGAAGGGCCGTCCGTGGGGCAGCAGCCGGGGCACGTCCACCGGTCCGGCGGCGAGCGCGGCCGGCTCGCTCCAGCCGAGGGGCCTGCCCTCGCGGTCGGTGACGAGGAGGTACGGCACGTCGTCCTCGGAGCGCGCGGCGGCCTCCTCGGCGGTGGTGTCGACGGTGACCATCGGGGCACGCCTCAGCTCCAGCCCGTCGGTGCCGAAGAAGGAGAGCCGGCGGATGCCTCGGTCGGTGCCGAGGAAGTCCTCCACGAAGGCGTCGGCGGGGGCGGTGAGCAGTTCGGCGGGCGGCGCGTACTGGGCGAGCCGGCCGCCGGTGCGCAGCACCGCGACCGTCGTGCCGAGCTTGATGGCCTCGTCGATGTCGTGGGTGACGAACACGATGGTCTTGCCCAGTTCGTCCTGGATGCGCAGGAGTTCGTCCTGAAGTCCCTTGCGGACCACCGGGTCGACGGCGGAGAACGGCTCGTCCATCAGCAGCACGGGCGGGTCCGCGGCGAGCGCCCGGGCCACGCCGACACGCTGCTGCTGTCCGCCCGACAGCTGGTAGGGGTAGCGCTTGGCCAGTGCGGAGTCCAGGCCGACGCGCTCCATCAGCTCCCGCGCCCGGGCGCGGGAGCTGCTCCTGCTCCAACCGAGCAGCCGGGGCACGGTGGCGATGTTGTCGACGATGGTGCGGTGCTGGAACAGCCCGGCGTTCTGGATGACGTAACCCATCGACCGCCGCAAGGAGTTGACGGGCTGTTCGCGGATGTCCACGCCGTCCAGGAGGATGCTGCCCTCGCTGGGCTCCACCATCCGGTTGATCATGCGCAGCGTGGTGGTCTTGCCGCAGCCGGAGGGTCCGACGAGGACGGTGATCGAGCGGTCCGGTATCTCCAGCGAGAGCCGGTCGACCGCGACCGTGCCGTCCGGATACCGCTTGGTGACTGTGTCTATGCGTATCAAACGCCGAACACCCTTCGGGTCTGGCAGAAGCTGCTCACTTTCGGCCACGGTCGCACGGGCCGTTGCGGAGCGAGTCTAGAGCCTCTGGTCCACACGCCTCGGGGTGCGGCGGGCCGGAAGCGCCCGGGCGGGGCGTCCCGTGAAGATCCGGCGGCAGCGGTGGACGGGACCCGACGAGAACGGGGCGGACCCGTGAAGGGGCCCGCCCAGGTCTCGGCTCAGTGGGCGCCCGGGCCTCCGCTGCCGAAGGATCCGCTGGTACCCGGGGCCCAGCGGTGCCGGTGCTGGTCCTCGCTGCGGCGGGTGCCGGCGCGATGGATCTCGTACGGCATGAGCCGCTGCCCTTCCTCGGGCTCCACCTCGTCCGGCTCGCGGATCTCGCTGATCTCCTCGACGGCTCCGGTGACCGGGAGGTGCGGCTGCTCGTGATCCTTGGGGCGGTCCGGTTCACGGCGCATCACGCCGATGCCCATGCTCACCGCCCACACGAGCGCGCATACGACCACCAGGCCACCGATGAAGGCTCCCAGAGTGGCCCACATGTGGGGCTCCACGGCCAGTTCGACGTAGGACGCTGTGACCATCTCTTTCACCCGCCTCTGCGGAGTTGCGGAGACACTGCGGCGGCGTCGGCGACGCCACCTGTGTCCCATATTGTCCCACCGCGTCAGGGCACCGCAAAGCGCCCTGACGCGGCCCCCGGCTCAGTCCTCGGCCGGTGCCAGCCGCAGCGAGACACTGTTGATGCAGTACCGCTGATCGGTGGGCGTGGGGTACCCCTCTCCCTCGAAGACATGCCCGAGGTGCGACCCGCAGCGGGCACACCGCACCTCGGTGCGCACCATCCCGTGGGACCGGTCCTCCAGGAGCTCCACGGCGTCGGTGTCCTTCGGATCGAAGAAGGACGGCCAGCCGCAGTGGGATTCGAACTTGGTGTCGGAAGTGAACAGGTCGGCACCGCAGGCCCGGCAGGAGTAGACGCCCTTGGTCTTGGTGTCCGTGTACTCACCGGTGAACGCGGGCTCCGTTCCGGCCTGACGCAGCACCGCGTACTCGGCCGGGGTCAGCTCCGCGCGCCACTGCTCGTCCGGCTTCTCGACGTCGTACGGCATGAGCCTCAGCCCCTCGCTTCAGTTCTCGTTCAGTCGGTCCAGGATGCGCGGGCCGAGGTCCGTGACATCGCCCGCTCCCATGGTCAGAACGAGATCGCCCGCCTTCGCCATTCCCGCGATCACGTCCGGCACCTCCACCTTGTCGTGGACGGCCGTGACGTCGGCGCCGGCGGCCCGGGACGCCTCGATGATCAGCTCGCTGGTGACGCCGGGGATCGGGTCCTCACGGGCGGGGTAGATGTCCAGGACCACGGAGGCGTCGGCGAGGGCGAGCGCCTGCCCCATCTCCTTGCCGAGCTCCTGGGTGCGGGAGAACAGGTGCGGCTGGAAGACGACCAGGATCCGGGCGTGGCCCGCGGCGCCGCGCATCGCCTCCAGGTCGGCGGTCATCTCGGTCGGGTGGTGGGCGTAGGAGTCGATCACCTGGACGCCGGCGGCCTCGCCCTTGAGCTGCAGTCGCCGCTTGACTCCGGTGTAGGCGGCCAGGGCGGGGGCCAGCTCGGCGGCCGGGATGCCGAGGGCCACGCCGGCGGCCAGCGCGGCGACGGCGTTGTGCGCGTAGTGCCGACCGGGTACGGAGACCGAGAAGGTGAGCGGGGCGCCGTCCAGCTCCACGGTGACCTCGCTCCGCAGGCCCTGCGGCACCACCGAGAGGATGCGCACGTCCGCGTCGGCCGACTCGCCGTACGTCACCGTCCGCACCGTGCCGGCGAGGCGCCCGGTCAGCTCGCGCGCGCCCTCGTGGTCGGCCGCGATCACCAGGGTGCCGCCGGGGACGATCTTCTGGGCGAAGGTCTCGAAGGACTCGTAGATCTCGTCCATCGAGGCGTAGTTGGCGTGGTGGTCCAGTTCCACGTTGAGGACGATGGCGACCTCGGGCGCGTACTTGTGGAAGCTGCGGTCCGATTCGTCGGCCTCGGCCACGAAGATGTCGCCCTCGCCGTGCAGCGCGTTGGAGCCGGGGGCGTCCAGGTCGCCGCCGATGGCGTAGGAGGGGTCCAGGCCCAGCTCGGAGAGGGAGACCGCCAGCATGGAGGTCGTGGTCGTCTTGCCGTGCGTACCGGCGACCGCGATCGGGCGCAGTCCCGTCATCAGGGCGGCCAGGGCGTCGGAGCGGTGGACGACCGGGATGCCGAGCTCGGTGGCGCGCGCCAGCTCGGGGTTGTCCTGGCGGATGGCGGAGGAGACGACGACACAGCTGGCGTCGTCGGCCAGGTGCTCGGCCGCGTGCCCGATGTGCACGGTGGCGCCCAGCGCGCGCAGCGCCTCGGCGGTCGCGGAGTCCTTGGCGTCACTGCCCGCGACCCGCGCGCCGCGCTGGGCGAGGATCTTGGCGATGCCCGACATCCCGGCGCCGCCGATGCCGATGAAGTGCGGTCGGTCCATGGCGGTAGGAAGGCCGGGTGCCATGCGCTTTTCTCCCAGGTGGTACGACTGCGGTACGACGGTGCGCGCACCCGGGTTCGGGGGCGCCGCCCAAGCCTATGCCTTGCTGTGCGAGAACAGCTTCAGGACCGGCACGCCGACCTTGTGGCGGGCCCGTGAGGCCCAGTCCCGGTGGAAGAACTCCTCCACGTAGTGCGGATCGGTCAGGACGATCACCTCGTCCGCGCCGACCTCCGCGACCAGGGACTTCAGGGCGTCCAGCGGATGGTCCTCCACCAGCCGGCCCTCGGCCTCGCCGCCCGCGCCGCGCAGCGCCTTGAGGGAGACCTCCAGGGCCCGCTCCCCCTCGCTCTTCGCCGCCGCGCCCTCGGGTGTCTCGCCCTCGCGCGCCGCTTCGTCGATCTCGCCGAGCGCGATGTCGTCGATGGCCCGCAGCAGCCGGTCGGCCTGCTCGCCACGCGGCTGGAGCAGCACGTGGAAGGAGACCGGCTCCTCACCGTGCAGGGTGGTGACGAACTCCACGTCAGCGGACGTCAGGGCCTTCTCGATCATCAATACGCTTGTGAACACCAGGCGCCCTTTCTGCTCCGAGAGCCGCGCCGCGCCGCCCTCTGCCTACGGCCGGGGAACGGACAAGTTCCCCAGCAGAAACCATCCTGCCTTGCGTCGGCGCCGGTTTCGCCGGAACTGAGTGCACCCACCATCAACAGAACGGAATTGTCACTTCCGGTTGCCGGCGGGCACCGAGGTGCACTTACCGGGGTGGCGCGGTGGTTCCGTCCGCCTGCCGGGCCTCGGGCCGGTCACGTCCGCCGGTACCGGCCGAACAGGAAGCCGTCCTCCTCCAGCAGCGAGGCCAGTGTGAAGCGGTGCGGGACGGAGACGGAGGGGCCGCCCGCGATGCGCTGGGCGTCCCCCGCGGTGAGCATCGGGGAGACGGTCAGGCACAGCTCGTCGAGCACGTCCGAGGCCACGAACTGGCCGAGCAGCCGCGGACCGCCCTCGGTGAGCAGGCGGGTGTGACCCAGCTCGGCCAGCGCCCGCATCGCGCGGGCCGGGTCGATGCCCATGCCGTCCCCCGCGATCACCACCCGGGCGCCCGCCTTCTCCGCGGCCGCGATCCGGTCCGGTGCCGCGGCGGCGCCCGTGAGGATCAGCGTGGGCACCAGGGGCGAGGTGAACAGCGGGAGCGTGAAGTCCAGCTCCAGGCTCGCGGTGACCACCGCGATCGCCGGGGCGGGCCCCTGTCCGGCAGCCTCCCGCACCGCCTCGGACTCCTTGCGCGCACGGGCCGGCCGGTACCCCTCCTGCCGCACTGTCTCGGCCCCGACCACCACCACGTCGGCCAGCGCCCGCAGCGTGCCGAAGATCCGCATGTCGGCGGCGCCGGAGATGGGCCGCGAACGGCCCTCGTGCTGGGCCGCCCCGTCCAGCGTGGACACCATGTTGGCCCGCAGCCACGGCGTGCGCCCCGCGGCCTCGGGCTCGGGGTAGGCGTAGGCCGCGGCCAGCTCGGCGAGAGTCCACTCGCGGTCCGCGGGGCCGTCCGGCGCGCCCGCGGCACCGGGCTCGCGGCCCTCGCCGGGGGCCTGGGCTGCTGTTTCGTCGGTCACAGGGAACAGGCGTCGCATGCCGTGCAGTGTTCCACGCGGCTTACCATGGGGAACCGTGTCGTCCTCCACTGCCGCCTCCGGCCTGACTCCCGTCACCGGCGCCGCCCCCGTGTCCCTGTGCGCCCGTGAGCCGCACGTCCCCGCGGACCGGCTGGTCGCCGAGATGGTGCCGCCGCCGCGCTTCGACGCGGTGCGCTTCGCGACGTACATCCCGGACGCGAACCAGCCCAGCCAGACGGAGGCCGTCCGGGTCCTGGAGGAGTTCGCCGCCGGACTCGGCGGGGCGCCCGCCGACGGGACCGTCCGGCGCGGCCTGTTCGGCTTCGGCAAGGGCAGGAGCAAGGCCGCCAGGACGCCCGCCGGGCCGCGCGGGGTCTACCTGGACGGCGGCTACGGCGTCGGCAAGACCCACCTGCTGGCCTCCCTGTGGCACGCCACCCCGGCCGAGCCCGCCCGCAAGGCGTTCGGCACGTTCGTGGAGCTGACCAACCTGGTCGGCGCGCTGGGCTTCCAGAAGACGGTCGAGACCCTGTCCGGGCACCGTCTGCTGTGCATCGACGAGTTCGAGCTGGACGACCCCGGCGACACCGTGCTGGTGTCCACCCTGCTCGGCCGGCTGGTCGACGCGGGCGTCGCCCTGGCCGCCACCTCCAACACGCTGCCGGGCAAGCTCGGCGAGGGCCGGTTCGCGGCCGTCGACTTCCTGCGCGAGATCCAGGGCCTGTCGGCGCACTTCCGCACGCAGCGCATCGACGGCGAGGACTACCGCCACCGCGGGCTGCCCGAGGCCCCGGCGCCGTACTCCGACGAGCAGGTGAAGAAGGCGGCGCACATCGCGCGGAACGCCTCGCTCGACGACTTCCCCGGGCTGCTGGAGCACCTGGCCCGGGTGCACCCCAGCCGCTACGGCGCGCTGACCGACGGCATCGGGGTCGTGTGCCTCACCGGTGTGCGGCCGGTGCCGGACCAGTCGACGGCACTGCGGCTGGTCGTCCTCGCGGACCGGCTCTACGACCGTGAGGTGCCGGTGCTGGCCTCCGGGCTGCCCTTCGACCGGCTGTTCAGCGAGGAGATGCTGAAGGGCGGCTACCGCAAGAAGTACTTCCGCGCGATATCCCGGCTGACCGCACTCGCCCGGGACGCCAAGGGGCTCGTCGACACCCCCTGACCGGCTCGGGGGCGCGGTCCTCGCCCACCGCCCCGCGAGCGCACGTCACGACCCGGTGACGGTCTCGCGTTCAGGGGCTCCGGGACGGTCTCACGGCCCTGGGACGGGGCATATGGTGGAAGAAGGCCCCTGAACGGGCGCACGGACGACTGGGCGAGGAGTCGTCATCATGCTTCAGGACCTATTGACCGCCGTGATCGCCGCGGGCTGCGCGGGTCTCGTGTACCTCTCGGCGGCGGCTCGGGTCGTCAAGCAGTACGAGCGCGGTGTGGTGCTGCGGCTCGGGCGGTTCGCCGGTGGCGTGCGCCCGCCCGGTTTCACGATGATCGTCCCGTTCGTGGACCGGCTGTACAAGGTCAACATGCAGATCGTCACGCTGCCGATCCCCGCCCAGGAGGGCATCACCCGGGACAACGTGACGGTGCGGGTGGACGCGGTCGTGTACTTCAAGGTCGTCGACGCGGCCAACGCGATCATCCAGGTGGAGGACTACCGGTTCGCGGTGTCCCAGATGGCACAGACGTCCCTGCGCTCGATCATCGGCAAGAGCGATCTCGACGACCTGCTGTCCAATCGCGAGAAGCTCAACCAGGGACTCGAGCTGATGATCGACAGCCCCGCCATCGGGTGGGGTGTGCAGATCGACCGTGTGGAGATCAAGGACGTCTCCCTGCCGGAGTCGATGAAGCGGTCCATGGCCCGGCAGGCGGAGGCGGACCGGGACCGGCGGGCCCGGATCATCAACGCCGACGCCGAGCTCCAGGCGTCCAGGAAGCTGGCCGAGGCGGCGCAGCAGATGGCGGACACGCCCTCCGCGCTCCAGCTGCGGCTGCTGCAGACGGTGACGGCGGTCGCCGCCGAGAAGAACTCCACGCTGGTCCTGCCCTTCCCGGTCGAGCTGCTGCGCTTCCTGGAGAAGGCTCCGGGCCAGCCCCAGGCGCCGTCGGCACCGGAGACTCCGAGGCCGCTCGGCCTCGGCACGCACCCGGAGACGGCCGCGGTGGACGCCTCCGCGCCGGCGGACTCCACCGAGGCCGAAGGCGCCGGCGAAGCCCACCCGGACGGCGAGCCCCAGCTCCCCGCCCCGGGCGGGGAACCCGAGCCCCCCTTGGACCCCGCCTCGATCGCGCCGGTCCGGGCGGCCGCCGACGCCGCCTCGACGAGGCCGCCCGAGCAGTGAGAAGGCGCCGCCGGACCGCCGGACCGCCGCGCGGCTGAGGCGCCCGCGCCGCTCGGCCCGTCCGGTCGCGCGTGGCTGAGGCGCCCGTACCGCTCAGCCGGTTCCCGTGTCCGCGGTCAGGCGGGTGCGGCCGGGGTACCCGGCCGGCATGAGCGAACAGAGAGACCAAGGGCCGCGGGAGCAGCCCGGCGGGCGACACGAGCAGCGGCGCGTCAGCGGTTCGTACTGGGTGGAAACGGCTCCGGGGCCGCCGCCTCGCCCCCCGCTCACGGAGGATCTGGACGTCGACGTGGTGGTGATCGGCGCGGGCGTGGCCGGGCTGAGCACCGCCTACGAGCTGACACGGGCCGGACTGGGCGTGGCGGTGCTGGAGGCGCGGCGGGTGGCGGAGGGCGTCACCGGGCACACCACCGCCAAGCTGACCGCGCTGCACACGCTCATCTACGACAAGCTGCGGCGCACCCGCGACGCGGAGGCGGCCCGGCTGTACGCGCGGTCGCAGTCCGAGGCGATCGAACGCGCCGAGGCGCTGGTGGACGAGCTGGGCATCGAGTGCGAGTGGGAGCCGCGCACCGCGTACACCTACGTCCGTGACCCGGGCCGGGTCGCGGAGCTGCGGGCCGAGGCGGAGGCCGCGCGGGAGGCGGGGCTGCCCGCGGCGTTCGTGACGGAGACCGGGCTGCCGTTCCCGGTGGCGGGCGCGGTCCGGGTGGCCGGGCAGGCGCAGTTCCATCCGCGCAAGTACCTGCTGGCCCTGACGGCGGACCTGGTGGAGCGCGGCGGCCGGGTCTACGAGGGCACCGTCGTACGCGGTCTGTCCGAGGGCGAGCCGTGCCGGGTGACGACCGCGACGGGCGCGACGGTGCGGGCCCGGAGCGTGGTGGTCGCCACCCATTACCCGATCTTCGACCGGGCGCTGCTGTTCGCCCGGCTCTCTCCGCGCCGGGAACTGGTCGTCGCGGGACCGATCGGGGCCGGCCGGGACCCCGAGGGCATGTACATCACCCCGGAGGAGGGCACCCGCTCGGTGCGTACCGCGCCCTACGGGCCGGACGGTGCGGACGGGCAGCGGCTGCTCGTGGTCACCGGAGAGCACTTCACGCCGGGCAGCGCCGGCACCGCGGACCGCTTCGACCGCCTGGCCGCCTGGGCACGGGAGCACTTCCCCGGTGTGGACCTGGTCCACTCCTGGGCCACCCAGGACATCGACCCCACCGACACGGTGCCGATGGTGGGGCCGCTGCACGCGGGCGCCCGCCACGCGTATGTGGCGACCGGCTTCGGCGGCTGGGGACTGAGCGGCGGCATGATGGCGGGACGGCTGCTCACGGCGCTGATCACCGGGCGAGACTGCGCGTGGCGGGAGCTGTACGACCCCCGCCGGGTGCGGACGGCGGTGCGCGAGGCGCCGGCGTTCCTCAGGACCCAGGCGGAGGTCGCCCGGCACTTCGTGGGCGACCGGCTGCGGCCCACGCCGCCCGTGGAGGCGATACCGCCGGGCGGAGGCGCCGTGGTCCGTCACGGCACCGACCGGTACGCCGTGCACCGCGACGACGAGGGCCACCTGCACGTGCTCTCCGCCCGCTGCACCCATCTGGGCTGTCTGGTCTCCTTCAACTCCGCCGAACGGGCCTGGGAGTGTCCGTGCCACGGCTCCCGTTTCGGCATCGACGGCCAGGTGCTGCAGGGTCCGGCGACCAAGCCGCTGGAGCGCAGGACGAGGTGACCGGCGGGCCCTGTACGGCACGGGGCCCCGGGCGGGTGACCGCACGGCCCAGCCGGCGTTCGTGCACGCGCAGCGCGGCCCCCACCACCGAGCGCGTCGTGCGCGCGGTCGTGCCGCGGCTGCGCCGGCAGGGATACCGCTTCGTCAAGGTGTCGGAGATGATCCGGGCGACGACCGCCCGTTCCTGACCGCACTCGATCATCCTTGACTGCTCCCGATCATCTTCGAACGTGCGGGACGGACCGGAGCGATCGTCGCCGTCCTAGGCTGATGTCATGAGCGAGGACGACGAGCGCCGTACCGGCGTCAACGGCGGTACCGGTGACGACAGCGGTGGGTACTGCCTGATCGACACGGCCAGGCCGCCGAAGGCCGACGGGCCGCCGTACGCAGAGTGCGTGCTGTGCCGCGAGCCGACCGAGTACCCGGAGTCGTACAAGGGGATCACTCTCTGCCCGGTCTGCGAGTGGCAGGAGGCGCAGCGCACGGCCTGCTCAGGGTGATCTGCGCGCGGTGAGCGCACGGCTCGCCGCGCTCGCCGCCGCCGCGAGGACCACCGCACCGGCCAGTGGGAGCAGCGGCAGCGGGACCCGGCCCGTCCCCGAACCGTGACCAGGCCGCTGACGGCCGCCCGCGCCGGGGAACCCGTCATCAGCGTCGACAGCAGCGCCGCCAGCAGCATCGCGGGCACCGCGCGGCCGGTCGAGCGCAGCACGGGCCGGTTCGTGACCGCACCGACGGCCGTCCCCAACAGGGCGCAGACGAGTGCGGCCAGCAGCCCCGACCCGCCCGCCGGCAGCAGCGGCACCCGGGTGCGGTGGTCGGCGGCGGCCGGCTCGCTGATCAGCGTGACCACGGCGATGGCGGCCGCGCCGAGGACCGCCGACGCCGCGAAGGCCACGAGCAGGCAGGCCAGGTGCGCCCGCGCGGGACCGGCCGCCGCCGCGACGCAGGTGCGGGCCGCGGCGGGCTCGCCGCCGGCACAGATCCGTACCAGCCAGGCGGCGACGGGCAGCAGGACGGCGGCCGCACAGGGTGCCGGGCCGGATCGCCAGGTCGACTCCGCGCAGGACCCAGGGGCCGCGCAGGCCGTAGCGGCGGCCGACGCCGTCCAGCCGGAGATCGTCTCGCATGGGGGTCATCCTCTCGCGCGCACGACGGTTGGCACACTTGAGGGCGTGACGTACGAGACTCCCGCTTCCGACAGCCCGTTCCGCACCGAGCCCGCGGCGCGCGACCTGGCCCCGCAGTTCGTGCTGCCGCTGGTCGTCCGGATCGAGCGGGCCGCTCCCCCGGCGCGTACCGACGCGCTGGAGACGGCGGCCCGCGCGGTACTGGTGCTGCTCGGCGACGAGCGGTCCCGGGGCGACGGCGAGTGGGCACGGGCCGTGCGGGACTGGCAGGACGCCCGGATCCGCAAGGTGGTGCGGCGGGCGCGCGGCGCCGAGTGGCGGCGGGCCGAGGCCCTGCCCGGCATCACGGTCACGGGGAAGACGGCGGAGGTACGGGTCTTCCCGCCCGTCCCGCTGGACGGCTGGCCCAAGGACCTGGCGAAGCTCCAGGTCTCCGGCACCGACCTCGACGACCCGGAGCCGCCGGCCCGCGCCGACCCGGGCACCCCGGTGCTGTGGCTCAACCCGGATCTGGAGATGTCCGCCGGCAAGGCGATGGCGCAGGCCGGTCACGGCGCCCAGCTCGCCTGGTGGGAGCTGACGGACGAACAGCGCGCCGACTGGCAGGGCGCCGGTTTCCCGCTCGCCGTCCGCACCGCCGACCCCGTCCACTGGCACGAGCTCACCGCCGGCGGCCTCCCCCTGGTCCGCGACGCGGGCTTCACGGAGATCGCCCCCGGCTCCTGCACGGTGATCGCGGACCACCCGGCGCTGCGATCCCGGTGAGGAAGCGCGCCGCACCCGACACCGCCGGAGCGTGGTGAGCGCCCGGGGCCCGGCCTTCGCGCATGCGGCCTCCCGGTGACAGGATCGGTGTTATGAACACCACTACGGACTGGGCGTACCGGGTGTTCGAGCCGCACGGCTCCGAGGGCTGGCGGCCCTACGGCGACGCCGAGCGGTGGCGCGGTGCGATCACCGCCTCCGACTCGTCGGAGGGCGCCAGGTTCGCCATCGGCCAGATCGTGGCCGACCTGATGAGCGAGTGGGAGAGGACCGGCCTGCACCACGCGATGCACGTGCGGGTCTTCGTCTGGCACGTCGAGGAGGGTGACCTGGACGACGCGGACTTCATCGTGGAGATCCGGCCGCGGTCGGACTTCGACGCCGCGTGACGGTCGACGTCCGGCACGGCGTCGCCCGCCTCTCGCCTTCCGGGCGAAGCTCAAATGTTCCTCTGAAGGTGCGGGTCGCGCGGTTCGCGGCCGGGGGCTCGGGCCATACCCCCGTCACCGAGGAAGTGAGGGGGGACGGGCGACGATGGAGCGGCTGGGGACGGGGATCGGGTGGCGGCCGGAGATCGCGGACGCCGTGGAGCGCATGCCGGGCGTCGACTGGGTCGAGGTGGTGGCCGAGAACGTGTGCCCCGGGCATCCGCCGGAGTCGCTGCTGCGCCTGCGGGCCCGCGGGGTGACCCTCGTGCCGCACGGGGTCTCGCTCGGCCTCGGCGGGGCGGAGCGGCCCGACGGGGAACGGCTGAAAGCTCTTGCCGAGCGGGCGGAGATCCTCGGCGCGCCGCTGGTGACGGAGCACATCGCGTTCGTCCGGGCGGGCGGCCCGCTGACCGCCTCGGACCCGCTGGAGGCGGGCCATCTGCTGCCGGTGCCGCGCACCCGTGACACCCTCGACGTGCTGTGCGAGAACGTCAGGATCGCGCAGGAGGCGCTGCCCGTGCCGCTCGCCGTGGAGAACATCGCGGCGCTGCTGTCGTGGCCTGGCGAGGAGCTGACCGAGGGGCAGTTTCTGTACGAACTGGCCGACCGCACCGGTGTACGTCTGCTGATCGACGTCGCCAACCTCCACACGAACCACGTCAACCAGGGTGAGGACCCGGCCAAGGCGCTGGCCGAACTTCCGCTGGAAGCGATCGCGTACGTCCATGTGGCGGGCGGCTACGAGCGGGACGGGGTCTGGCACGACAGTCACGCCCACCCCGTTCCGCGGCCGGTCCTGGACGTCCTGACCGACCTCGCCTCCCGGGTGTCGCCGCCCGGCGTGCTGCTGGAGCGGGACGAGAACTTCCCCGAACCGGGCGAGCTGGAGCGGGAGCTGGCTGCGATCCGGGAGGCCGTGGAGCTGGGCCGGACGTCCGCCGCACCGTCCTCCGTCGGCGCCCGCCCCGCCCCGCCCCGGACGTCCGCGCCCTCGTCCGCCGCCGGCCTGCCGGTGGCGCCGACGGCCGGCACCGGTCCCGCGCGCCAGCGGCTCGCGCTCGCGCAGACCGCACTGCTGTCCGCCCTGGTCGCCGGGACGCCCGCCCCGGAGGGGTTCGACCGCGTACGGCTCGGCGTCCAGGCGCGGGCGCTGGCGGCCAAGCGGGCCGGTGTCGTGGGCAGGATCGCCCCCGAGCTGCCCGTGATCCTCGGTGACGGGTACCGGGCCGCGTTCCTCGCCTACGCGCAGCGGCATCCCCTGCGCGGTGGCTATCGGCGGGACGCGATGGACTTCGTGGAGTCCCTGCTCCTGGACGGCCGTCCCTCGGACGACGGCGTCCGGCGCGAGCTGCGGGAGTGGTGGCTGGACCGGTCGGGACCGGCCCCGCGGTCCTCCGGGCCGGCGACTCGCGCGGCCCGGGCGGCACGGCGGGTGCTGCTGCGGCGGTGACGGTCGCGGTGGCGGTGTGTGCGGTTCAACAGTGCGGGGGGCTGGGGAGCTTCGTGCCGGGGTTTGCGCAGTTTGTCAGCCTGAGCGTCGCGCCGCTTCACCGCCCTTTGTCCGCATATGCCACTTACAGGCGCTTCCTCCCGGCCCGTCGGCCGTCGCGCCCGTCGCAGTAACATGCCAAGCCGTCACACCCACCTCGAAGCGCACTGACGTGCGGTGCCGCGACAGGAGGCACCCATGCGACCGCGACCCCCCGTGCAGGGCCGAGGCCTTTTCAGCGGGACCGGCGTCATCCTCTCGGTCCTGGCCGGGACCGTGCTGGCCCTGCTCGTCCCGCTCTGGTCGTACGCCCACCGGCCGGCCGCGCCCGCCGACCTGCTGAGCGCCCGGACCGTGGCGACGCAGTACGGGCCGCTGTCCGAGCTGGACCGGAACTTCCTGACGAAGGTGCGGCTCGCCGGCCTGTGGGAGCTGCCCGCCGGTCAGCAGGCGGAGGAGAAGGGCACCACCGACGCCGTACGGACGGCGGGCCGGCACCTCGTGGAGGGACACACCTTCCTCGACCGCCGGGTGCGCGACGTGGCCGCCCAGCTCGGTCTGACGCTGCCCAACGAGCCGACGGCGCAGCAGAGGCAGTGGCTCCAGACCCTGAGCGCGGCGCAGGGCGAGGACTACGACCGCAGGTTCGCCGGCATCCTGCGGCTCGCGCACGGCAAGGTCTTCTCGCTCGTCGCCGAGGTGCGGGCGAGCACGCAGAACTCGCTCGTGCGCGACCTCGCCGACGACGCCAACACGACGGTGCTGGACCACATCAAGGTCCTGGAGGCCACGGGGTACGTCGACTTCGCCGCCCTCGCCCGCGACCTTGCCGCGAGCGGCGACCCCGCCACCGCCGACCCCTCCGGCACCGCCGTGCCGGGCGTCGGGCCGGGCGAGGTGGTCCCGGTCACCCCGTCCGGAGCGCCGGGATCGCCGACGTACGCCCTGCCGCCCGCCGCCTCCAGCCCGCCCCCGGCCGCTTCGACCCGGACACCCTGACCTCGCCCAACAAACGGAACGTCACATACCGGCCACACTGCGTCCGGAATGTGAACAGGGCATGGAGTTTCCCAGACCTCTGGCATAGAAACGCGTCATGTTCTGGGTCCTTCTCCTGCTGCTGGCCTGGGCCGTCGCCGGTGCGGCGTGTGCCCGGCTGTGCCTGGCCGCCGTACGCGCGGCGGCCGTCGAGACGCACGACACGGCCGCGGGCCGGGGACACGAGCTGACCCTGTACGAGGCGGCTTTTCTGTCGGGTGGTCCCGCGCGCGTCGCCGAGGTGACGCTCGTCTCCATGGCGCGTCAGCGCCGGCTGTGGCTCGCCCACACCGGCTGGGCCACGGTCGTGGATCCGCACGGCCGGGACGAGATCGAACGGTCTGTCATAGGGGCCATCGGCCCGGAGGGGCAGTCCCGGATCGCCCCCGTACGGACGGCCGCGGCCGCCGCGGACTCGGTGCGCCACCTGGCCGACCGGCTGGTCAGCGCGGGGCTGGCCGTGCCCGAGGGCACGGCGTCGACGGTCGCCGCCGGCATCCGCCAGGTGCGGGGCGCCGCGCTGGCCGTCCTCGCGCTGGGCGCGGCCGCGCTGCTGCTGCCCGGTCCGACCGGGATGCCACGTGATCTGGTCGCCCTTTGGTTCGCGCTGCCGCTCGCGCTCACCCTGAGCTGTCTGGGCATAGCCCGCGTCGAGACCCGCCCCTGCTCGCGCTGGGCGTCCCCGGCCGGGCAGCGGCTGCTCGACGCGCTGGCCCGGCGCGCGAAGGGGCCCGGCGACGAGCGCGCCTACCTGGCCTCCGTGGCCGTGCGCGGCATCCGCGCGATCGGCGAACCCGAGTTGCGCGCGGCCTTCGCCCACCGCGACCAGCCCTGGCGGGAGTGACCGCCCCGACGAGCCGCCGGCCGGCCCCGGTGGGGAGAGGCCGGCGGACCGGACCCGAACGGTCAGCGGCGATCAGCCATGATCAGGCGAGGCCCGCGACCAGGTCCGCGATGTCCTTGCGGCGACCCGTGAAGAACGGGACCTCCTCGCGGACGTGCATCCGCGCCTCCGCGCCCCGCAGATGCCGCATGAGGTCGACGATGCGGTACAGCTCGTCGGCCTCGAAGGCGAGCAGCCACTCGTAGTCGCCCAGGGAGAAGGACGCGACCGTGTTCGCGCGCACGTCCGGGTAGTCCCGGGCCATCTTGCCGTGGTCGGCGAGCATCCGGCGGCGGTCCTCGTCGGGCAGCAGGTACCACTCGTAGGAGCGTACGAACGGGTAGACGCTGACGTAGTTGCGCGGCGTCTCGTCGGCGAGGAACGCCGGGATGTGCGAGCGGTTGAACTCGGCCGGGCGGTGCAGCGCCATGTTCGACCACACCGGCTCCAGCGCGCGACCCAGCCGGGTGCGACGGAAGAGGTTGTACGCCTCCTGGAGCTGGTCGGCGGTCTCCGCGTGCCACCAGATCATGAGGTCGGCGTCGGCGCGCAGGCCGGAGACGTCGTACGTGCCACGGATGGTCACGTCCTTGGCGGCGAGCTGGTCGAACAGCTCCTGGACCTCGTCGGCGTAGCCCGCACGGTCCTCGGGGAGGACGTCCTTCAGCTTGAAGACGGACCACAGCGTGTAACGGATGACCTCGTTGAGGTCCTTGGCCAGCTTGCCCTTGTTCGGGATCCTGGCGGGCTCGGTGGTGGGAGCATCGTCACTCATGGTCCCTATTCTCCCGCTCCGCCGTGCAGACTCTGCACCGGGTGGGCGGTGAGCTCCTGCACAGTCCGCAGGTCGCCCCGCAACTGGTCCACGGCCGCCTCGGCGCTCGCGATGCAGGCCGGGATGCCCACGCCGTCGTAGGCCGCGCCGCACACCGCGAGGCCCGGGAGCTTGCCGACGTGCTCGCGGATGCGGACCACGCGCGCGTGGTGCCCGACGGGGTACTGGGGTAGGCCGTCGGTCCAGCGGGTGACCCGGGTCTGGAGCGGCGCGGCCGCCAGGCCGGTGGCCTCCCGCAGGTCGCGCCGGGAGACGTCCACGAGTTCGGCGTCCTCCCGTCCCAGGATCTCCGTCTCGCCGTGGCGGCCGACCGAGGTGCGCAGCACCATCACGTCCGGGTCGTCGTCGGCGATCCATCCCCACTTGCGGGAGGCGAAGGTCGAGGCCTTGATGGTGCGCCCGTCGACAGGCGGCACCAGGAAGCCGCTGCCCTCGGGGAGCCGCTCGGCGTCGGCACGACGGTAGGCGAGGGTGATCAGGGCCATCGAGGCGTACTCGACGGCCCGCAGCTCCGCCGCGGCCGCCGGGGACTCGGCACGCAGCAGCTCGGCGGCGGCCGGCGCGGGCGTGGCGACCACCACGGCGTCCGCGTGCAGCACCCGGTCCCCGGCCGCCACCCGCCAGGCCGCCGGCGCCCCGGGCGCGGTCGGTGCCTGCCGGCGTAGCTCGGTCACGGGGGTCCCGGTCAGGATCTCGCCGCCGCGTGCCCGCACCGATTCGGCCACGGCGAGCGGGAGCCGGCCCACTCCGCCCTCGATGCCCATGAAGACCGGGCCGGTCTGCCGCGCCCCGGCCGTCCGGGCCTGGATCTCGCGGACGGCCTCGGTGAGCGAGTCGTGCGTCCGCGCGGCCTCGAAGAGCTGCGGGACGGCCGAGCGCATCGAGATGCGGTACGCGTCGCCCGCGTAGACCCCGCCGAGCAGCGGCTCGACCAGGCGGTCGACGACCTCGCGGCCCAGGCGCGACGCCACGTACTCTCCGACGGCCACGTCGTCGCCGACCTCGGTGCGGGGCAGGTCGGCGTCGCGTTCGATGCGCGCCAGGCCCTCCTCGGAGAGCAGTCCGGCGAGCGCGGCGGCAGTGCCGGGGACGCCCATCACATGGCCCTTGGGCATGGGGCGCAGAGCGCCGCGGGTCCAGATCGAGGCGCTCGCGGTGGCCGGCGGCTGCAGCCGGTCCGCCAGGCCCGCCTCGCGCGCGAGGGTCACGGCCTCGGGGCGGCGGGCCAGCATCGACTCGGCGCCCAGGTCGACGCGCACACCCGCGATCTCGCCGGGCAGCAGCTTGCCGCCGACGCGGCCGGCCGCCTCCAGCACGGTCACCCGCGCCCCGCGCTCCAGCAGCCGGTGCGCGGCGGCCAGCCCCGCGATCCCCGCTCCGATGACGACGACATGGCCCATGTCCCTGCCCGTTGCGCTCATGTCCTCCACTTTCTCAGACCCGTTCGGCACCGCCGCGACGCCCCTGGGACCAGGGACGGTTCGCGGCGCGCGGCCGGCCGTGCCCGCCCCCGCGCCCGGCCGTGATCGCCCCTCGTCCGGACCGGTGGCCGTCGCGAGTCCCGACCGTGACCGCATCGGAACCGTTTTCGGCCAACGTCCCGCAGGGGCCGGGCGTCGAAGAGACGTCCATGTCCACGTCACCGTCGCCTTCACGACGAGCCTGGGGGTACACCGCATGCGCGCACGACGATTCCCGCGCCCGACCGACCGGCATCACGAGCGGCGTCCTGTCGGGCGTTCCGCCCGGCCCGCGTCCGCCCTGGCCGCTCTGCTGCTCGCGGCGGCGCTGGCGGTCGCCGGGTGCAGCGCGGGGGGCGGCTCGGATCACGCCGGGAAGACCGCGGCCGACAGCGCCGCCGGGGGCGAGGCCCAGCGCGGCGCCTCGGGCCGCGGTGGCGGTACGGCCTCCGGTGCGAAGGCCACCGCCCCGCCGAAGCTCACCAGCCACATCGTCCGCACCGCCTCGCTGACCGTGGAGGTCAAGGACGTGCCCGCGGCGCTCGAGGCGGCCCGTACGGCCACCGAGAGCGCGGGCGGCTACGTCGGCGACGAGAACACGAGCCGGGACGAGGAGGGGCACGAACGGACCCGCGTCGTGCTGCGCGTGCCCGCCGACCGGTACGACGAGGTTCTCACCGATCTGCAGGGCACCGGCAAGCTCGTCTCGCGCACCGTCCAGGCCCAGGACGTCACCGACCAGGTCGTCGACGTCGACAGCCGCATCAAGTCGCAGCGTGCCAGCGTGGCCCGGGTCCGCGACCTGATGGACCAGGCGAGCGACCTGAGCGACGTGGTGAGCCTGGAGAGCGAGTTGAGCCGCCGCGAGGCCGACCTGGAGTCGCTGCTCGCCCAGCAGGCGTCCCTGAAGGACCGTACGAGCCTGGCCACCATCACCCTGTCGCTGTCCGAGACGCCGGTGCGGAAGAAGCCCGCCACGCACGACGAGCCGGGCTTCGCGGACGCGCTGAGCGGCGGCTGGCACGTGTTCGTCACCGTGGTCCGCTGGATCGCCCTCGCCCTCGGCGCGGTCCTCCCGTTCGCCGTCACGGCGGCGCTGGTCGTCCTGCTGTGGCTGCGGGTCGTACGGCCCCGGCTGCCGCGCCGTACGGCCGGTGGGTCGGCTACGGCCGACGCGGCGCCCGCGACGACCGCGCTCGGCCCGCTGCCCGCGGCCCGGCCCGTCCCCCCGCAGGGCGAGCGTCCGGCCCCGGGCGGCGAGGGCGGCGCGCGGGACTGACGTCCGTCGCGGGCCGGGACAGCCCTTTAGCGTTGTTCGCATGGACATGAACGGCGCGAGGGATGACAGGGCCGGGCGCGGGGCGCGGGAACGGCTGGTCGTGATCGGCGGCGACGCCGCGGGCATGTCCGCGGCGTCGCAGGCGCGACGGCTGCGCGGACCCGGGGAGCTGGAGATCGTGGCGTTCGAGCGAGGCCACTTCGCCTCGTTCTCGGCCTGCGGCATCCCCTACTGGGTGGGCGGCGACGTCGACGAGCGGGACCGGCTGATCGCCCGTACCCCCGAGGAGCACCGCGCCCGGGACATCGATCTGCGGATGCGTACCGAGGTGACGGAGATCGACGTGGCCGCGGGCCGGGTCCGCGCGCGGGAGGTCGATTCCGGCGCCGAGTACTGGACGCCCTACGACAAACTCGTGATCGCCACCGGGGCGCGGCCGATCCGCCCCCCGATGCCCGGCGCCGATGCGCCGGGGGTGCACGGCGTGCAGACCCTGGACGACGGGCAGGCGCTGCTCGACAGCCTGGGCCGCGAGCGGGGTCGCAGGGCCGTCGTGGTCGGTGCCGGCTACATCGGCGTGGAGATGGCCGAGGCCCTCATCAACCGCGGTTACGAGGTGACGGTCGTCAACCGCGGCACCGAGCCCATGTCCACTCTCGACCCGGACATGGGCCGCCTGGTGCACGAGGCCATGGTGGGCCTCGGCATCACCATGGTCGGCGAGGCCGAGGTGACCAAGGTGCTCACCGGTGAGGACGGCCGTGTCCGGGCGGTGGCCACCCAGGACGCCGAGTATCCGGCGGACGTGGTGGTGCTGGGCATCGGCGTACGCCCCGAGACGGGGCCCGCGCGGGCGGCCGGGCTGCCGGTCGGCACCCACGGCGGGCTGCTCACCGATCTGGCGATGCGGGTGCGCGGGCACGAGAACATCTGGGCGGGCGGCGACTGCGTCGAGGTTCTCGACCTGGTCCTGGGACAGCAGCGCTACGTGCCGCTGGGCACCCACGCCAACAAGCACGGCCAAATCATCGGCACCAACGTCGGCGGCGGCTACGCCACGTTCCCCGGCGTGGTCGGCACCGCGGTGAGCAAGGTGTGCGACCTGGAGATCGCGCGTACCGGACTGCGCGAGAAGGACGCCCACCGGGTCGGGCTGCAGTTCGAGACGGTCACGATCGAGTCGACGAGCCGCGCCGGCTACTACCCGGGCGCCTCCCCCATGACGGTGAAGATGCTCGCCGAACGCCGTACCGGGCGTCTCCTGGGCGTGCAGATCGTGGGCCGGGAAGGCGCGGCGAAGCGGGTGGACGTCGCGGCGGTCGCCCTGACGGCGGGCATGACGGTGGAGCAGATGACGGCGCTGGACCTGGGGTACGCGCCGCCGTTCTCACCGGTCTGGGACCCGGTGCTGGTGGCCGCCAGGAAGGCCGCGGTCAAGGTCCGCGCCGGCGCGCGCTGAGCACCGCGCCGGTACCGTCGCCCGCGGCCGGCCGCGACCCGCCGTCCGCTCCGGACCGCCATCCGATCCGGGGCTATGCCGTGCTGCCGTTGAGTCGGGGCAGCGACGAGACGGAGCCGCTGCCGGCCGCCGCCGTGGCGTGCTGTTCCCCGCCCGGCCGGGCGTGCGCGGCCGGTGGACGGGTGGAGCGCAGCCGGTGGCTGACGGCCTCGTCGAGCGTCACCGGCCGCTGTGCCTGGGCCGCCAGCCGCCCGGCCTCCTGACCGAGCCGGGCGACGTCCTCCCACGGCAGCCGCACCACCAGGGAGAGCTCGGCCTCGCCGTCGGGCAGTGCGTGCATCGCAGGGGTTCCTCGGTCGCTCATCGCCTGCTCCTCGCCTCTTCGTGTCGCCGTGTCCGCGCGCGGCCGCGGGTCGCCGCGCCGCCTCGTGTCAGGGGGTCATACGGACCGGCGGACGGCGGCGTTCACCGATTCACCGGGCGCATCGGGGGCAGTACTTCTCTGTGGTCATCCCCGTCCATGATCTGAACCCGGTGCGGCGCACCCCTTGGGTGACGTACGCCCTGATCGCCGCGAACGTCGTCGTGTTCCTGCGCACACCGGGCGTCTCCGGTTCCGTCACGGGCGGCGGCACACTGGCCCAGCTGTGCCATCTGGAGGCGTTCACGCAGCACTACGCCCTGGTGCCGCGCGAGCTGATCCATCACTGGATGCCGTCGCTGGTGCCGACCGGCCAGGTCGGGGTGGGCCTGCACGGGCCGGGCTGTGTGCTGGGCCCGCCGGCGTACGACAAGTCGGCCGAGCTGTCGGTGTTCACGTCGATGTTCCTGCACGGCAGTTGGGTGCATCTGCTGGGCAACATGCTGTTCCTGCTGATCTTCGGCAACAACATCGAGGACCGCATGGGCCATGTGCGGTACCTGCTGTTCTACGTGGCCTGCGGCTACGCGGCCGGGTACGGCTTCGCGCTGCTCGACGCCGACTCCGGCCGGCCGCTGATCGGCGCGTCGGGGGCGATCGCGGGCGTCCTCGGCGCGTATCTCGTGCTGTATCCACGGGTCAGGGTCTGGATCCTGGTCCCGTTCCTGCTCTTCCTGCCCTTGCGGCTGCCCGCCTGGATCGTCCTGGGTTTCTGGTTCGTGCTCCAGGCGCTGTACTCCACCGGCCAGGGCGTCTCCAGCGCCGGCACCGTGGCGTACGTGGCCCACGTGTTCGGCTTCGTCGCGGGCATGCTGATCGCGCTGCCGCTGCGTCCCGGCACCCCACCGCCGCCGCAGCCACAGGGACCGATGTTCGGAAAGCGGGCCCGTCCGGGCTGGTGACACGAGGGCCCGGGGCGCTGCCCGGACGCGGACGGCGGGGCGGGCCGCGACGGCGGTCGCGGTCGCGGTGACGATCCTGTCCCGGCCGCCCGGCCCTGTCCACAGCACCCGACCGGTGCGGGTAGCCGCCCGGGAACCGATCGGGAACCGGATCGGCGACAGTGATGCGTGCCGAGGGCACATCTGACGGCTCCCGGCCCGCGACCGACCGAACCGACCAGCGGGACGTCGCGAGGCGCGGGCTCGTCCGTCGGCGCTCGTTCCAACCGGGGGACGGTTACAGGTTTCGGCGCAAGCGCCTCAGGCGTGACCGTGGACACAGCGACTGAAGGGACATCCCATGGGAAATCTGGCCGTTCGCACCGCCCTGCTGATGCTGGGTCTCACCGCGCTGACGGGGCTCGTCGTCACGGAGTCGAGCGCGGCGCCGGCCGCACCGGCGGCCACCGGGTCCCACAAGGTCCTCGCTTCCGACGCCGGACCCAACTTCATAAAGAGTTGACGTGCTCCCTGGCCTGAAGTCCAGGGCTTCCGGCCTGGATCGTCTGACCCTTCCGGGGGCTTCCTGCTTCACCACGCTGTGCGGGCACGGGTGCCCGTCTTACCGGCGCTCCACAGGCGTTTGGCGTCTCCGCC
>NZ_JBSFRB010000065.1:0-27078 GCF_053589015.1 Streptomyces sp. NPDC003393 | reverse complement strand
GGCGCAGGTCGTGAACCTCATGGACGACCTCCAGCAGGAGCTCGGCCTGACGTACGTGATCATCGCGCACGACCTGTCGGCGGAACGTTCCGTCGGCGGGCGCCGGGGGTCGTAAACCGGTCAGGTCGGCGACATGTCCGGTTGACGACCGGTACAGGGGGAAGGGGCCGTCGCTGCACCGGGGCGCGGCGCGGCGGGGAGGAAGGACCGCGGGAAGAAAAAGGGGGTGAACAGGGCGGCGGACGGGTGACGGGTGACGGACGGACGGGGGACGAGGAGGGGGATGGAAATCAGGGGTGGGGGCGGATCAGGAGACGGGGGAGGCGAGGCGGGGCGGCGAGGCGGGATGAACCGGGCGGGGGCCGGTGGGAGCGGCTCGGGCGAGCGGCCCGGGTGTGCCCCGGGGCGCCACCCGGCGGTGTCAGTGGATGATTCCGGTCCGCAGGGCGACGGCGACCATGCCGGCGCGGTCGCCGGTGCCGAGCTTGCGGGCGATACGGGCGAGGTGGCTCTTGACGGTCAGCGCGGACAGGCCCATCGAGACGCCGATCGCCTTGTTGGACTGACCCTCGGCGACCAGTCGCAGGACCTCGACCTCGCGTCCCGACAACTCCCGGTAGCCACCCGGGTGGCTCGGGGCGCCCGGGGGACGGCGGTGCAGTCGGGCGGCGCCGATGGGGGCTGCGCCCGGTCGGGTGGGGAGCCCGACGTTGGTGCGGGTGCCGGTGACGACATAGCCCTTCACCCCGCCCGCGAGGGCGTTGCGGACGGCGCCGATGTCGTCGGCGGCGGACAGGGCCAGGCCGTTGGGCCAGCCGGCGGCACGGGTCTCGGACAGCAGGGTGAGTCCGGACCCGTCGGGCAGGTGGACGTCGGCGACGCAGATGTCACGCGGGTTGCCGATGCGGGGACGGGCCTCCGCGACGGACGACGCCTCGATGACGTCACGGACTCCGAGCGCCCACAGATGACGGGTGACGGTGGAACGGACGCGCGGGTCCGCCACGACGACCATGGCGGTCGGCTTGTTCGGGCGGTAGGCGACCAGGCTTGAGGGCTGCTCGAGGAGAACGGACACCAGGCCTCCTGGGGGGTGGGGGGGGACGGGGCCGGCTTGTGGGGAGGAAGCCGGGACAACCGTGCTTGCAAGGTCACAGTCGTCTTCGGCAGCAAACCTGTTGTCCTTTAGAGAATGATCACGATCTGGTGAGTACCAATGCGTGCAATTCGGACACGTTGTCGATCACCCGAAGGTCGAATCGGTTCACTCGGGGCCGTTCGGGGTCGTTCGGGAGCGATACGTGCCCGAAAGTGGTCGTATCGACAAAGACACGGCAAGGGACCGGTAAGAGGCGTCGGTGAGGCGTACGGGGAGGCTCGGCTCAGCGGGACTGCGGGTCGCGTCTCTGCGGCAGCGTCACCACGGACGCGTCACCCGGCCCGGCCGGCGGCAGACCCGCGACCTGGGCCAGCAGGTCGCACCAGGAGCCCAGGTGGGCGCCCGTGTCCGGAACACCGCCCAGACCCTCGCGCGGCGTCCAGGAGGCGCGAATCTCGATCTGCGAGGCGGCCGGGCGCGACGACAGCCCGCCGAAGTAGTGCGAGCTCGCCCGGGTCACCGTGCCACTGGGCTCGCCGTACGACAGACCGCGGGCCTGCAGCGCCCCGGTCAGCCAGGACCAGCACACCTCCGGCAGGAGCGGATCGGCGGCCATCTCCGGCTCCAGTTCGGCCCGCACCAGGGTCACCAGCCGGAAGGTGCCGCGCCAGGCGTCGTGCCCGGCCGGGTCGTGCAGCAGCACCAGACGGCCGTCGGCCAGGTCCTGCTCGCCGTCGACGACCGCGGCCTCCAGCGCGTACGCGAAGGGCGCCAGCCGCTGCGGCGGCCGGACCTGCTCGATCTCCACCTGCGGCCGCACCCGCGCGGCCCTCAGTGCGTCGACGGCGGCCCGGAAGGGCAGCGGAGCCTGATCCGTCCTGCTCTCACGCTCGTCCCCTTTCTCCCCGTCGTCCATTCCGCCAGCGTCGTCCGACAGTCGTCCCTGAGCCGCAGCCATGCCGGGAAGATTAAGGGGAACCGGGCCTTCGTGCAGGGCAAGACACCCCGCCGCGGGACGCGGCACCGCCCCTGGGGCCCCGCACCGCGGCCGTCACGTCCCCGGGCCGCCCCGGTGGGGCCCGCGGGGCCGTGCGAGACTTGCCACCGTGAGTGCCAACGAGACGCCTGCCCGCCACCAGCCGCCGACCGCCGCCCAGAACTCCGCCTTTCTCAAGGCGTGCAGGCGTGAACCGGTGCCGCACACCCCCGTGTGGTTCATGCGCCAGGCCGGGCGCTCGCTGCCCGAGTACCTCAAGGTGCGCGAGGGCGTCCCGATGCTCGAGTCCTGCATGCGCCCGGAGCTGGTCACCGAGATCACCCTCCAGCCGGTGCGCCGGCACGGCGTGGACGCGGCGATCTACTTCAGCGACATCGTGGTGCCGCTCAAGGCCATCGGCCTCGACCTCGACATCAAGCCCGGCGTCGGCCCGGTCGTCGAGCAGCCGTTCCGCACCCGCGCCGACCTGGCCCGGCTGCGCGATCTGACCCCCGAGGACGTCTCCTACGTCACCGAGGCGGTCGGCCTGCTCATCCGCGAGCTGGGCCCCACCCCGCTGATCGGCTTCGCGGGCGCGCCGTTCACCCTCGCGAGCTACCTCGTCGAGGGCGGCCCGTCCCGCACGTACGAGAACGCCAAGGCGATGATGTACGGCGACCCCGAACTGTGGGCCGACCTGCTGGACCGCCTCGCCGGCATCACCGCCGCCTTCCTGAAGGTCCAGATCGAGGCGGGCGCGAGCGCCGTGCAGCTCTTCGACTCCTGGGCCGGGGCCCTCGCCCCCGCCGACTACCGGCGCTCGGTGCTGCCCGCCTCCGCGAAGGTCTTCGAGGCCGTCGCCGGGTACGGCGTCCCGCGCATCCACTTCGGCGTCGGCACCGGAGAGCTGCTCGGACTGATGGGGGAGGCCGGCGCGGACGTCGTCGGCGTCGACTGGCGCGTCCCGCTGGACGAGGCCGCCCGCCGCGTCGGCCCGGGCAAGGCGCTCCAGGGCAACCTCGACCCGACCGTGCTGTTCGCTCCCCGCGAGGCCGTCGAGGCCAAGACCCGTGAGGTGCTGGACGCGGCCGCCGGTCTCGAGGGCCATGTCTTCAACCTCGGCCACGGCGTGATGCCGTCCACCGACCCCGACGCGCTCACCCGGCTCGTGGAGTACGTCCACACGCACACCGCGCGCTGAGCCCGGCGCCGGGCCGAGCGGTCACCGCGGCCGCGGTCCGGGCGGCCGGCGTCCGTCCACCCGGCTGCTGCGAAAGGTGTCCGAGCGCGGGCCCGGATCCGGTCCCCCCGGAGTCCGACGAGGGCGGCGCGGCCCGCACTGGATCAGCGTGCTGTGCCGGCGCCGGGGCTCGTGCCACACCCCCTGACGGCGAGGTGTCCGGGCCGAGCGGCACCTGTCCGTCGCGCCGCACCCGGCCGGCCCGCGCCCGTCACCGGCCCACCGGCCGCCGCGCGCCCCGCGCCGCGGTGGGGGTCCGATCCGCCCTGCTGGCAAGCCGCGGTCGGGTATATGGCCGGAAGCTGTCACGGGGCCCTGCGGTCCCGGCTGGGCCAGGACGGCGACGCCCGCCGCCATCGGGCCCAGCCCGTACACGGTGAGCATCGACGGCGGTGATGTCGTGCACCGCCGTCTCGACCTCGGCGAGGGTCACGGTGTCTGTGGGCATGGGTACGTCCCTGTCTGTGAGGGGTGTCCTGCGAAGGGGCCGGGCCGGGGAGGCGCCGGTGGGCGCGCGGCCTCACGCCGTGGCGAAGCCGCGCGCCTCGTTGAGGAACTGGCCGAGGTATCCGTCGTGCGGCAGGTACGGGTCCTTCCACCAGCCGGCGACTTGGCCGTGGAGAACGGTGCGGATCCCGGGCGACTCCAGGGCCTCGGCGACGAGCGGGGCGTTGTCGGTCAGCAGGGTCAGGGCGAGCGAGTCGTCCAGCGGGCCCACGCCGTCCGACGGCCGCCAGGGCGCCACCCACACGCAGGGGAAGGGCAGTTCCGTCTGCAGCCCGGGGTGGTCGGCGCGGTCCAGGCACAGGACGGCGGGGCGCAGCGCCACGCCGTCGTCACCCACGGGTGCCAGTGGGCCGTCCTCGTAGTGACGGGCGGTCAGATCGGGTGCCCCCCGGGCGGCCCGGTCGACGGACGCACGGAGCGCTTCGGCCTCCTTGCGCGGGCGGACCGGCAGGACCGCCCGGTCGTCGGTGACCGGGTGGGCCGGCAGCCGGGCCAGCCGCTCGGCCAGCGTCTCGGCCAGTTCCCGGTGGTCGCCGGAGGTGAGGATGGCGGTGGTGTTGGTGCACCGCACGCCCCCGTCCGAGGCGATCTCCGTGACCAGGTGGTCCAGCGTACGGTCGTCGTACGCGCCGTCCACCAGGATCTTCGTCCGCCCCGGCCCGCGCACCAGCACCCGGTCGTTGCCGCGCATCCGGGCGACCGTCGCCTCACTGCCGTACACCAGAGCCAGATCGGCGGCCTGAACGAGCGAGTCCGCGGCGGAGTGGGAGCCGGGGAGCAGGCTGACCCAGTGCGGGTCGAGGCCGGCCCGCAACAGGGCCCGCACCAGACGCAACGGGGTGAACGGGTCGCGGGTGCCCGGCCGCACCGCCACCCGGTACCCCATCGCCAGGGCCTGGAGCCAGGCCCCGTGGGTGGCCGGATGGTTGCTGGGGGCCACGACGCCGAGCACGGAGCCGCGGCGCACCCAGCGGGCCGTCCGGCCCGCCCCGAGGGGGACCTGCCTGCCGACGACCGTGCCGAGCAGGGCGCTGTCGCCGCGCACCCGCTCGAGCGTCCCACGGGCCACCGCCACGGGCACGCCCGAGGCCAGTGCCTGGAGCCGGCAGTACTCCTCGGGGCTCTGTCCGCCCAGCGTGGCCCCCGCGAACAGGGCTCCCGCCTCGGCCAGCACCGCCGACCGCTTCTCCGGGTCCAGGGCCGGTGCCTGGCGCATGGCCTTCGCGGTCAGCCTCGTCGTGAGAGCGGGCGCCTCGTGGACCTCGGCCAGCGGGTTGCCGTTCACGTCGTGCAGCGGGCGGGAGTCGCGTGAGCGGTGCTCCTGGCCGCCGCGCAGTACGGGGACGAACGTCTCCATGTCAGATCCACTCCTCGAGTGACAGTCCGGCGAACCCGCCGCCGTCCCGGGCGCCCGCCTCCTGGCACGGCACCCGGAACTGGGTGGCCTCCTGCTCCGTGACGGACTGGCCCATGGCGTAGCGCAGCCCGGCGGTCTGGATCGCCCGCGGCGGGCACCCCTCCAGGTACACGCCGGCGTCACGGTGCTCGTACATCGCGTTGCCCACCAGGACCACCGCGCCGCGCAGCGCCGGAAGCCGCTCCATCGGGCCGGACACGATCGTCATCTCCCCCGGGAACCGCAGGAGTTCGTCGCGCAGCAGGTGCATCGCGGCGGCCAGCCAGCGGCGGCAGTCCTCGCACGCCGTCTCGGCGTGCACGTGGATGCCCTCCCGGGGCGGGGTGAGGTCCACCGGGGCGCGCCGGATCGTGAACGCGGCGTCCGCCACGGCCGTGCCCCGCACGTCGATGTCGGCGAGGTCGATCGGCCCGAGGCCGCGGGCGTGGGCGTCCCGCAGATAGGCGAGCTCCCAGGCTCCCACCCCGGCGACCGCCGCCATCGTCACGTCCAACGCCACCGCATTGCGCGAGGCCGCGATCAGACCGGCCTCACGCGTCGTGCCCGCCATCGGGTAGTTCCCCTCGATGACGGTCGTGGCGTCGCAGATCACGAGGTGCTGCGGGCGCAACTGGTTGAGGTCGACGATGGCCTCCTCGACCCCGGCCATGTGGACGATGCGCGTGGTGAATCCGGGCAGCAGGCCCACCAGGTTCTTCATGGCGTTGGTCAGCACCACGCTGGAGTGGGTGCGCAGTTGGGGTGCTCCGATGAAGAAGTCGCAGTCCAGCACCAGGTCGGGAACGGCGATCGGCACCCTCAGCGACGTCGCGCCGGGCACCTGGGCCACGCGCAGCGGCCGGTCGTCGAAGCTGACCACCCGGGCGTATCGGTGGACGGGGGCCCGGTGGAGTATCTCCTTGAGCACGTGTGTGCGTTCGGCCACGTAGACCTCGGCCCCGCGCGCGGACACCCGTGCCGCCACGGCCAGCAGCAGTTCGGGACTCGTCCTGAACCCCGGCTTGCGCTGGAACATGTTGGGCTTGATGACCACGCGGTCGCCCCTGCCGACCTCCTGCAAGGGGTGACCCAGGAGCTCCAGCGCCTCCTCGACCGCGGCGTCGACCGCCCCTTCGGTCGCCGTCGCCACCCGGGTGAGCGAAACGGCCGTCAGGTCTCCCGTCACGACTGTCCCCCGTCCGACACCGTGCCCCCGGGGGCGTTCAGAGGGGCCATCCGTCGATGACCACGGCACGGGCCGGTGCGGCCTCCACGTCGGCGATCTTGACGGGCAGCGCCATCAACTGGACGACGGGGCCGCCGACCTGGTCGAGATTCTGGATGTTCTCCAGAATCGGGATGCCGGCGGCCAGCAGGCGCCGGTGCACCTGACCGCTGCGGTCGTCGGGGCGCTCCGTGATGCAGTCCATGCCGACCAGGACGGCCCCGTTGTCCACCATCCAGTCGGCGGCGGAGACGGTGAGGTACGGCGGCTTGTCCCAGTAGTCCTCGCGGCCCAGGTAGCGGTTCGGGTGGTCGGTGCGCACCAGCAGCCGGTCGCCGGGCCGCCACACGTCGCGCAGTGCCTTCTCGAGGTCCTCGCCGGTGACCGGGTCGAGGTCGCGCTTGTGGGAGAGGTCCGCGACGCAGGCACGGCCGACGAAGGTGTCCAGCGGTACCTCGTCGATCTTTTCCCGGTCCTCGAAGAAATGGTAACCGGATTCCACGTGCGTTCCGTTGTGCGGGAACAGTGCGAGGTCGGAAAATGTCCGCCCGACGCCCGACGGATCGGTCTCGGGCGACATGGCCCTGCGCACACCGAATTTCGGGTACCACGGCGCGTCATAAGAGGGCATGCCCTCGTACCAGCCCTGGCTGATGTCGATTATTTTCACGGCCCCACTCCCTGGCTCGGCCCTGTGTGACAGCGGTCCTCACTTGACGACCGTCGGGCGATCACAGCACGTCAGACGCGGATCGTGGGTGATTCGACGAGAGATTGGCAGCATCCTGCCAGGCCACTGCCGGGAGCGGCCGGCCTGTGGTTAGCCTTCCGGCACAGGTCGCTCTCCGACCGCAGCCACCGGGAGTGTCCGGTGCCGTTCACCCTCAGGCCGAAATGGCTTGGGGTCGCAATCGGGAAAAGATCCCGCGTGCCAGACCATTTGGAAGGCTCCCATGATCGTGGCAATGCGCCCGCGGGCCACCCGCGAACAGCTGGATGACGTCTCCGGAATTCTCCGCGACCAGGGCCTGATCGCGGTGTCCAGCACGATGGACGACATCGCGATGCTCATCACCGAGCAGTGCGCGACGCCGGAACTGGTGTCCGCCGTGGAGAAGGCCGCCGGGGTCGACCGCGTGATCGTGCTCTCGGGCCCGCAGCGCCTGACGAGCCGTGAGTTCCGCGCGGAGAACACCGTGGTGAAGGTCGGGCCCTCGGGCGAGGCCGCGTTCGGCGGAACCGGCTTCACGGTGATCGCCGGCCCCTGCGCGGTGGAGGGCCGGGACCAGATGTTCTCGGTGGTGGACGCCGTCGTCGCGGCCGGCGCGGTCATGGTGCGCGGGGGTGCGTTCAAGCCCCGCTCCTCCCCTTACAGCTTCCAGGGGATGGGACTGGCGGGCCTCGCACTCCTGGCGGAGCAGCGCAAGCGCACCGGGCTGCCGATGGTCACCGAGGTCGTCACCCCCGGAGACGTGGAGTGCGTCGCGGAGGAGAGCGACATGCTCCAGATCGGCACGCGCAACATGCAGAACTTCGAACTGCTGCGTGCGGCCGGGGCGTCGGGGCGGCCCGTCCTCCTCAAGCGCGGCATGTCGGCCACGATCGAGGAGTGGCTGATGGCCGCCGAATACGTGATGCAGGCGGGCACCGGCGACGTCGTCCTGTGCGAGCGAGGCATCCGCAGCTACGACCGCAGCACCCGGTTCACGCTGGACCTCAGCGCCGTGGCCGAGGCCAAGCGGCTCACGCATCTGCCCGTGATCGTCGACCCCAGCCACAGCACCGGCCGGCCCCATCTGGTCGGTCCGATGTCCCTGGCCGCGGCCTCCTGCGGTGCCGACGGCCTGCTCATCGACGTGCACACCGACGCGCGCAACGCGCTGTGCGACGGCGCCCAGGCGCTCACCGCGCAGCAGTTCGGCGCGCTCATGGACCGGCTCAAACCCGTGGTGGAGGCCGTGGGACGGACGCTGCCCGTCACCCGCGCCCGCTCGCTGGCCCAGGTCTGACCCGCTTTCGACGGAGGAGCAACATGTTGGAGACATCGGCCGATCCCCTCCGCGCCGACCTCGCCCCGGAAGAGTTCGTCCGCGCCGCGATGCAGTGGCACTTCTCCCCGGAGACGGGCTCCCCGTACTGGGTGAAGAAGGCCGCGGAACTGGCCTTCGACCCTCTGACGGACATCCGTTCCTGGGCCGACCTCGACCTCTTCCCCGACGTCGGCGAGGAGTGGCGGGACATCCCCGTGGACGATCTGGTGCCGGTCGGCACCCTGCGGGAGCCCTGGGAGTTCCAGGTGTTCGACAGCGGCGGCACCACAGGACGGCCCAAGCGCATCGTGGAGGCGCACTCCCGCCGCAACGGCGTCCTGTGGGTGAGCGAGGTCCTCGCCGAGCACGGCGTCCCCGGTGAGGGCGACGGTCACTGGCTCCACCTGGGCCCGACCGGGCCGCACATCGTGGGCCGCTCCGTCGGGCTGCTGGCCCGGCTGCGCCGTACGTTCTGCCACTGCATCGACTTCGACCCGCGCTGGGTGAAGGGCAGCGTCAAGGCGGGGCGGACCGACGAGGCCGCGCGCTATGTCCGGCACATCCTGGCGCAGGCGGAGGACGTGCTGACCACCCAGCCCGTCTCGGTGCTCTTCGCCACGCCCCCGGTGCTGGAGGCCCTCGCCGCCGACGAGAAACTGCTGGACCTGGTCCAGCGGAAGGTGCGCGGGATCATCTGGGCCGGCACCAGCGTGAGCCCGGAGACGCTGCACGTGCTGGAGGAGGAGGTCTTCCCGGACGCCGTGATGGTGGGCCTGTACGGCAACACCATGATGGGCATCGCCCCACAGCGCCCCCGGAGCGCCGCCGACGAGGACGGCTGCGTCTTCGTACCGTTCCACCCCTTCAGCCACGTCCGGGTCGTCGACCCCGAGAACACCACCAGGGAAGTGGACTACGGCGAGCGCGGACAGGCCAGGATCAGCCTGGTCTCCCGCGACCTGCTGCTGCCCTGGACGCTGGAGCGTGACGCGGTGCTGCGCGTCGCGCCCACGCGTGCCTATCCGCAGGACGCTCTGGCCGACATCCGGCCGCTGACCGCGGAGGGCGGCGGCACCGCCGTCGTGGAAGGGGTGTACTGACCGTGCAGACCCGTACCGCCTTGGCCGCCGAGCCCGTGCGGCACCCGTCCGTGCTCGACCAGGCGGACCTCGACAGCCTGCTCGCCACCTGCCGGCGCGCCCTGGACCGGGCGCGCGCCGGGCAGCGGACCGTGCTCGCCAGCTGGGCCAGACCCTTCACGGTCACCGACCCCCTGGCGGTCTGGAGCCGCTCCCGCCGCGGTACACCCCGCTCCTTCCTGTGGCAGTCGGCATGGGACCGCGGCAGCGTCGTCGCCGTCGGGACGGCCCGCGATCTGCGGGGCCGCGGCCCGATGCGGATGGCCTCCGTCCGCGAGATGTGGGCGGAGCTGTCCCGGAACCCGGTGACGGGCGGCACAACCGCCACCACGTCGCTGCCGGGGGCCGGGGGCCCCCTCGCCATCGGCGGGTTCGCGTTCAGCCCGGACAGCACCCCGGAGACCCGGCGGCTCCCCGACGCGCTGTTGTGGGTGCCGTCCCTGCAACTGCGCAGTGCCCTGCCCGAACCGGGCGCCGCGGACCGGGCCCACCCCGCCGAACTGCGGCTCAACGCCGTACTGATGCACGACAGCGACCCCGAGCAGCTGGCCGAGTCGCTCGCCCAGCTCGCCGACCGCTGTCTGCGAACCCCCGGTTCCCCGCCGCGGCAGCCGCCGGCCCCGGCCCGGACGCACACCAGCGTCGAACTGCCGGGCGCCGACGACTGGAAGCGACTGGTACGCCGGGCCACCGGCCGGATCCGCGAAGGCGTCTTCGAGAAACTGGTGCTGGCACGCGAACTCCGGGTGACGGCGTCCACGCCCTTCGACGTCCCGGCCACCGTCGAGCGACTGCGCGAGGCCAACCCCGGCACCACCGTCTTCGCGATCGACCACGAGGAGTACACCTTCGTCGGCGCCACGCCGGAGTACCTGGTGCGCGTCGACGGCCGCACCGTCCACGCGCTGGGACTGGCCGGCACCGCCCCGCGCGGCGCCACGCCCGAGGAGGACGAGGCGCTGGAACGCGAACTGGTCGCCAGCCCCAAGATCCAGCACGAGCACGACGTCGTGGTCCAGATGCTCCGGAACGCCTTCCACGGCTCCTGCGCCGACGTGGACATCCAGACCCCGCCCCGCGTGGTCAAACTCACCAACGTCCAGCACCTGTCCACCGACGTCCGGGGCCGCCTGGCGCCCGGCTCCGAGGCGGGCGTCCTGGACTTCGTCGAACTGCTGCACCCCACACCGGCGCTGGGCGGCCATCCCCGCCGGGAGTCGCTGAGCTGGCTCTCCGACAACGAGGGGTTCGACCGCGGCTGGTACGCGGGGGTGGTCGGCTGGGCCGCCCCCGCCGGTGAGGGCCAGTTCGCGGTCGCCATCCGCTCCGCCCTGCTCGACGGTTCCTCCGCCTCGCTGTTCGCCGGCTGCGGTCTGGTGGCCGACTCCGACCCCGAGGCCGAGTACGCGGAGACCTGCGCGAAGCTGCGCCCCATGATGTCCGCCCTGGGAATCGAGTGATCCGCATGCCCCAGCAGACATCGCCGGCCGGCGCTCCGCCGCACCACGGTGACGTACCCGCACGGCAGCTCGACGACCTGCACCGGCGGCTGCTCGCACTGGGCTCCCTGGTGGTGGCGTTCTCCGGGGGCGCGGACTCCACGCTGCTGCTCGCGGCGGCGCTCCGCGCACTCGGCCCCGACCGGGTGCTCGCCGCCACGGGGGACTCGGCGAGTCTGCCCGGCCGGGAGCGCGACGCGGTGCGGGAGATCGCCGGCACGCTCGGCGCCCGGCACACCTTCGTCGCCACCCGCGAACTCCAGGTCGCGGGATACCGCGAGAACTCGCGCTCCCGCTGCTGGTACTGCAAGGACGAACTGACCGGGCGACTGCTGGCGGTGGCGGCCGACGAGGGCCTCGCCCGGGTCGCGACCGGCACCAACGCCGACGATCTGACCGACCCGTTCCGGCCCGGCGTCCGCGCGGCCGCACAGCGGGGCGTGGTCACCCCGCTGGCCGACGCGGGACTGACCAAGGACCAGGTCCGGGCGGCGAGCCGCGCCTGGAAACTGCCGACCTGGGACAAGCCGGCATCACCGTGCCTGTCCAGCCGCGTCGCCTACGGCCTCACCGTCACCCGGGAGCGGCTCGCCCGCGTCGAGGCCGCCGAGACGGCGCTGCGGGAGGAGCTGCGCCGGGCCGGGATCGGCACCTACGACCTGCGGGTCCGCGACCTCGGTGAGCGCGCCCTGGTCCAGGTCGACGCCCCCGCCGTGCTCGCCGTCACGTCCTGCGTCCAGGCGCTGAACGCCGTCCGCGCGGCCGGGTTCGCCTCCGTGGAGGTCGACCCGCGCGGGTTCCGTTCCGGTTCCCTCAACGACCGCACCGAGGGGTGAGCGATGGACCGCGACGAGGTACGGGACCTGCTGCACCGCGTGTCCGCGGGCACGAGCGGCGTCGAGGAGGCCCTGCGCGAGCTGGTGGCCGGCCCCCTGGCCGGCCACGGCGACGCCGGCGGGATCGAGGACCTCGGCTTCGCCCGCCTGGACACCCACCGGGCTCTGCGCACCGGCGATCCCGAAGTGGTCTACGGCGCGGGCAAGAAGACCGCGCACATCGTCACCCTGCTCCAGGAGCTCGTCCGCCGGCCCGGCAGGCGCACCGCCCTCGCGACCCGCCTGTCCGACGAGGCCCTGGACGCGGTGTCCCGGGCCTTCACCGGCCACGCGGGACGCGACGTGCCGGCCGGCGCGCCGACGGAGGTGCGGATCGACCGGGAGGCGCGCTGCGCCGCACTGGGCGAGCCGCCGCCCGGCCGGGGCACGGTCCTGGTGGTGACGGCCGGGACGACGGACGAACCGGTGGCGCGAGAAGCCGCCTTCGTCGCCCGGGAGTTCGGCTGTTCGGTGGAGCTGGTGCGGGATGTCGGGGTGGCGGGCATCCACCGGCTCCTCGCGGTGCGGGAGCGGCTCGACGCCGCCGACTGCCTCGTCGTCGTCGCCGGCATGGACGGCGCCCTGCCCAGCGTGGTGTCCGGACTCGTCGCCGTCCCCGTCGTCGCGGTCCCGACCAGCGTCGGATACGGCGCGTGCCTCGGCGGCGTCGCCCCGCTGCTCACCATGCTCAACTCCTGTGGCCCGGGCGTGCTGGTCTGCAACATCGACAACGGTTTCGGAGCCGCTGTCGCGGCGGCCCGGATGACACGTCGGATGGTGCGCCGGGACACCGGCCGGCCGATCCCGGTGGGCTCATGAACACACCTGTCTCCGCCTGGTTCGACTGCTCCTCGGGGGTGGCGGGCGACATGCTGCTGGGCGCGCTGCTCGACGCCGGCGCCACCCTGGACACGGTCGGCCGGGCCGTCGACGCGGTCGCTGACGGCAGCGTCCGCATCCGCACCGAGCGGGTCCTGCGCCGCGGCCTGTCCGCGACACAGGTGCACGTCGACGCCGACCCCGGCCCGCCGCACCGCACCTGGCGCACGATCCGCACGATGCTGGCGCGGGCCGCGCTCCCCGAGGCGGTACGGGAACGGGCCCACACCGTGTTCCGGCGGCTGGCGCGCGCCGAGGCCGCCGCGCACGGCATCCCCGTCGACGACGTCCACTTCCACGAGGTCGGCGCCCTCGACGCGATCGCGGACGTGGTCGGCGTCTGCGCCGCCGTGCACGAACTGGGCGTCACCGCCGCCGCCGCCACACCGGTGGTGCTGGGCAGCGGGCGGGCGCTCGGCGCCCACGGCCGGATCCCCGTCCCGGCGCCCGCCGTCCTCAGGCTCCTGACCGGCTCCGGCGCACCCGCCCGCTCCGGCGGGTTCCCGCACGAGATGGCCACCCCGACCGGGGTCGCGCTGCTGCTGACGCTGTGCACCGAGTGGGGCGGCATGCCCGAGTTCCGGCTGGTCGCCACCGGGGCCGGCGCGGGCACGCGCGACCTCGAGGACGTGCCGAACATCGTCCGGGTCGTGCTCGGGACCACACCGCGGGCCGATGCCCCGGCCGCGACGCAGGCGGTGGTCGTCGACGCCAACGTCGACGACCTCGACCCGCGCGTCTGGCCGCAGGTCCTGACCCGGCTGCTGGAGGCCGGCGCCGCCGACGCCTGGCTCACCCCCATCCTCATGAAGAAGGGACGCCCCGCCCACATGCTCTCGGCGCTGTGCCCGCTCCCGGCCCTGCCCGCCGTACGGGAGACGATCACAGCCGAGACCTCCACCATCGGCACCCGCGAGCACCGGGTGGACAAGCACGAGCTGGAGCGGGAGTTCACCACTGTCGCCGTGGGCGAGGCCTCCGTCCGGGTCAAGGTCGCGCGGTACCGGCGGCGGATCGTCAACGTCCAGCCGGAGTACGAGGACGTGGTCGCCGCGGCCGAACGGCTCGGCGTACCCGTCAAGACGGCGTTGGCGAGGTCGATCGCCGCGGCCGAAGGAGCCGCGCGGAACCAGAGGTGCGACTCATGCGGAACGTGATCGTCGTCGGGGGCGGGCTCGCGGGCCTGAGCGCCCTGCAGCGCCTGCGTGCGCGGGGCTACGAGGGCGGCCTGACCCTCGTGGGGGCCGAGAGCCACCCGCCGTACGACAGGCCCCCGTTGTCGAAGGCCGTCCTCGCGGGCGACGCGGACCGCGTCGTCCTGCCCGCCGACTGGGAAGCCCTGCGGTGCGAGCTGCGTCTCGGCACCCGGGCCGAGGCGCTGCGCCTGCACGACGACCGTCCCGGCGGCGTCCTGGTGACCTCGGCCGGACCGCTGCCCTTCGACGGGCTGGTGGTCGCCACGGGCGCGATGCCCGTCCGGCTGCCCGGCGAGGGGCCGCAACACGTTCTGCGGACCCTGGACGACGCGGAACGGCTGCGCGACTCGCTGCGCGCGGGCGCGCGGGTGGTGCTCGTCGGTGCCGGATGGATCGGCGCCGAAGTGGCGACCGCGGCGGCCGGGAACGGCTGCCGGGTGACGGTCCTGGAAGCCGGTGACGCCCCGCTGGCCGGGGCACTCGGGCCCGAACTCGGCGCGGTGACCGCCGACTGGTACGCGGAGGGCGGCGTCGAACTGCGCTGCGGGGTACGGGCCGCCTCGGTGGATCCCGGTGGACTCACCCTGGCCGACGGGTCCTTCGTGCCCGCCGACGCGGTCGTGACCGGTGTCGGGGTGCGGCCCGATGTCGGCTGGCTGGCCGGCTCCGGGCTCGAGGTCGACGGGGGAGTCGTCGTGGACGGCTCGCTGCGCACGGCCCGACCGGAGGTGGTGGCGGCCGGCGACTGCGCCTCCTGGTGGTCGGCGCGGTACGGCCGCCGGCTGACGGCCGAGCACTGGGACACGGCCCTGAACGCGCCCGACGTGGCCGCCGCCGCACTCCTCGGTCAGAAAGCGCTGTACGACCCGGTCCCGTACGTCTGGTCGGAGCAGTTCGGGCGGATGGTGCAGTACGCCGGCCGGCACACCGCCGCGGACCGGGTGGTCTTCCGGGGCAGGCCCGACGGGCCCGGCTGGACGGCGCTGTGGCTGAGCGGCGACCGTCCGCGGGCCCTCCTGACCGTCGACCGGCCCCGGGACATGGCGCAGGGCCGCCGCCTCCTCGCCCGGGGCACTCCCGTGCACGTCGACCTGATCCGCGATCCCGGGACCGCGCTCAGCGGTGCGGTCCGGCACGCGGCCGCACCCGCCGGGTGACGGGCCGTCCGGCCCGGCCGCGCCGCACGTCCCGCGCCGACACCGAACACGACCACCGAACATCCGAGGTGACCGACATGGCCCCTGCCTGCCCCGACATCCCCCTCGTCGTCCTCCCGGCGGACAACGCCGTGCACTGCCGCACCCGGCCCGCCGCCCCCGTCGAGGCCGCCCTCACCGCGGCGATCGACGCGCTGAACCACCTGCACACCCGGCTCCTCGACCCGGACGGGGCGGACGGCGACGCGATCCGCGAGGCGCTGGACGCCGCGGTGGCGCGCGCCGGACGCCTCGCCGAGGAGGCCGGTACCGCACCGATGGACACCGCGTCGCTGCGGCCGATCGTGCCCAACCACGAGTACTTCGGGGTGCGCACGGCGGACATCGCCGACGCCTACCGTCGCCGGGAGATATCCACGATCATCGCCCGGACCCTCGCCGATCTGCGGGACGCCCGACTCGACCTGAACGACCGGGCGGCCGAGGTCCGGGCGATGGTCCTGATCCTCAGGGGCCTGAGCCCGCAGGACGGTCCACCGGCGGCCGAGTCCGCCGGCGCAGCGGTGCCGTCCGGGACGTCCCACCGCGTCGGCCGCGACGAGCTGACCCGGTGGGTCATCACCCATCACTTCTACTTCGTGCTCAACCTCGCGGCGGCGCACGCCGTCTCCCGGGCCGTCGCCGCGCTGGCGGACGCCGACCGCGACACCGCGGTGACCGCCTTCCGCGAGGCCGTCGTGCTGGTCCGCGGGTTCACCGCGGCGATGATGCACTCCGGGGACATGTCGGCGGCCTGCTACGACGCCAAGGTCCGGCCGACGATGCAGCCCCCGGCCGTGCCGGTGGCGCTCACCGGCCGGACCCAGCCCGAGCACAAGGCGTTCCGGAAGGCCATGCGCAGACTCGTCGCCGCCTGCGGCGAGCCGTTCGCCAAGACGGCCGTGGCCGACCCCGAACTGGCCCTGGTGCGTGACGCCCTGCTGGAGGCGGATCTGCACGACATCGAACGCCACATCGCCGTCACCGCCGCCCTCGTCGGCGACGACCAGTCGATCGTGCAGGTCGACGAGGCCGCCGAGAGCGCGATCGCGATGCTGCGCACGATGCGCCACACCAGGGCGGCGGCCTACCGGGACCTGATGAGGTTCGGCGACCCCGTCGAGATCGCCGCCGCATGACGACCGCTCCTGTCCACTCACGCGGCTTCGCCGCCCGTCAGCAACCGATGGTGGGATGACCATGAGTTCCAGCACAGACCGTCGCGCGGTGGTCGTCGTCGACGCGTTCGCGAGCGCACGCTGTCTCGCCCCGTTGTTCCAGGAGCGCGGCGTCGACTGCGTTCACGTGCAGAGCACGCCGACGATCCCCGACGTCTACGCGGCGACCTTCCGGCCCGCGGACTTCACCGTCAACATCGTCCACGACCAGGACGTGAGGGCGACGGCGGCGGCTCTCGCGCCGTATGCGCCGATCGGGCTGCTGCCCGGGATCGAGCGCGCGGTCATGCTCGCCGACGAGCTGAGCGAGCGGCTCGGCCTGCCCACGAACGGGACCGCGCTGAGCCCCGCCCGGCGCGACAAGTTCCGGATGATCGAGACCGTCCGCGCGGCCGGGGTCCCGGCCACCGAGCAGATCCTGGCCACCGACCTGGACGCACTGCTCGACTGGTACGGCGGGAACCCGGGCCGTGTCGTGCTGAAACCGGTGAGCAGCGCGGGCAACGACGGCGTCTTCTTCTGCGACAGCGCCGAGGACGTCCGTGCGGCGTTCGGCAAACTGATCGGGGGCCGCAGCGTGCTGGGCCAGGAGAACCGGGCGGTGCTGGCCCAGGAGTACCTCGTCGGCAACGAGTACATCGTCAACACGGTGAGCCTGCACGGCAGGCACCGGGTGACCGACATCTGGAAGATGCACCACCTCAGCGCCAACGGCGTCCGCGACCTGCCGGCCGGCGCGGAGCTGCTGCCTCGCCGGGGCGCCGAACAGGACGCGCTGGTCGAGCACACCCTGCTGGTCCTGGACGCCCTGGGCATCCGCAACGGACCCGCGCACTCCGAGCTGAAACTGACCCCGAAGGGGCCGCGTCTGGTCGAGACGGGCGCCCGGGTCTGCGGCGCCGACGTCCATGTGCCGACCGAGGCCGCGATCGGCGAGAGCCAACTGGACTGGACCGTCGACGCGTACGCCGACCCCGACCGCTTCCTCGGGCGATGGGACGCCGACTACGAGCCGGCCCGGCACGCCCGGATCGTCAACATGGTCTCGCCCGTCGAGGGCCGGCTCGCCCGCTACCCCAAGCTGGCGGAGCTCGAAGCGCTGGAAAGCTTCCACGACTGCGTGTTCCGGGTGACCCCCGGCGACCCGATCAGCCGTTCCGTCGACGACTGGACCTTCCCGTTGCGGGTGTTCCTCGCCCACGAGACCGAGAGCGCCGTCGCCCGGGACTGCGTGTCGGCGCGCTACCTGGACGGGCCCGGCTTCTACGAGATCGCCTGAGGGCTGTCCCGCATCCTCGGGTCCGCCCCCGCGGACCCCTTCCTGGAGAGCAAATGTCCTTTCTGCGCCCCCGCTTCAAGGGGGAACGTGCACTGATCACCGGCATCGCCATCGACGCGACCGGCTCGGGCATGTACGTCCCCTTCAACCTGATCTTCTTCAAACACGTCACCCACCTGCCCCTGGCCCAGATCGGCGCGGTGCTCACGGTCACCAGCCTGATCGCCATGGTCGCGCTGCCGCTGGGCGGAAGTGCCGTGGACCGGTTCGGCGCCCTGAAGGTGCTCATCGTCCTGTACCTTCTCCGCGCGCTCGGTTTCGCCCTCTACCCGCTCGCCCACGACCTGCCGCTGTTCGCCGCGCTCGCGCTGATCACCGCGGCGGGGACCCGGGCCGCGCCGTCCACCCTCCAGGCCCGGTTCGCCGAACTCCTCGAAGGCACCGACCGCGACCGGATGCAGGCTCTGTCCCGGAGCCTGGGCAACGCCGGTCTCGGCGGCGGAACCCTGATCGCCTCCGTGATCCTCGCCACCCTGGGCGACTCCGGTTACGTCGTAGCCGCGTGGCTGAACACCGCCAGCTTCGTCATCGCCGCGGTGCTGGCCACCCGCACCCCCGCCAGCCCGCACGCCGACCGCAAACGGGCCGCGAGGAGCGGCGGATACAAGCTGGTCGCCAAGGACCGCCCCTTCCTCGCCCTCGCGCTCGCCAACCTGTCGGTGGCCATCGGCTACACCTCCCTCACGATCCTGATCCCCGTCTACGCCACCGACTGGCTGCACATACCGCAGGGCCTGATCGGCAGTTCCTTCATCGTCAACACCGCACTGTGCGCGACCCTCGGCGTCCCGGTCGCCGCGTTCGCCCGGCGTCGCTTCCGCACCCGCAACCGCATGGCGACCGCTGGGGTGGCGCTGTTCGTGACCGCCTTCCTCGGACAGGCCGTCCTCGGCACCGTCCGCCCGCACAACTCGACCGTGGCGATGGCCGTCGTACTGGCCTGCGTGGTGGTCGCCACCTTCGCCGAACTCGTGCACAGTCCGGCCGCGAGCACGCTGGCCCAGTCCGCGGCCCCGGCCGAACTGCGCGGCAGGTACCTGGCCGCCTACCAGAGCTCCTGGGCCCTGGCCAACGCCCTGGCGCCCAGCGTGTTCACCGCGCTGGTCGCGGTGGACGGCCGGCTGCCCTGGCTGGTCATCACGGCCACGGCTGTGCTGGGCGGCACCGTGCTCCGGCTCACCGAGCGTTCGCTGCCGGCCGAGGCCGTCCACTTCGAGCCGCCCGCCCCCGCCGCCGCGGCCGGTGTGCCGGCGGCGGGCCGATGACCCTGATGTCAGGGCTTCGCCACTTCAGCGTCGTGCGACTCCGGGGCCTCACGGCCGCCCGGACTTCAGGACTTCCAGGAGGAACCACATGGACCGCGTGTCACTGACGGCGGAGTATCTGAGCAGGGTGACGGAGAGCGGCGCCAAGGCCGGCGACCTGGTGGGGAGGCTGCCGGAATCGGAGATGCTCGCCGCGTTCTACAAGGGCACCTTCCTCTCCCGGCCCGTCTTCCTCGGCCACGCCGAGCGGGAGCGGACGTTCGCCGACGTGAAGAACGTCCTGGACGCCCTGAGCAGCCTGCCCGACACACTCTTCGACGGCGACTTCGCCGCGTTCGCGCGGGCCGCGGGCCTGACCGAGACGCAGGTCTCCGCCGTGCTCCGCGGCCGGTCGACGGCGATGACCCGGCAGGTCCGCGCCGACCTGTATCTGCAGGACGGGCATCTGCCGGGCGGGCAGTTCAAACTGCTGGAGTTCAACATCGGCAGTTCGATCGGCGGCATGGACAACGCGGACCTCTGCCGGGGGCTGCTGGAGCACCCCCTGCTGGCCGGGTTCGCCGCCGAACACCGCCTCGGCTTCGTGGACACGCTGCGCGAGCAGGTCAACAACGTCCGGGCGGAGTGCGGATTCGCGCCGGAGGACCGCCCGGTGGTCGCGCTGACGGACTGGCCGAACTACTTCGAGAACGAGGTCGCCTACATGCGCCAACTCTGCCTGCGCTGGCGGGAACTGGGCCTTGAGGCCTACCCCTGCCATGTCGGGCAGCTCGAGGTCCGCGGCGGCCGGGTCTGGCTGGAGGACAAGCCGGTCGACATCGTGTTCCGGACCTTCGCCATCTCCCAGATCGCCGACGCGCCGGAGATCCTGGATCCGGTGCTGGACGCGGCGGAACGCGGCGAGGTCAAGATCTTCACGCCGATGGACTCCGCCGCCTACGCCAGCAAGGGCGCGCTGGCGATGCTCTCCGACGAGGACAACCGCGAGCTGCTCAGCAGCGAGCAGCTCGCCGCCGTGGACCGTCTGCTGCCGTGGACGCGCACCGTCCGCCCCGGGACCGTGACCCTGGAGAGCGGGGAACGCGCCGATCTGCTCGAGTACGCCGTCGAGCACCGCCGCGACCTCGTGCTCAAGCCCACGTCGCTGTACGGCAACCGCGGCGTGGTGCTGGGCTGGACGCCGGACCTCACGGCGCGGCAGTGGCGCCGGCACCTCGAGGCGGCGCTCGACAGTCCCCACATCCTCCAGCGCCGGGTGCGGCCCACCGCCGAGCTGTTCCCGGACGAGAACGGTGAACTGCGGCCGTGGAACATCCTGTGGGGCATGTTCTCGGTGGCCAACGGCTACGGCGGTGCCAACGCCCGTGCCACACGCGCGGAGCTGGGCGACGTCGTCATGAACCGGGCGCACGGCATCCACTCGGGCCCGTCGCTGTACCAGCCGGCCGAGCCGGCCGCCTGAGGCGATACGGAGCCGCGCGCCTCCCCCCGGCCGGACCAGCAGAGAGCAGCCACAGATGCCCGACAGCACCGCAACCGTCACCACGGCCGACACCGAGACCGGACCCGCCACGGCCACCGCCGCCGAGCGGACACCTCGTTTCCGCTCGGTCCTCGACCGCATGGTGAGCTACCGGCCCACCAGGCCGGCCGGCCCCGCCGGGACAGGTCCGCTCCTCCAGCTGGCGGCCAACGAGTCCCCGTACCCGCCGCCCGCCGCCGTGGTCGAGGCGATCGGCCGGGAGGCGCTGCGGACCAACCGCTACCCGGACAACGGCTGTGCCGACCTGATCGCCGAGATCGCCGCGCGCCATGCCGTCCCCGAGGACGGCATCGCGGTCGGCTGCGGTTCGGTCGGTGTGGCCCAGACGCTCATGGCCGCGGTCGCCGAGCCGGGGGCCGAAGTCCTCTACGCCTGGCGTTCGTTCGAGGCCTACCCGATACTGACCCGGCTCTCCGGCGCCACCGCCGTGGAGGTGCCGCTCCGGGACGGGTGCCACGACCTGGCAGTGATGGCCGGGGCCATCACGGAGCGGACCCGCCTGATCTTCGTGTGCAATCCGAACAACCCCACCGGGACGGTCGTGGGCGAGGCCCGCCTGCGCGCGTTCCTCGACCGGGTTCCCGCGGACTGCCTGGTGGTCCTCGACGAGGCCTATCGCGAGTATGTCCGGGACGTGACGGCGCCCGACGGCCTGGACCTCGCCGACGGGCGGGCCAACGTGGTGGTCCTGCGCACGTTCTCCAAGGCGTACGGCCTCGCCGCACTGCGGGTCGGCTTCCTGGTCGGACATCCGGTCGTGGCCGAGGCCGTCCGCAAGGCCTGCCTGCCGTTCGGCGTGAACAGTGTGGCCCAGGCCGCCGCGATGGCCGCCCTGCGCGCGGAGAGCGAGCTGATGGCGCGGGTGGAGACGACGGTCGGCGAACGCGAGCGGGTGCGCTCCGCTCTGACGGCCCAGGGCTGGACGGTGCCCCCGAGCGAGGCCAACTTCCTCTGGCTCCCGCTGGGTGACGGGGCCGCGGCCTTCGGCGAGCACTGCGGGCGGGCAGGCGTCGTCGTGCGGGCGTTCGCCGGCGACGGGGTCAGGGTCTCCGTCGGCTCCTCGGCCGAGAACGACGCCTTCCTCGCGGCGGCGGCCCGGTTCGGACGCTGAGGGTCGCCGGCCGGTGCGGTGCACGACGTCCGGCGGCCCACCCGCGCGCCCTTTCCAGGGGCGTGATTTGATGTGCGAATCAACCGGCGGTGGATCGGTCGTGCCGGCCGGCCAATGGCGTCGATCCCTCAGTACCGGTTAACAATTGAACCAATTCCGGTGCCTGTCGTTAATCCCCGTCGCATTCGCGTCCGGGCCGAAGATCTTACCGCCGGCCCGGACGGTGCCGGGACTTCCATCCAGCCACGAGCCACGGCGATCACGCCGGCCTGGAATCGGCTACGAGCCTCCAGTCGATCCATCAGCGAGGCGATGATCCGACGGCAGGTACGGACCGAGATATTCAGTTTGCGCGCGATGCTCTCGTCCAGCTGACCGTCGGCCAGCAGCTCCAGGACCTGTCGTTCTCGGCCACTGAGTGAGCCGACAGGTGCAGCGCGGGTCACGTCGTCCTGGTGACCCGACCGATGACGCCGCCTTTCCACGAACGCGTCAGAAGTCGTCAATGAAACACCTCTCCGAGGCCTTCCGTGCCCCCGTTATCACGCCAGATGGGCGCCCTCCTCCGCCGATCGGTAAAAGATCAGTTTTGGTTTGCCCTCTTGGCGTCGGTACTACCTGATTCCCCCGGCTGAGATTCCCCCGGTTCCTTCCACAAGGCTGCCCTCCCCGTATCCCGATCGGTTACCGGTGAATTACTCTTCCTGGCGGGGAGCAGGGACCGCGTCGTGACAGAGGGGGAGTCGGCCGTGGACCACGGCGGCAAGGGGGAGGGCATACGCTTCAACGTGCTGGGCGCGCTGGAGTGCTGGGTCTCGGGGAGGCGCCTTGCGCTCGGGGGGACCAAGGCCGAGCGCGTGATGGGTTTTCTGCTGCTGTCACACAACCGGTCGGTTCCGGTCACGCGGCTCGTCGAGGCCGTGTGGGACAGCGAGCCGCCCTCCACGGCGGCCCATCAGATCCGCAAGACCGTCTCGGCACTGCGGCGAACGCTGCCGGGCGGCGCCGAGATCCTCCACACCGACGGCGCCGGCTACCGCGCCGTGGTCTCCGCCGGCCAACTCGATCTCAAGGAGTTCGAGGAGCTGCTGCACAGGGCCGCCGAGGCCAGGAGCGCGGGCCGTGCGACGGAGGCCGGCGCGGAACTGCGCGCCGCGCTGGACGTGTGGCGCGGCCCGGTGCTCGACGGGCTCGACGGAGAGGCGATCGGCACCGCCGCCAACGTGCTGGTGGAGATGCGGCTGGCGGCCGTCGAACAGTACGCCCGACTGCGGATGCGGACGGGCCGGCTCGACGACCTCGCCACCTATCTGCGGCAGTACGTCGACGCCCACCCCCTGCGGGAGTCGTTGCGCGAGCTGCTGATGACGGTGCTGTACCGCACCGGCCGGCACGCGGACGCCCTGGAGGAGTACGCCGCGGTGCGGCGGCTGCTCGCCGAGGAACTGGGCGCCGACCCGAGCCCCCAGCTCGCCCGGCTGCACGAGGCCATCCTGCGCCAGAGCCCGGAGCTGGCCCAGGGACCGCCGGCCGCGCCGCCCGCCGAACCCTCGGCACCGAAGCCCGTCACCGCGCGCTGCACCCTGCCCTACGACCTGCCCGACTTCACGGGGCGTCAGGACGCCGTCCGGCGCATCCTCGCCGCCCTGGCGGACGACCGGCGGTTCATCATGATCGACGGGATGGGAGGCAGCGGCAAGACCGCCCTCGCCGTGCACGTGGCCAAGCTGCTGGCCGAGCGCTACCCGGACGGCCAGCTCTTCCTCGACCTCCACGGCTTCACACCGGGCCACGCGCCGCTCCAGCCGCTGGACGCCCTCGACCTCCTGCTGCGCAGCCTGGGCATCGCGAGCGACCGGATCCCCGAAGGGCTCGGTGCGCGGCGTGCGTTGTGGCGCTCGGTCACGGCGAACCAGCGCCTGCTGGTGGTGCTGGACAACGTCCGCGACTCCGCCCAGGTGCAGCCGCTCCTGCTGAGCGCGGAGAACTCCGCGACGATCGTCACGAGCCGGACCAGGCTCGTGGAGATCGACGGCGCGGAGTGGTGCTCCGTGGGCAGCCTGTCGATGGAGGACAGCATGGAGCTGCTGTCCAAGGTGCTCGGTGACGAACGGGACGACGTCGAGTCCCGCACCCTCCTGGCCGGCATGTGCGCGGGACTCCCGCTCGCCCTGCGCATCGCCTCGGCACGGCTGAGGAACCGGCCGCAGTGGACCGTCCGGTACCTCGTGGACAGGATGCGGTCGGAGGCGCGGACGCTGACCGAACTGCGCGTGGGGGAGCGCAGCGTCGCGGCCAGCCTCCAGCTGTCGTACCGGGCGATGAGCGAGACACAGCGCGCGGCCTTCCGGATGCTGGGCTGGCACCCCGGCGCCGACTTCGACGTCCACAGCGCCGCCGCACTGTTCGGGACGGACGCCAGGGAAGCGGAGACCATCCTGGAGGAGCTCCTGGACGTCAATCTGCTCGAGCAGCACACCATGGGCCGCTACACCTTGCACGACCTGGTCCGCTGGTTCGCACGCGATCTGCGCGACCACGGGCCGGCCGACGGCCACCGGGCCGGCGTCCAACGGCTGCTCGACCACTATGTGCTGACCCTGGAGCGGGCCTGCGACCTCATCTTCCCGGGCCGCGCCCGTCATCCCGTGCCGCTGCCCGAGGGTTCCGCGCTCCCCGGCCTGGACTCCGAGGGCGACGCGCTGAGCTGGCTCGACAAGGAATACCCCGCGCTGCGCGACGCGGCCCAGCTCGCCTACGACGTCGAACTCGACCTGCACGCCGCGTACCTGCCCCGGGGCCTGGCGTTCTACCTCAACCTGCGCGGCTGGTGGACGGAGTTCCGGGACGTGGAGGTGCTCGCCGTACGAGCCGCGCGCCGCCTGGACGATCCGCTGCTGCTCCGGATCAGCCTGACCAATCTGGCCCTGGCGCTGTGGAAGGCGGGTGACATCCGTGGCTCGCTCACCGAGCTCGACGAGGCGCTGGCGCTGGCCGAACAGGCGGCGGAGGTGCCCGGCGTCGCCGCCTGCCTCAGCAGGATCGGCCTGTGCCACTCCAGCCTCGGGCAGTACCCGCGAGCACTGGAGACGTTGCGCCGCGCCCTCGGCCTGCACCGGCGGCTCGGCTGCCGCCGGGAAGAGGCCGAGGCCCTGGCCAACATCGCCTCGGCGCTGAACTGCCTGGGCCGGTACACGGAGGCGGCGGACGCCGCCACGCTGGCCGTCCGCCTCGACCGGCTGCTCGGTGAACGGGACCACGAGATCTACGCCCTGACCGAGCTGGCAGTGGCCCACCTCGGCACGGGGCGTCCGGATCTCGCCCTGTTCCAGCTGTCCGGCATCGAGGGCGAGGCGGACGGACTGTGCCAGCCCGGCACCGCCGGGCTCATGCTCGCGTACCGGGCCGAGACGCTGCAACGGCTGGGCCGCTCCCCGGAGGCGGACGCGTGCGCGGCCCGCGCGCTGGTCCTGATGGAGGTGAGCGGCGCCATTCGCCGGGCAGAGATCGGCAACGTCCTCGGCCGGGTGCACCGGTGCCGGCACGACCACGCGGCCGCCTTGAGGCTGCACCGCAGCGCGTACCGGCATTCCGCCGCCATGGGTCTACGCGTGGAGATGGCCCGGGCTCAGGCCGGTGTCGCCGCGGCCGCGGACGCCATGGGCGACACGGCGACGGCCAAGACGGCCCGGGAGGCGGCCCGGGAACTGTTCGCCGGACTCGGTGTGCCGGCGAAACGCGGGTGGCCGGACTGACGGTGCCCGGGGGCCGGCCACGGCTGAGGGCTGTCCCGCGATCCCCGGCGGGCGCGCGGCGTCGGCCACGGCACCTCGCCGCGTCGTCGGAACCTCCGCATACGCCCCGTAGGCGGACGTCCGTGCGCCGTGCGATGCTCCCTCACTGCCCGAACGGCGTGGGAGGTGCCCCCGGCATCCGACGCCGCGCGCTGATCCACCGCGGAGCACGGGACAGCCCTTACCGGGTTCTTTGCAGAAAGCCCCGGCGTTCACGCCGGGGATGAATGCATCTCAAGACTGCTCTGACGTACACCTTGGAGCGGACGTTTTTGCTGCTCGATGTACTGACGGACGATCGCCAACGGTGCTCCGCCGCACGAGGCGGAGAAGTAGGAGGGCGACCACCGGTGCCCGTGCATGATGGCACGGTCGATCCTGCCGGTGAACTCCTGCCGTACCCGGCGGGCGGAGACGTCTTTAAGGCTGTTGACCAGCTTCGAAACGGCGATCCTGGCCGGGTGGTGCACCAGGAGGTGGACATGATCGCGTTCGCCGTTGAACTCCTTCAGCTCCGCCTCGAAGTCCTCGCAGACCTTGCGCATGATCTCTTCGCAGCGCGTCAGCATCTCGTCGTCGAACACGCCGTACCAGTGCGATATCGAACAGATTTACTCATTTCGTGTGCAGTTCCAGTGGAATATGATCTTTGGCCGTGAGCGGCCACGGAGCATCGATACGGTGATCGCTATGCAGCTCCGCTACAACTACCGGGCCTACCCGGACGCCTCCCAGCGCCGCGCGCTGGCCAGTGCGTTCGGCTGCGCCCGCGTGGTGTGGAACGACTGCCTGCGCGACCGCAGGCAAGCGCACGCGGCAGGGCTGCCGTACGTGACGTCGGCGGAGCTGTCCCGGCTGCGCATCACCCAGGCCAAGCGCACCGCCGAGCGCACCTGGCTCGCCGACGTCTCAGCGGTCGTCCTGCAACAGTCCCTGCGGGACCTGGATGCCGCCTACAAGAACTTCTTCGACAGCCTCAAGGGCAAGCGGCCCGGCCGCAAGGTGGGGCCGCCCCGGTACAAGTCGAAGAAGGACACCCGGCAGTCGATCCGCCTGAACACCAACGCCTTCTGTCTCCAGAGCGACGGCACGGTGTACGTGGCCAAGATCGGCAGCCTCAAGGTCACGTGGTCCCGCCGGCTTCCAGCGGTCCCGACGTCCCTGACCGTCACCAAGGACAGCTGCGGCCGGTACTTCCTCAGCTTCGTCGTGGACACCGAGCCGGACATCCTCCCCAAGGTTGAGGCAGAAGCCGGTATCGACCTCGGCCTGTCCGCCTTCGCCGTCCTGTCCGACGGCCGGAAGATCGACAGCCCGCGCTTCCTGCGCCGGGCCGAGAAGAAACTCAAGCGCCTTCAGCGGGAGCTGTCCCGCAAGCAGAAGGGATCGAAGAACCGGGCCAAGGCCCGCATCAAGGTCGCACGCCAGCACGCCCGTGTGGCCAACCGGCGCCGGGACTGGCACCACAAGGCATCCACACAGATCATCCGCGACAACCAAGCGGTGTACGTGGAAGACCTCGCGGTGTCCGGCCTCGGCCGCACCCGGCTCGCCAAGTCCGTGCACGACGCGGGATGGTCCGCGTTCGTCG
>NZ_JBSFRB010000064.1:0-27393 GCF_053589015.1 Streptomyces sp. NPDC003393 | reverse complement strand
CCCGTGACGCCATGGCGTCGGCCGGCAAGACCCTGGTCGAGCTGTTCGGTCTCGCCCGCGAGCTGAACATCGACGCCGAGGGCATCGACATGGGCGCGCCCCCGACGGACGCCGCCCTGGCCGCCGACCTCGCGCTGCCGATCGAGGAGCTGGAGCTCACCGTCCGCTCCTACAACTGCCTCAAGCGCGAGGGCGTCCACTCCGTGGGTGAGCTCGTCGCCCGCTCCGAGGCGGACCTCCTGGACATCCGCAACTTCGGTGCGAAGTCCATCGACGAGGTCAAGGCGAAGCTGGCCGGCATGGGCTTCGCACTCAAGGACAGCCCGCCTGGATTCGACCCGACTGCCGCTGCCTACGACGCGGACGACAACGGGAGCACGGGTTTCATGGGGAACGAGCGGTACTGAACGAAGGAGATTTCTGACGCCTCGTGGGCGGTGATCGCGCCGATGCTGCCGCCCCTGGGCCAGGCTCGCGGCCGGTGGCGGGATCACCGCCACGGTGACCGGAACCAACCCACCAAACAGTGTAGGGACTTCGGCGTTTTAGGGTCAGTCCGGTCTGGCGAGAGCGAGGCCCGTCCCGGTGAGCAATCCGCCGATGCTGCCGGGCCGGTACTGCAGTGCCTTGAAGCCGTCTGCGGAGCAGAGTCCGGTTCGCTGAGGGTACACAGGCACATACCCGGACAGCAGGACCACCGTCAGCCATTCCCGCTCGGCCACGGGCGCCAGCACCTCTTCGTCCCGAGTGAGGTCCGGACAAGATCCCGACCTCCCCTGTGGGGATTCACCCAGCTCACCTCGGAGCCTTCGCGCGCGACCTGGCGTGTAGCCGCACGCACATGACAAGCCCGCCCCCACCACCCCAAGGTGACGGGGGTTCTGCTGCGCGGGCTGCTTCTCCCGCGAGCAGGGCGGGCAGGCCCTCGTCACGGAGCGGCCTCCCGCCGGAACGAGTGATCGGTGAGACGCCAGCGCGATGCGGCGACTGCGCGGCAGTAGGAGCTGAGGCGGCAGAAAATGCCGCGCCCCGCTCACCATGTGGTCTTTGTCTCCGTTCCGGGGATCCGGCGCCCTCGTCGGTATCTTGTCCGCCGATAACGGCAGTGGCCGCGCACAGGCCTTCGCAGTAGTCACAGCGCTGTGAGCGGAAACGCTCGACGACAACACTGCACCGACGGGAACGAATATCTGTGGTCGCGACGTAAGAAATCGATGCGGCGCGCGATAAATATTCCCGCGACTACAGGCGGCGCAGAATTATTTACCACGCGGGGTCGACGTCAACGTGCTACTGTCGTCATCTGTTGCGGGTGTGGCTGCCAGAAGGTTTTTCCGACGGCTGATCATTGCGGCGACACGGAATGTGCACAAGGCCCATTCCTGACACCGTCCTCCGAAGGAGAAACAAATGGCTTCCGGTACTGTGAAGTGGTTCAACGCGGAAAAGGGCTTCGGCTTCATCGAGCAGGACGGCGGCGGCGCCGACGTCTTCGCCCACTACTCCAACATCGCCACCCAGGGCTTCCGCGAGCTGCTGGAAGGCCAGAAGGTGTCGTTCGACATCGCGCAGGGCCAGAAGGGTCCGACGGCCGAGAACATCGTTCCCGCCTGACGCACCGGCGCTCACGCATACTTCGCAGCCGGGACCCGCACCTTGGGGTGCGGGTCCCGGCTCGCTTTATTCCCAGGGCGATTCGACCCTGGCATGTTCGGCCCGTTCTCGCGATTCTCTGCGCCGCTCATCCTGCTGCGGAAATTCCTTGATACGTGCCCGCATCAAGGAAGGTTCCACATGAACCGCACACGTACCACTCGCGCACGCACCAATCGCGCATACGGCCGCTTCGGAGGAAGTTCCGCTACGGGCCGCTCCGGCGTTCCGCGCCGTTCCAATGGTTTCGGAAACCGGCAGCCCGCGGGGGGCGAGTTCGCCCTTCCGAAGACGGTCACGCCCGCGTTGCCCGCTGTCGAGTCGTTCGCCGATCTCGCCATGCCGGCGACGTTGCTGGCCGCGCTCGGCCAGGAGGGCATGACTGTACCGTTCCCTATCCAGGCGGCGACCCTGCCGAACTCCCTGGCCGGCCGTGACGTGCTTGGTCGCGGACGCACCGGGTCGGGCAAAACCCTCGCCTTCGGCCTCGCGGTACTGGCCCGCACGGCGGGCCGGCGCGCCGAGCCGCGCCGGCCACTGGCCCTGATACTCGCTCCCACCCGTGAGCTGGCCCAGCAGGTGACCGATGCGCTCGCTCCCTACGCCCGCTCCGTGCACCTGCGGCTCGCCACCGTCGTCGGCGGAATGTCCATCGGCAGGCAGGCCGGTGCGCTGCGTGCCGGCGCAGAGGTGGTCGTCGCGACGCCGGGTCGGCTCAAGGACCTCATCGACCGGGGCGACTGCCAGCTCGCCGATGTCGGCATCACGGTTCTCGACGAGGCTGACCAGATGGCCGACATGGGCTTCATGCCCCAGGTCACCGCCCTGCTCGACCGGGTGCGCCCCGAGGGCCAGCGGATGTTGTTCTCGGCCACCCTGGACCGCAACGTCGACCTGCTGGTCCGTCGCTACCTGACCGACGCGGTCGTTCACTCCGTCGACCCGTCGGCCGGTGCCGTCACCACGATGGAGCACCACGTACTCCACGTGCGCGAAGCGGATAAGCACCGCACGATCACCGAGATCGCGGCCCGGGACGGCCGGGTCATCATGTTCTTGGACACCAAGCACGCCGTGGACAGGTTGGCCAAGCACCTGCTGAACAGCGGTGTCCGCGCCGCGGCCCTGCACGGTGGCCGGTCCCAGCCGCAGCGCACCCGGACTCTCGCGCAGTTCAAGGACGGTCACGTCACCGTCCTGGTGGCCACCAACGTCGCGGCCCGCGGCATCCACATCGACAGCCTTGACCTGGTTGTCAACGTGGATCCGCCCAGCGATCACAAGGACTACCTGCACCGTGGTGGCCGTACGGCCCGCGCCGGGCAGTCCGGCAGCGTCGTCACCCTGGTGACCCCAGACCAGCGCCGCGGTATGACCCGGCTGATGGCTTCGGCCGGCATCACCCCGCAGGTCACTCCGGTCCGTTCGGGTGAGGCGGAGCTGAGCCGCATCACAGGTGCCCAGGCGCCCTCCGGCGTCCCTGTGGTCATCACCGCGCCTGTCGTGGAACGCCCCCGCCGCGCGTCTTCGCCGTCCCAGGACCGCTGGGGCCGCACCAGCCAGGGCCGACCCGCTGGCGCGGGGGTACGCCGCAGGACACAGCGGCGACCCGGGAACGACTCGGCTGCTTAGGTCAGCGCGGTACCCGGAGCTCCCGGGTGTGCAAGGGCCACCAAGCCGACCATCCCTTACCGAAGGAGACACCCTTGACGCCAGCGCGGACGCAGGACCGCATGCCGGACCCCGCCCCCGTGACCGTGGTCGACGACATCGAAGGGCACGGGCCGCGGGTATGTGACGACATGACCGTCGAGGTGGCTCTGGCCGTCATGGCGGGTGCCCGGGTCGAGTACCTGACCGTGTGCGACGGGGACGACCAGGGCACGGGTCTGATCACCCTGGTCCGGCTCGCCGCTCTCCGCGACAGTTCCGTGTACACGGACCGGCTCCGTCTGCGGGACGTCGTCGACGGATCGCCGTCCTCGCCCGACGCCCGCCCCGGCGGCATCGGTGAGTACGGTCGGGTTCCGAGCGCGCTCACCCTCTCGCGCTGATCCGCCTCGCCCCGGGCAGCACGTTCTCCTTCCCTCCGACTTCTCCCCTGTGAGGCATCATGCGCTGTGTCATCGCCCGGTACCGCTTCGACCTGACCAGGACCGGGGTGCTAGCCTCGATGAAGGACGTCAGGCCCGAGCTCGTCACGGGTGAGTCCGTGACCATCGGCCGCCGCCGCTACCCCGTCAAGCAGGTGGGCCGGGTCGTCACGCGACAGGACCCCCGTGACTTCACCGTCGGCGAAGTCACGAGGGCCATGACGCGCCTCGGCTTCACCTGTCACGACCGCCCCGAGGCTGAGCCCGCGAGCCTGGGCGCTCCCACTCCGCTCGACAGCGCGTCCGCGCTCCTCGGCGGCACCGGCCCCGTGGCTGTATGAGGACGGGCGGGAAACCGCCCTCACGATCCCGGTGGGGGTCCTGCCGACGCGCGTCGGCAGGACCCCCACCGCTGTGCCGCCGTCCGCTCGGAAACCACGGTCGGGCAGCGGGGTGGCGACAGCGTCTCACCCGTCGAAGTAGCTGAGATCGCCCACGGTCCATGCGCTGACGTCTTTGATCGCGACTCGGTACATGCCGCCCGTCTCCGGAATCCCGAGGCTGCCCTGCAGGATCCGGGCGAGATGAAAGTGCAGTTGCGTGGGCGCCTCGGCGGGACCGGGCCGGTTGCCTCGCGGCGCGCGGGCGAAGACGTCCGAGAACGGGCCGAGACGGTCCGAGCCCTTCAGGACCTCCGCCACCCGCTCCCGCCACATGGCCTCGGGAGCCAGTCGGCCGGTGATGACGGCACCGCCGACGACCACCGTCAGCGACATCTGATTGCTTCGCTCCGACTCCACCGCGGCGGAGATGGCGACGAGCAGCTCATCAGGGTTCGACATGGCAGCAGAGCCTACTGACTTCGGCTCGTCAAGGTGATGCTGGTTCGTCGAGGGTCAGACCGGTGCCGGCTATGAAGCCGTCGAAGGTTTCGGAACGGTCTGAAGTCGTTTGAGCCGGTTGCGTACGAGTGCTTCGAGCCGGTCGAGGGCGACGACGGCGAGGTTGGCCAGGCTGCGTTTGGCGTGTGCCCATATCCACTCGACGGGGTTGAGACACCTCACGTTGTTACACAGTCAAGCTGCGGCGACCAACTCGGTGGGAAACGCGGTGCTTTCGTCGAACAGCTCGCGACGCTGGAGGCAGTGGTAAAGCTGGCCGATCGTGCGGTTGAAGAGGTTCCTCTGGCGTCGGGCTTGGCGCGACGCCGGCACCGAGGGGTTGCGGTCTGCCGGGCCGGTGTCACGGCCCAAGCTGAGCGAGGCACTGTTCACCGTGCTTGAGCAGGAACTCGCCAAGGGGCCGGTCGCGCACGGCCGGCCGGCCCAGACGTGGACGCCGGCACGCGGCAAGACGCTGATCGGGCGCCGGTTCCACAAGAGCATGACGCTGTCGGCGATCACGCGGATGCTGCACCGGCACGGCTTCAGCCACCAGGTCCCGGCCCGCCGGGCCATCGAGCGCGACGAGCAGGCCGTGGCGGGCTGGGTGAAGGAGACCTGGCCGCAGGTGGAAGGTCCGTGGCGGCGCTCGACGCCTGGCTGTGCCTCGAAGACGAGGCCGGCTTCTCGATGACGCCGCCCACCGCACGGACCTGGGCCCGGCGCGGACGCACACCCGTCATCCGGGTTGCGGGGACGCTCCCAGCGCCGCTTCTCCGTCGCCGCTCTGGCCTGCTACAAGCACGGTGAACGCTCACGGCTTATCTACCGGCCCAAGCGGCATCTCGATCACAAGCGGGGCGGCAGACGCAGTTTCACCTGGCCCGACTACCGCGACCTGCTCATCGCCGCGCACCAGCAGCTCGGCGCACCCATCGTGCTGGTGTGGGACAACCGTGAGACTCATGGGGCGCCGTCCGGGACCGGGGTCTGACCCGTGAACCGCCCCGGCTCGAGCGGAGATTCGATTCCATGTATGGATCAGAGTCATGGCACGTCCCTCCTCCTACCCGCCTGAGCTGCGCAAGCGCACGGTGCGCGCGGTCGCCGAGTCCGGGATGACTACCCGAACGCGTCGGCCGCGATCAACGCGGTCATGACGAAGCTGGGCATCGGCTCCCGCGACACGCTGCGCAAGTGCGGCCGGCAGGACCAGATCGACTCCGGACAGCGTCCGGGGACGACAACAAAGGAGTCTGCGCAGATCAAGGCGATGAAGAAGGAGATCGCCGAACTCAGGTGCGCGAACGAGGTCCTGAAGGCCGCGGCGAGTTTCTTCGCGGCCGAGCTCGACCGGCCACACACACGTAGCGTTCATCGACGAGCACCGGAGCCGCTTCGGCGGTGTCGAGCCGATCCGTCGCGTGCTGGCCCAGCACGGCTGCAAGATCGCCCTCTCCACCTACTACGCCTGCAAGAAACGCCTCACGTCGCCCTCGCCGCGATCGGCTCGGGACGAGGAACTCAAGACCCTGATCAAGGAGGTCCACGAGAGCAACTACCGCGTATACGGGGCCCGGAAGATCTGGCGGGCACTGAACCGGCAGAGCCGCGCGGTGGCCCGTTGCACCGCAGAACGCCTGATGCGCGAGATCGGCATCGCCGGCGCGGTGCGCGGCAAGAAGGTGATCACCACCATCCCGGACCCGGCGGCTGCCAGGGCCGGGACCGCCTGGACCGTGACTTCGTCGCCCCGGCCCCCAACCGCTCCTGGTTAGCCGACTTCAGCCCATCGCCGCCTGGGCGGGCGTCGTCTACGTCGCCTTCGTCGTGGACACCTTCTCCCGCCGCATCGTCGGCTGGTCCGCGTCGATGTCGAGGGAGACCCAACCCGTCCTGGACGCACTGGACATGGGCCTGTGGCAGCGCGACCGCGAAGGCCGCCCACCCGTCCCCGGCGAGCTGTTCATGGGGGAACTTCAGTCGCCGAGTGCCCGGGCCCCGCAGCAGCTCACGGTCGGGACGCCGTGGAAGCGGTTGCCGCGGCGCGGGAGCGGTTGGTGTGGATTTCGTCGTGGTGGTCGGCCGCCCAGCTGATCAACTGCTGGACGATGCCGATCAGGCCGCTGCCCAGCGGGGTGAGGGCGTACTCGACGCGCGGTGGCACCTCGGCGTAGGCGGTACGGGTGACCAGCCCGTCCTCCGCGAGTTGGCGGAGCGTGTGGGTCAGCATGCGCTGGGAGATGCCCGGGATCTGGCGCTGCAGGTCGGTGTAGCGCATCGGGCCGCCCTCCAGCGCGCCGATGATCAGCATGCTCCACTTGTCGCCCACCCGGTCGAGCACCTGGCGGACGAAGTCCATGCGATCAGCGGGGATCTTCGCGCACGGTCCGACCGCCGCCGCCATCCCGGGAACCACGCCGTCCTGCATGGCGCCCACTCCTCTCCGTCACACACATCAATGTGCCTTTTGTATCGCTTTCCATACTGGCCCATCATGGCGTTACGAACAAACAGTAGGAATTGGAGGTCAGGCCATGCGGGTAGAGATCTGGTCCGAGATCGCCTGTCCCTGGTGCGGTCTGGGCGACCATCGGCTGGGCCGGGCCGTGGAGCGATTCGAGCACGGCGACCAGGTGGAGGTGATCCACCGTTCGTTCCCTCTGGGCAGTGATCTCCCCGAGGACCGTACGCTCAGCGTCCGCGCCTACGTGTCGGCCAAGTACGGTGCCCTGCCCGGGGAGGGCGGCGTACCGGACATCGAGGGCATGGCCGCAGCCGAGGGCCTGACCCCCTACCGAGTGCTGGACAACCGGGTCGGGAACACTGATCTGGCCCACGAGTTCCTGGCCCACGCCTCCGCCGAGGGCAAGAACGGCGAAGCGTGGAACATGCTCTTCCGCGCCTACTTCGGCAAGGCCGAGTCGATCTTCACGCTCGACGACATGCTCGGGTTCTCCGACCGGCTGGGCCTGGACCGCGAGCGTGCCCGCCAGGTGCTCACCGAGCGGCGCTACCGCCGCCAGGTGCGGAAAGACGCGCTGGCGGCTCGGCAACTCGGGGCGAGCGGTGCCCCCTTCATCGTCATCAACGGCCGGTACGCCGTGTCGGGTGCGCAGAGCAGCGACGCCCTGCTCGGGCTGCTGCGCACCGAGTGGAACCTGACCCGTCCGGTCACCGTGACACCTGGCGGCGACGCAGCGGTCTGCGGCGACGACGGCTGTGCCGTGCCCACCCGCCCTTGAAGCACAGACCCACCCTCTTCGCACATCAGTTTCGAAGTTTCCGAGGTTTCCGAAAGGCTCCACCATGTCGTACCTGCTGCACATCGACTCCTCCTCGCTCGGCAAGGAGTCCGTCTCCCGTCAGGTCGCCCAGTCCTTCCGTGACGCCTGGCAGGGCGAGGTCGTCCACCGCGACCTGGCAGCCGATCCCGTGCCGCACCTGAGTGCCGCGGGCATCACCGCCCGCGACACCGATCCGGCCCAGTACACCCCGGAGCAGGCGTCGGCCGCCGCTCTGCAGGACGAGCTCATCGACGAGTTCCTCGGCGCCGGCGCCTACCTCTTCGCCGTGCCGATGTACAACCTCACGATGCCCTCGTCGTTCAAGGCGTGGCTGGACCAGATCATCGTCTTCGGCCGCACGGTGGCCCGCCCCGGCCCCTCTCCCGCCGCCGGCCGCCCGGCCGTGGTGATCTCCGCCCGCGGTGGCTCCTACGGCCCCGGCGCGCCCAGGGAGGGCCTCGACCACCTCGTGCCCACCCTGGAGAACGTGCTCGGCCAGGAGGAGCTGCTCGGCCTGGACGTCACCACGGTGATACCGGAGCTGACCATGGCCCTGCACAGCCCCGCCCTGGCCTCGCTCCTGCCCCAGCACGAGGAGTCCATGGCCAACGCCCACGAGCAGGCCCGCCGTCTGGCCACGGCCCTCACCACCCCGTCCGCCGCCTGAGTCTCCCAAGCCCCTCCCTCCTGGGGAGGGGCTCAGGTACGTCGTGCTCTACCGGGCAGGTCCACAGACTGCCCGACGCGCCGGAAGCTTAGACGGTGTCCTATGTGGTGCAGGCTCGTTGAGTCGGTCATGGGGCGGGGTACGTGGAGTTGGATTGTTCCGGACGGGCTATGGGAGATCGCGAAGCCGCTGATTTCACCGTCGAAGGTGCGGCCGCAGGGCGGCGGAACGCAGGACACCCCTGAGGAGACGCTGTTCGCGGCGATCATCTACGTGCTGGTCATCGGTTGTGCCTGGCGGGCCCTACCGCCGTGTTTCGGGATATCGAAGTCGACCGCACACCGCAGGTTCCTGATCTGGTCGAGGGCCGGCGTGTGGGGCCACCTGCACGAGGCGGTACTGCACCGACTCGATGACGCCGGCCTCATCGACGTCTCGCGCGTGGTCCTCGACTCCGCTCACGTGCGGGCTAAAAAGGGGCGAACTCACAGGTCCGAGCCCCGTGGACCGAGGTAAGCCGGGTTCCAAGATGCACGTCCTGTCGGACGCGAACGGACTGCCCCTTCTCGTCGGCGTCTCGGCCGCCAACACCCACGACAGCGAAGCGCTGAAGCCCATGGTCGAGGGTCACCAAACGAGACACCACCCCACCGCGGCCGCCACTTCAAGCCCCAACGCCTGCACGCCGACAAGGCGTATGACATCCCCCACCTGCGGAAATGGTTACGCGGCAAGCGCATCGGCGTGCGCATCGCCCGCAAAGGCATCGAGTCCAGCGCACGACTGGGCCGCCGAAGATGGGTGATCGAGCGGACGATCTCATGGTTGTCCGGCTACCGCCGACTCAGCCCCCGCCACGAACGGGATCCCCGCAACTACCTCGCCTTTCTCGGCCTCGCCGCAGCCCTCTGCTGCTACAAGCGACTGCTCCGCCTCACCACATAGGACACCGTCTAAAGACGCCCGGCCCCACCCGCGGGCCGCTGCCCGGCGGTGTGCAGGGTGGGGCCACCGCGGGCCGTGCGCATGTGGTCCGAATCCTGCCAAAGTGCAGGATCGTGCACTGACAGCGAGTGGGCCTGGACCCGGAATCTTGGACACGGGCTATGCGGTTTCGGCCAGGGTAGTTGATGTGTGTCGAGTGCTGTCTCGTAGGCGATGGGGCTGCGTTGTCCGAGGCGGGAGTGTCGGCGTCGGGTGTTGTAGCGGTTGAGCCGGCGGAACGCGTCGAGGCGGGCCTCGTGTTCGCTGGACCAGGTCTTGCGGCCCTGGAGCGTCTCGCGTTTGAACGTCGCGTTGAAGGACTCGGCGAGCGCGTTGTCCGCCGAACTGCCAACTCGCGGTGCACGGCGACCTGCCTGATCGTCGCCTCGGGCCGCGACTGGTACAGCGCGACCGCGTCCGCCTTGAACTGCGGCGGATAGTTCTTCATGACCACGAGACGTCCGTTCTCAGATCCTCAGGATCCGGTGTCTCGTGTGTCCAGGATCAAGGGTCAAGGCCCATCCTGTGCCGCAGGGCTTGCCCGCGGGGTTCTGGGGGGGAGGTAGCCGGTGGTGGGTCTTCTCTCGCCGAAGGCGGGACTCCTGTGCTCACTGGCTGGATCTGATGGCACGTGCACGCGGGCGCCGAGCCCGCGGCACGGCTCCGGGCTTGTGGATGTGGATCCGCTGGAGCGGGGATGACGTCGCGGGGGCCTCCTTGGCTCCGATCCGCTCCAGCAGGCGCTTGCATGTCCTGATGCCGAGCGACGAGACGACGCTGACGAAGATCGGGGCCATCGCCGCGGGCCAGAGCAGGACCCGCCTCTACGTCAGGCGTGTGAGCCTGTACGGAGACGAAGGGGTGCTGCGGCTGTGTGTACGCGGAACTCCGGGTGCCGTCCGGGTGACGGGTCCTGTCAAGAAGGGTGCAAGCATACGGGCGGTGTCGGCAGGCTTGCCGACGCTGGGCCGAGGCTGCTGAGCGCCTGGCCGCCTGACGGCTAGTGCAGCACCGTATTGATCTTGCGGGGGTCTGTGTACCACTGCCGGCAGGTGAGGGTGCTGCTGACAGCGGGCAGTGATGTATCAGTTCTTGAGGAGCACGGTCCCCTGGGCGGATAGCGCGGTGTTGACCTCGGCTGGATCGAAGGCTGCGGGGTCGAACTGGTCAGCGGAGTCGAGGCCCAGCCATTCCAGGCGGTCTTCGTGCTCTTCGTGGTGAGGATCGGCGAGGATCTCGAGGAGGTAGTCGTATCCCCAGATTCCGCCGCAGTCCTCGGGCGGGCAGGCTCGGCGGCCGGTGAGGCAGCGGGGGTATGCGGTGTTCGGCTCGGGCTCGGTGATGTTCTCGATGAGGATGTCGTGCTCCCAGTCGTCGCCGAAGTCGTAGGTGTAGCGAAGCCGGTCGCCGGTGTGGGCAGCCACCTGGCGGAGCTGCTTGGAGGTGGCGTTGCGGATGCCCAGGTCGCGGTCGGCGACGCCGTATCGGTCCCGGCCGCTGTCGAAGGCCCACATGTGGTAATCCTCCCAGCCGAAGGCGGCCTGGATAACGTCGTGCAGCTCGCGCAGGGTGATGCCTGACGACACTTCCAGGCGGCGCCAGATCGGAGGCCGGGAGTCCCGCAAGGTGATCTTGATCTTGTGGACGGTCTTGCCCGGTGCCGTCCGCGAGGCCCGCTTCGCACTCCTGCTGTTCGCCATGGCGGCCATCCTGCCACCCATGCCCGCCCTGTTCCGGCGGGACCTCTGCTCCTCCCCGACAATGATCACCGCGGTTCGTGGAGTCCGAAGGGGTGGGGCGCGTGCCGATGTCAAGACCGTTCCAGGTGGCCTGGGACAGTGAAGAGCACGTTACTGGAGGAGTTGACGCGTTCGCGGGCCGCGCCGTTGCGCCGGGTGCAGCGGGCCCGGGCGTACTGGCCAATGCCGACGGTGATGCGAACGCGGCTGTCGCCCGCGGGCTTGGCCAGCATCTGGACACCGTGCGGCGCTGACGCAAGCGGTTCGCCGCCGAGGGACTGGCCGCGCTGGAGGCCGCCCCCGACCGGGCCGCTCCCGCCGCTACGGCCCCGACGTGCACCTGGCCATCGTCGTCACCGTCACCTCCGCACGGCCCGCAACCGACAGCCACTGACCCACCGCGCCATCTCCAAGCGCCTGGCCTCCACAGGCATCTCAGCGTCCCAGGTCGGGCGGATCCTGGCCGACCTCGACCTCAAGCCGCACCTGGTGCGGGGCTGGCTCACTCGACCGGAGGACCCGGACTTCTACGCCGGGGCCACCGAAATATGCGCGCTCTACCCGCGCCGCCCGCCCCACTCGGTGGTGCTCAGCGTGGACGAGAAGACCGCGATGCAGGGCTCGCTCCCGGCGCTATCCGACCCGGCCGGCCCGCCCCAGCCAGGTCGAGCGGCGCGAGTTCGAGTACCGCAGGGACGGCACCGCCTCCACCAGCGCGGCCCTGGACGTGCACACCGGGCAGGCCCTGGTCGAGGACATCCCACGCAACGACTCGGCCGCCTTCATCCGCTTCCTGCGCCTGCTGGATCAGTCCATCGATCCGGCCCTGACCATCCACCTGGTCCTGGACAACGGGTCGTCCCATGTCTCGAAGGCGGCCCGGGCCTGGCTGGCAGCGCACCCAAGATTCACCGTCCACCACACGCCCAGACACGCCTCGTGGCTCAACCAAGTCGAGATCTTTTTCGCGACCTGGCCCGCCGACTGCTGCGACGCGGTGAGTTCACCTCGCGCCAGGACCCATCGACCGGATCCGCGACTTCACCGTCGCCTACGACGACGAGGCCCACCCGTTCCGCTGGACCTACGACGGCACCCCGCTCAAAGCCGCTTGGCCCCCGCAAGATCAATGCGGCGCTGTCCTAGGCCAGTCGCTTGAGTCCGCACGGGCTTGGACGTAGAGCGGCCGGTACTCGTCTCGTGTGACACCGACATCTCCGGACCGTCGGGGAAGTCTTTGCGTAGCCGCCGGGCGATCTACTCGGGACTGTTGTGCTCACCCAGACGATCCTGCACCTGGCGATGCAGCCGCAGGGGGCGGCCAGCTTCGTCGGCCGCGACGCCCACCTCGATCGACAAGTCTGCCCGGATCTGGACCCAGCAAAACCCTTGAATCTCGTCAGGAACCCTCGGCCGACCCACCATCACGAAGGCCCTGAACACGTAGGTTGCGACCACCGGTTGCATACGTCCACCGCACTGGGCCAGTAGGCCGTGCGGGGCGAGCATACGCCCGCCCCGCACGGCCGGATGGTCGACGACAGGTCACGCTTGGTGCTCTGGTCCTCTTATGCGCCCGCCGCCAGAGCCGTGGACCTGAACCATCAGTCTGCCGGCGCGCTCCAGAACACCTCGCCGCGCCAATCGTCGACCCACCGTGAGCGGCACCTACGGCATCGTCACGGCGCCGGAGTCAAACTGGTTGATCGCTGACTGGGCGGCGTCGTGGGAGGTGGAGAAGATGCCCGCATCCTGCTTCGCTGCGGCCGAGGCCAACGTCACGGGCTGACCGATCGGGACATAGTTGGCACCGTCGTAGGAGTACGAGGCGTTGAACGACGTGCCCGATCGGGTGAGCTTCACCCAGATGGGACGGTAGACGTCGACGCTGGCGCGGGCGTCGGTGTCCAGGTACCCGTCGCCGTTGGCGTCCCACTCGAACACGACGCCGTTGCGGGCGGTGACCGCGACGACGGCATACCCGGCCGACTCTCCCGCCTTGGTCATGTCGTTGCGGACCATGACCCCGGACTTGGCCCAGGCGTTGGCGTCGTTGACCGACACGACCCGGGTGGACACGCTCGAGTCGGCGTTGAACGAGCCGGCCTGGTAGATCGAACCGAACTGGTCGTCGTGTTGGCCGCCTGCGCCCCACACGTCGGCGCCGGCCGCCGCGATCCCGAATCCATCGCCGCTCTGGCCGAAGTACGAGCTGACGGCCGAACCTCCGGCGGTGGCGAGGTCGGATGCGACCGGTGCATCAACCGCGCACCCGCTGAAGCCGAACTGGTTCGCGTTGAGCGACGTCCGGTACTGCGGCGCGACACCCGCCTGGCAGATCACGTCTCGTGCGCCCGCGGGCCAGTTGGCGCCGGTGACTTTCACGTTGTTGATCAGTTTGTTGTTGTGTGCCGCGGCGTTCGGCGTCGAGGCTCCGCCCGAGTTGTACCAGTTGTTCTGGATGACGTTGTCGCTGGTGTTGTTGCGGAGGCTGTACGCGTTGGTGAAGAGGAAGGAACCGCCCTGGACCACGTTGTTCTCATACCTCATCGAGCGCGAGCCCTCGTCGAGGTAGAGGCCGACTCCTGAGATGTTGAACAGGTAGTTCTTGGCGACCACGGTTCCCGGGCTGGCGGAGAGGTTGTAGACCGATCCGCCGTCGGCGAAGCGTGCCTTCGTGTTGTGCACGAGGTTGCCCTCGACGCGGTTGTCCTTGAGCGTAGTCGGCGTCGTGTAGAGCGTGTTCCACTTGTAGTAGCCGCGGTCGACGTAGTCGTTCGACCCCCCGGCGTCATTGATGCCCCAACCGTAACCGGTGTCGATGCCGTCATAGGGGACGTTGGAGACCTCGTTGTGCAGGATGCGGGCGCCTGTGACATAGGTGCTGAGGATGCCGCTGTTGTCCTTGTAGTCCACCGCCACGCGATTGATCGTGTTGTTGGCGATCAGGATGTTCTGGTTGGTCATCCTCGGGTCGCTGGGGTGGTGCGCGTCAGGCAGTACCCCGCCGACCGCGATGCCGTGCCCACTGTTCTCCAGGAACCGGTTGCCGACCACGTTGATGTCGCTGGCGCCCAGCCCGACGCCGGTGGTCGTGGCGTTGGCATCGTTTCCGACGCCCAGCGCCGACTGGCCAAGGTTGGTGAATGTGTTGCCGGTGAACGAGATGCGGCTGGCGGCGGAGACCTGCACGGCGGCGGGCTCCTGGTACCAGCTGGTGCGCGCTCGTTCGAACATCTCGCAGCCGCGCGAACAGCTGGTGAAGGCATCGGCGGGGCGGTAGTCGTAGGCACCCTTGATGAAGAGGCCGTTCTGCTGGTCCGCATACCCGTCGGTCGAGGGGCCCAGCCAGGAGGTCCCAGAGAACTGGATGCCCTCAAAGGCAAGACCGGTCACCGGCTGGTCGTACGTCCCACCGATGCTGATCAGTGTCTGCAGGCGGGGCAGCTCGATGTCGAGCTGGTTAGGGTCGACCCCGTTCGCCGGCTTGTAGTAGAGCTTCCCGGCACCCGGATCTATGTACCACTGGCCGACCTGGGTGAGGAAGCTCAGTGAGTTGTCGAGGTACCAGCTCGGACCGGCCAGGAAAGAGTTCTGGACGGTGTCCCAGCCCCACGTGTTGTTGTCCCACGCCGGCTGGGCCATCGTGATCTCGGTGGCACTGATGCTCTTGACCGGCGAGTAGCGGTTCGTGAAGTCGCCGAGCGACTCGAACTCGATGCGCCCCTGGTCGGGAAGCGTGGCGAGGTAGCTCAGGGCGGGGTTCTTGATGGTGAGACCGGTGGCGGTGGGAGTGACGTCCGCGTTGGCCAGGCGGATGGCGGCACGGGGGGCGATCACGCCGTTCACGTAGAGCTGGCGGGTGTCGAGGCCGCTGGGGGTGTCCGCCTCCCAGATGCCCGACCCCGCCGCCGACCGGGACCAGCCGGTGACCTTCGAGGCCCCGGTTACCACGGGGTGGGCCCCCGGGGCGGCGGTCCACTCGACGGTGTGGTCGCCGCCGCCGTCGCCGGATCCGAACCGCAGGGGCTCGGAAAGGCGGTACGTACCGTCGGCGAGCTGAACGGTCACGTCACCATGCTTGGCGGCCGGGCCGACAACATGCTGAGCCCGCTCGAGCGAGCACGGCTTCGACTCGCTGCAGTGTCCGGCGTCCTTACCGTCCGGGGCCGCGAAGTACACCGTCCGAGGCGCGGCTTGCGCCTGCAGGGGAGTGAGCGCTGACGCGATGACGGCGCAGGCGCCGAGCGCCGCGAGGGCGCCGGCTCGGAGCCTCCGTCGTCTGCTCACTGAGCGTGTCGAGTCTGACGTCAATGTCATGTTCGATCGCTTCCTGTGATAGGGGCGTTGATGCCCGACACAGAGTTAGCATACGTATGATGTTTGCCACAAGATTCATGTGACGTATGACTTGGAATCCCGGAGGTAGTGGCTTGTCACGCCGCCTTAGCCGGGTAATCGACCTGCTGCGCGTCGGTCAGCAGACTGTCCCCAAGATCTGATCTCGAAGGCGGTCGTGGGGCGTCGACCGAGTGCGTTCGTCCGGTCGGTGAGCATGGAGGAGGGCAGGAGGCTGCGGCGGATCAGCCGGAGTGCGAAGGACCCGGTGAAACTCCGCCGGGCGATCGTGGTGCTGATGTCCGCCCAGGGCCAGACGGTCAAGGACATCACTGTGCTGATGCAGGTCAGCGAGGCTACGTCCGCGATGTCATCCACGCCTTCAACGAGCAGGGACTGGACGCGCTGGACCCAAAACGGAGCGGGGGACGCCCCAAGACGATCAGTGACCGGGTGCGCGAGCACATCTGCCTGATCGCCCGGACCCCCCCCGACTGGAAGATCACCGCGTTCTCCACCTGGAGCCTGAGCAAGCTCGCCGACCACTGATCAAGCAGAAGGTGACCGCGGCCATCAGCCGGGAGACCCTGCGCCGGATCCTGCGCACCGGCAAGATCTCCTGGAAGACCACGACCACGTGGAGGGCGTCCACCGACCCGGAGTTCATCGCCGAGATGCACCCGATCCGATCATGGACCGATTACCCGGCCAAGGCTGCGTGACGAGCCACTAGATCGTCCGGACCGGGTCGGGGACGAGCCCTGTGACGTGCAGCTCCTCCCACAGCGCCGCAGGGATCTCCGCCCGGTACCGAGCGACATTGCTGCGCACGTGCTCCTCGGTGCGCATCCCCGTCACCACCGAGGCGACCGCGGGGTGGCGCAACGGGTACTGGACGGCGGCGGCAGGGAGCTCGACGCCGTGCCGCTCGCAGACGGCGGCGATGCGGGCGGCGCGTTCGACGACGGCCCGCGGCGCCGCCCCGTAGTCGTAGGTCGCCGAGCCGTCCACGGACCTGGTGCTCAGCAAGCCGGAGTTGTAGACCGCCGCGGCGACGACGCCGACACCGCGGGCGGCGGCGACGGGCAGCAGTTCGTCCAGCGCCGACTGATCGAGAAGCGTGAACCGCCCCGCGACCATGACCACATCGACGTCGGTGCGCCTCACGAACTCGGCGAGCATCGCCGCCTGGTTCATACCGGCACCGATGGCGCCGACGACGCCCTGGTCCCGGAGTTCGGCCAGGGCGGCGATCCCGCTCGACGACGCCGGCCCCCAGTGGTCGTCCGGATCGTGCAGATAGGCGATGTCGAGCCGGTCCGTCCCGAGCCGCTCCAGCGACTCCTCCACGGAACGAAGGATCCCGTCGCGGCTGAAGTCCCAGGTCCGTCTCTTCGCGGCCGGCACGACGAACCCGTCGTCGTCGAGCAGGTGACTCGTCTGCGGGCTGTCCACGAGTAGGCGCCCGGCCTTCGAGGAGAGGACCGCACCTCGCGGGGCGGTCGTGCCAAGGGCGTCCCCCAGGCGGCGTTCGGACAGCCCGAGGCCGTAGTGCGGCGCGGTGTCGAAGTAGCGGATCCCCTCCTCCACCGCCGCTCTGACGGCGCGACACGACTCCTCGTCGGTCGTCTCGATGAACAGGTTGCCGAACTGGGCGGCGCCCAGGCCCAACTCCGTGAGCTGGTGCCCGGTGCGCAGTTCCCGGGTCGGCAGCGTCCGTTCCATGGATGCGTGGTCGCGTGGCAGTGGATTGCTGGTCACGAGGGAGGAGTGTAATCACTAGAGCATACGTATGATGTTTGTGCTGCTAGGCTGCGCGGGCTGTGGGCCGGGACGGCCCGCGACGTAGCGAGGAGGGGTCGATCGGCATGTTGGCGGCAAGTTACACAGGCGCGCGCACAATGGCGGTAGAGGAGCGGGAACCGGCGGAGCCGGGTCCGGGCGAGGTCCGGGTCGCCGTGGCCTATGTCGGCATCTGCGGCACGGATCTCCACGTGTTCCACGGTGACATGGACGGCCGGGTCGGCAAGCCGGCGACGATCGGGCACGAGATGTCGGGCACGGTCGTCGCCCTGGGCGCCGGCGTGGAAGGCTGGTCGGTGGGTGACGCCGTGACCGTCATGCCGCTGGCCTGGGACGGGACGTGTCCGGCCTGCCGTGCGGGGAACGAGCACATCTGCCAGAACCTGGACTTCATCGGCATCGACAGCCCCGGAGCCCTTCAGGAGTTCTGGAACGTACCGGCATGGACACTCGTGCGGCTGCCCTCGGAAATCCCGCTGCGGGACGCCGCGCTGGTGGAGCCCGTCGCGGTGGCGGTTCACGACGTACGGCGTTCCGAACTTACCGCGGGCGACAAGGCGGTCGTCATCGGTGCGGGCCCGATCGGTGTTCTCATCGCCACCGTCGCCGCCGCGTCCGGTGCCGAGGTCGTGGTCGCCGAGATCGACCCCACCCGGCGGGCCGCTGCCGAGGAGATGGGGCTGACGACGCTGGACCCCTCGTCGGTCGACCAGGTTGCCTGGGTGGCGGAGTGGACGGACGGCGCCGGAGCGGACGTCGTGTTCGAGGTCTCCGGCTCGGCCGCCGCCGTGCTCGGCGCGACCAGCCTGGCCAGGGTCCGCGGCACCCTCGTGGTGGTGGCCATCCACCCGCAACCGCGCCCCGTCGACCTGCACCGCGTGTTCTGGCGGGAGCTGAGGTTGCTCGGCGCCCGGGTCTACCAGCGCCACGACTTCGAGCGCGCCATCGAGCTCCTGACCGAAGGCGCCATCCCGGCAGAGAAGCTCATCACGCGCATCGTGCCCCTGACCGAGGTCCAGTCGGCCTTCGGTGTCCTCGAGGCCGGGCAGGCGATGAAGCTGCTCGTCGAGGTGAGCGCGTCATGAACCCGTTCGCCCTGACCGGGCGCCTCGCTGTCGTGACGGGCGCCAAGCGCGGCATCGGATTCGCCGTCGCCGAGGCCCTGGCCGCTGCCGGTGCCGACATCGTCGGGGTCTCCGCCACCCTCGATCCGGAGTCATCGGCGATCGGCGACCGCGTGCGCGGGCTCGGCCGCACGTTCTCGGGACACCGCGTCGACTTCGCGGACCGGGGGCAGGTGACCCGGTTCGCCGAGCAACTCGCCGCGGGCGAGCGCCCGGTGGACATCCTGGTCAACAACGCCGGGACCATCCGCCGCGCTCCGGCCGCCGAGCACCCCGTGGAGTGGTTCGACGAGGTGCTCGAAGTCGACCTCACGAGCACGTTCGTGCTCAGCCAGGTCCTCGGGCGGCGGATGCTGGAGGCACGGCACGGACGCATCGTCTTCACCGCCTCCCTGCTCTCGTTCCAGGGCGGGATCAACGTGCCCGGCTACGCGGCCGCCAAGTCCGGCGTGGCGGGACTGGTCCGCGCGCTGTCGAACGAGTGGGCCGGACACGGTGTGACGGTGAACGGCATCGCCCCGGGCTACATCGCGACGGACAACACCCAGGCCCTCCAGGACGACCCCGACCGGTCCCGCGCGATCCTCGAGCGGATACCGGCAGGGCGGTGGGGAACGGCGGAGGACATCGCCGGAGCTGCCGTCTTCCTGGCGTCGGACGCCGCGCGCTACGTCTCCGGAACGGTTCTCCCGGTCGACGGTGGCTGGCTCGGCCGATGAGGGCTGCCTGACGGACGGGCGCGTGCCAACCCCCGAGGTCGACGGGGCTTCGCGCCGCCGGCGTCGGCGACCTCCACGAGTCGGCCGGCGCCGGCGGCGCGGCCGGTGCACGGACAGCACCGTTGACCTGGGCCCCGGCCGCCTCGGCAACGAGGCGGCCGGGGTAGGACGCGTCGGAGTCGACGGCCCCCGGGCGGCGGCTCGTTGCGCACCACACACCACGAGAGCGAGGTTCCACCGCTCTGGAAGCGCCCCGTCACCGGATCCGGTTCGCCTGTTCGGCACGGACGTCGTGCCGGCCGGCCCACGCTCGCGCAGAGCGTCGCCGGCGGGACCGCCGTCGGCGTCAGGCGGACGAAGAGGCTGACACGCCTGCGTGGATCGCTGCGCGCAACCCAGTCGTAAAACTCCTCGGCCACCCGGTGGCCGCCGCGGAGGAACACACAGACCTCGCCCTACGGCCGAAAATCGACGGGTGCAGCCCGCGCTTGACGCCGCTGTGCGGATCGCGCCTGGCATCGCCCCGTGGGAGCGGGCCTTCGCTGCCCCGCCCCGATCGTGCAACCGGGCGGACACCGGCCGGTCCCCCGCCCGCCTGCCCGAGGCGGACCGGCGGACGCGGTCCGGAAGCCCGGGGCCGCGTCCCGAACAGGTGGGTGACTGAACCACCCTTGGACGCGGCCGAGTTGCGCTCCACCGCTGTGAGCACGTAGTACGCGGCGAGAGGGTCTCCTGGAGCCAAGTCGGCTCACGCCCCCAACTGCCAGTGGACCTTGCCCTCATGCTCGCGGGCGACGGCGAGCACCCGCATCGGCCCGCCGTTCGACGTACCCGTCAAAATCGGAACAACAACGGGCCACTCAAGCTGATGACAAACATCATACGTATGCCCTACAGTCCTGGCGCGGAGTCGTCAACGAAGTCGACAAGAAAAGGACATCTCATGGCCGGAATCCACACTGCGGTGCGCTCGCGCCGTAAAACGTCGACCGCTGCCGTCATAGGCGCCGCAACGGCGCTCCTCACCCTCGCCGGTTGCGGCGGCGGGGGCACCGCGGCGAACGGCGCGTACGGCTTTCCCGAGGCCAAGCAGGAGGCCTCCTCGACGATCACCGTCTGGGTGGACGCGGACCGGCAGGCCGCCGCGAAGGCGTTCCAGAAGGCGAACCCGGACACCAGGATCAAGGTCGTCACCTACGACGGGTCTGCCAACGGGTCCAACTCCTTCCGGACGAAGATGCAGCTCTTCGACCGCGCCGGCAGCGGCTGGCCCGACGTCGTCTTCTCCAGCCAAAACAACGACGCGGCATGGGCCAGCCAGAAGAGCGGCGGCAAGCAGGCGTTCGCGGCTGTGCTGGACAAGGGCCTCGTCCCCAAGGACACGCTCGGCAACTTCACCGAAGGCTCGCTCAACCCCTGCACGGTGGACGGCCGCGTGTATTGCCTGCGCAACGACCTCGCCCAGGCGGTGCTCTGGTACAACAAGTCCCTGCTGGACAAGTTCGGCTACGCCGTCCCCACCACGTGGGAGGAGTACCAGGCGCTCGGGGAGAAGGTCGCCAAGGAGCACCCTGGCTACATCGTCGGAACGGCCGGCGACGCCTGGACGCCCGAGGTGTTCATGTGGGGGAGCAAGTGCCAGGCCAATGACGTGCCCGGCCCCAAGTCCCTCACCGTGAAGACCGACTCGGCCGAGTGCAAGCGGGCGGCCTCGCTGCTCGACACCCTCCGTGACAACGGAACCGTTCCGGTGGTCAGCGTGTTCACCCCCGAGTTCCTGAAGAAGTACTCGGGCAAGGTGCTGATGATGCCGGGTCCGGCCTGGTACGCCGGCGCGATCTTCAACAACCCCCAGTCGCTCAACGTGCCGGCCGGCCAGCTCGGCGTCGCCGCACCGCTGCCGTGGAAGGGCGAGAGCGGGGCGGTGACGGGCAACGTGGGTGGCGGAACCTGGTTCGTCTCCAGCCATTCGAAGAACCTGAAGGCCGCTGCGAAGTTCGTCCAGTTCGTCACCACCGCCGATGAGTACCAGGTCGACGTCGCACCGGGTTACCCGGCGTACGCGCCCGCCGCACAGAAGTGGGTCGCCAAGCAGGAGGCGAGCAAGTACTACGCCACCCCGCTGCAGCCGGTGGTGACCGCGGCGTCGCAGGTCTGGGACGGCTGGGGCTACCCCATGTTCAGCCAGGAGGCGATCTGGGCCAAGACCATCACCCCGGGGATCACTGACGGCAAGTCGGTCGTGGACCTGCTGCCGACCTGGCAGACGGCCATCGAGAACCAGGCCAAGGTCAACGGATACAAGGTGAACTGACATGACCCTGGCTCCTCCGAGTGGCCGGCCGGCCGTTGACGCCTCCGGGCGTCGGCGGCCGGGCCGGGGCAGCGGCCGGGCGGCCGGCCGCGCCTCCGTTCGCAGTCCGATCGGCTATCTCTTCGTCTCGCCCTACGCGTTGCTCACCATCGTCTTCGGGATCGCGCCGTCGCTCTACGCCGTGGTCCTGGCCTTCACGAACGCCGACGGCGGATTCGCGGGCATCGACAACTTCACCACGGTCGTGGGCGACTTCCGGTTCTGGCCGGCCGTGTTCCACGTGACCACCTATCTCATCATCTGGCTCCTCGGCCTGGTCGTGTTCGTCGTCGGCCTGGCGCTGGTGGTCCACGCCATCGGCGTGCGGTGGGTGAGCACGACCCTGCGCTTCGTCTACTACCTGCCCGGCGCGCTCGCGGGCGCGTCCAGCGTCCTGTTGTGGCTCTTCGTCCTCGATCCGACCGCGAGCCCGGTCAGCGGTCTGCTCAAGACGATGGGGTTCGACAGCTTCGTGCAGGTGATCCAGCCCGGCCACCTTCCGGCGATCTTCGCGATCATCGCGTTCTGGACCGGAGCCGGCGGATGGATCCTCATCATGCACGGCGCCCTCAACAACATCAGCACCGAGGTGATCGAGGCCGCACGCATCGACGGAGCGAACGCCGTCCAGATCGCGCTGCGGATCCAGCTTCCGATGCTGCGCAAGTGGGTCGCGTACATGGGCGTCATGTCGCTTGCGGCCGGCACCCAGCTGTTCGTCGAACCGCAACTGCTCAGCCAGGCCAGCAACGCGGTGGTGCCCAACGACTACTCGCTCAACCAGCTGGCCTACCAGTACGCCTTCCAGCAGAACGACTTCAACGGCGCGGCCGCGATCTCTCTGATCCTGCTGGTCGTCGCACTCCTGCTGTCCTGGGTGTTCGTGACCCGCGGCGGCCTGTTCGAGAAGGAATGACCATGGCAGCACTCTCCGCCGCACGCCGCCGGCCGAGCCTCAGCGGGTGGAGCGGCCGGTCCATCGTAGGCGTCCTCCTCGTCGTCTTCGTCCTGTTCTTCGCCATCCCTATCGTCTGGCTGCTCCTCGCGGTCGGGAAGTCCTCGAAGTCTCTCGTCGTCGCGGACCCGTTCTCGCTCGGGTCGTGGTCGGATCTCGTCACCAACTGGCACCAGCTGTTCGACTTCCAGGACGGTGCGGTGACGACCTGGATCGGGAACTCCGCGCTGTACGCGATCGGCGCTCTGGTGATCACGCTCGTCGTGAGCATCCCCGCCGGCTACGCCCTCGCACTCACGGAGTTCAGGCTTCGGCAGGCGCTGCTGGTGCTGACGCTCGTCGTCATGCTGATCCCCAACACCGCGCTGGTGCTGCCCATCTTCCTCGAACTGAACAGCGTCGGCCTGATCGGGAGCCCGCTGTCGGTGATCCTGCCCATGTCGTTCTTCCCGTTCGGCGTCTATCTCACCTACATCTACTTCTCGACCAGCATCCCTCGCGACATCCTCGCCGCCGCGCGCATCGACGGCTGCAACGGGTTCCAGGTCTTCACCCGGGTCGCCCTTCCGCTGGCCGCCCCGATCGTCGCCCTGGTGGCGTTCTTCAGCTTCGTACAGAACTGGAACAACTTCTTCCTCCCGTTCGTGATGCTGCCTTCGAGCGACGGCTATCCGATCCAGGTCGGGCTCACCTCGCTCCTGGCGTCAACCCCGGCTTTCAATCCCAGCTCTGCGGGATCCGACTCCGTCCAGCTGCCCACCTTGGCGCTGGGGACGATCGTGTCCATCCTGCCCGTCCTGGTCGTCTTCCTGTTCTCCCAGCGATTCCTGATCGCAGGCATGACAGCTGGAGGAACCAAGGAATGACCACTCGCACTTGCAAGGAGAACCACCGCCGATGAAGATCACCGGGTACCGCAGTCTGAACACCGTTCACGACTGGGGCAGAATCACCGGGGACGTCAACGGTGTCCAGCCCGGCCACGCCACGCCGGTCCCTGTCCTCATCATCGAGACCGACAGCGGAATCGAGGGAGTGGGCCTCGGGGCCCATGCCGACATCGCCCGTGTCTTCCCTGCGATCGAGGGAGACGACCCGCGCTCGGTCATGGCGCTGTACGACCGCATGCTCGACTGGGTGTTCAAGGCCGGTCACTCGGGATCCACCTTCGGCACCATCGGCGCCGTCGACATGGCCCTCTGGGACATCAAGGCCAAGGCTGCCGACGAGCCGCTCTGGCGGACGCTCGGAGCCCGCGAGCGCTTCGTCCCCGGATACGCGTCCGGTCTCGAGTACGGCCTGACCGACGAGGACCTCGCCGTCCTCTACGGCCGGTTCGCGGACCGCGGGTTCAAGGCCGGTAAGCTCAAGGGCGGCCGCGACCTCGACCGCGACCTGCCCCGGCTGGAGATCATGCGCGACGTCCTCAGCCGCAACTCCCGCCGGCCGGCGCTCATGTTCGACGCCAACGAGTCGTGGAACCACGCCCAGGCGACCCGGTATGTCGCGGCCATCGAAGAGCGCATGGACCTCACCTGGGTGGAGGAACCGCTGCGCCGATGGGATGCGGCCGGCATGGCCTCGCTGCGCGGGAAGGTGCGCGCGGCGATCGCCAGCGGCGAGAACCTGACCGGGCTGGAGCAGTACCGCCCTCTGCTCGACGCCAACGCGGTGGACATCGTGCAGGTCGGCAACGTGTGGGGGATCACCCACTTCCTCCGCGTCGCGACGCTCGCGCACGCGCACGACCTGCCGGTGAGCCCCGTCGCGTACAACGCGAACCCGGTGGCGCACGCCGCCGCCGCCGTACCGAACCTGTTGACCTACGAAGTCCAGGACCTTCACTTCCCCGTCGGTCTCGACGTCGACCAGCAGTTCGACGACGGAGGCATCGTCTTGGGCGATCGCCCGGGCATCGGGATCGTCGTCGACGAGTCCCAGATGTCACCGGCCGACGCCGCTCCCCCCCGGCCCGCGGCGACCGGCCCGCACATCCGGCCCGAACGCGCCGCCCTGCGGCTGGTGTCCGAACCTGACGTGATCGACGACCCGACGCCCCGCGGAGGCCGAACCCGATGACCCGTCGACCCGAGCGCAGGGCCTTCGTCGTAGGTGTGCGGCCCGACAAGCGCGAGGAGTACCTGGCGCTGCACCGTGCCGTCTGGCCGAGCGTCGAGCGCAAGCTCACCGAGTGCAACGTGCGCAACTACAGCATCTTCATCTTCGGCGACATCCTCTTCGCCTACTACGAGTACGTCGGCGCCGACCACGAGGCGGACATGCGGCGGATCGCCGACGACCCGGCTTCGCAGGAATGGTGGACGCAAACCGACCCGTGCCAGGTGAGGATCGCTAAGGAGCGCGATCCCGGGGCTCTGTGGCAGCCCGTCGAGGAAGTATGGCACCTCGCATGAGTGCGGGCATCGACGCACATGTGCACCTGTGGAACCGGGCCGTGGACCCGCAGGACTGGATCGACCCGGAGACCATGGCCCCGATCGCCCGCGACTTCGGCGCCCCCGATCTGAGCGGAATGCTGGACTCGACCGGTCTCGACGGTGCTGTGGTGGTGCAGTCGAGCAACAGCCTCGACGAGAGCATCCGGCTCGCCGGGCTGGACTCGCCGGCCGTCGCCGGTCTCGTCGCGTGGGTCGACCTCGCGGCGGAGGTCGGACCCCAGCTCGACCGGATCCGCGAGAACGCCGCTGTCCCCGTCGTCGGGGTGCGGCATCTGGTCCACATCGACCCGGACCCGGAGTGGCTGACGCGCGAGGAGATCGGTGCGGGCCTCGCCGTCCTCGAGCGGGAGGGCCTCTGCTTCGACCTCGTCGTGCGTGAGTGGCAGCTCCCGCAGGCGACGCGTCTGGCCGCGCGCCACAGCGGCCTCCGCTTCGTGCTCGATCACCTGGGCGGTCCGCCCGGGCCCGGGCAGGACAGGAGCATGTGGGCGGCGCGGCTGCGGGAGCTCGCGCGGCAGCCGAACGTCGTCGCGAAGGTCTCGGGACTCACGTCGGGCCTCGCCCCCGGATCATGGCGCGCGGATGATCTCGCCGCACCGGTGATGATCGCTCTGGGATACTTCGGCGCCGACCGTCTGCTCTACGGCTCCGACTGGCCGCTGGCCGAACTGGGCGGCGGAGTGGCGCCCTGGAAGTCCGCTCTGGAGTCGCTGTTGGAGGGGCTTTCCCCCTCGGAACGGGCGCGGGTGTTCGGCGGCAACGCCGCCGACGTCTACTCGCTGTCCTGATCGAGCGCCCGGCCGTGCGCCCTCGGCGCGTGGTCGGGCAGCCGACGGCGCTCCCACGAGACGTGGATGTGATCGTGCATCGCCTTCTGGGCGGCGGCGACGTCCTTCCTGGAGATGGCATCCAGGATCGCCGCGTGTTCATGCAGCGTCAGCTCAACCGCGTCAGGGGGGTTGATGCCCTGGTAGCGGCTGGACTCCACGGCCCGCTTGTACAGATGCTTGGCTATGTTCTCCGCCAGCCGGTTGCCGGAGATCTCCATGAGCGCGTAGTGGAACACCACATCCGCCTGCCGGAAGGAGTCCGTCTCGGACTCGCTTTCACGCATCGCGGTCAACGCGTTCTCCAGCCTCCTCAACTCATCTGCGCTGCGAGAACCGGCAACCGCGCCCGCCATCGCCGACTCGAGGCTCGCCCGCACGATCGTCAGCTCGTCAAGGACACCGAGCGTCTCATCGTTGTCGATCAACGCGGACAGCACCACCGGATCGAGCATGTTCCAGTAGCCCGGCGCCCGCACCTGGGTGCCGCGACCCTGGGAAACGATCACAAGGCCCTTTTCCTCGAGCCGCTTCACCGATTCACGCAGCACCGTACGACTCACGCCGAAGTGTTCGCTCAGCGGACCCTCCGGGGGCAGCAACTCGCCTTCCTTCAACTGGCCCGTCACGATGAGGTCGACGAGCTCGGAAACGACTGCAACACCCAAGCGGCTGGCAGGCAGGCGTCGCGGGATCAGACGGGTTGCGGATTGCGACTCGGTTGCCATACGTATGACCTTATCGCTCAATCAATCCGCTGTCGAAGAGGTTCCTGGTCCAGGACACGTCGTCGACGCTCGCCCCATACAGGTGACCGCCGGGTCATCAACAACGGCAAGATCATGTCGTCCACGGTCAGCCCGACGGCGCCTTCATGGCGGCCTCGGTCACCGACAGTGACGCGGCGCTTGTCATCGTGGGCCTGAAGTCCTCGAAGGTGGTCCAGCGCATCGGCCCACCACCCTGCGGATACCTCACACAACAGGCATACCGCAACGATCACACCCCGTCAGCCCCCAACGACATCACGCCGCGAAGGTCGGTAATCACGCGGTCAGGGGATCCGCTGGCTGCGGCAGTCGCGACGCTGGCCCGCATCAGCCGCCAGGGCTGCGTCAGTTGAGGACCTGGGCCTCGCCGACCCGGACGCCCATGGTGCTGCGGCGGGTCTCGGTGAACTGCCCGGCGTCGGCTCCGCCTCAGGTGACCTGCCAGGTGACGGTCCAGGTCGAGGTGGCGGTCAACTGGTACCGCTCGCCGGGCCGGCCGGCGCTGGCGCGTGTGGAGCGGTGGCCGCAGTCGGGGGAGCCCCCCACCATCTGGCCCGACCACAGCAAGTCACAGCGTTGCGCAGCCCCCGTCCCAAGATTGCGCAGCGCCCGGCATCGCTGCGCATCGGCATGTGCAACCAGCCGTCACGGCTGCTCGTCTGTCGGGGCCGGGGGGGGCGGGGGCGGCGGGTCAGCGGGGGGCGCCGGCCGTCAGGGACGCGGAGCGAGGCGGAGCGGGAA
>NZ_JBSFRB010000063.1:0-33406 GCF_053589015.1 Streptomyces sp. NPDC003393 | reverse complement strand
ACGGAGCGCCCCGACGACCGCAGCGGTCAGGTGCACCGGCGCCTGCTGGCCGCCGCACGTACGTGCGCGGCCCTCTACTTGCTGACGGCGAAACGCATCAGGGCGTGCTCGTCACCCTGCTTGATCTTCCCCGTGACGTTGATCACCTCCAGCTTCCAGCTGCCGCCGACGCGCACGGCCTTGGCCACGGCGCAGCCGTTGTCCTGGGTGAGCAGGCTCGGCCAGATGTCGGCGACCTGCTGGGAGCTGCCCCCGGTCGCGTCGTACACCTTGAAGCTGATGTTGCGCGCCTTCTGGAAGGAACTGCCCTTCTTGAAGGCGGCGGCGACGAACACGATCGAGGTGATCTGGGCCGGGATCCGGCTGAACTCGACCGTCACCGTCTCGTCGTCGCCGTCCCCACGGCCGGTCTGGTTGTCGCCGCTGTGCACCAGCGAGCCGTTGCCCATGGGATCCAGCGAGTCGAGGCCCGCCAGCCGCACCGGATCGGCACCCTGCATGGCGATGGCGATGAGGTCGAGGTCGGTGCCGGCCTTGCGGCGGAGCATCCCCATCACCCCGCCACTGGCACCGGCGGTGGGGTCCCAGGACACCCCGATGGACAGATGGGTCACACCGTCCAGGTCCGCGGGACCGTCTTCCTTCGTCAGCGTAATCATGTGTAGATCATCCTCTGGTGAGGGGGTACTCCGACAGGCAAAGTGTGCCTGGAACACACATCGTTGCGCACGGCTGGCCTGCCGCTTGTCGTTTCGTCCCCATATGCACCACGTGTGGAGCCGGGCCGGCAAGGCGTCCCTGCCGGCCCGGCCCTCCGGCCTCAGTTCAGTGCGGGCGGTCCCGCGTCGGCAGCCGTTCCCCAGGCGGACGGCCGCGCGGCGACCGTGAAGGCGAGCGACGACACATGCCGCAGGGCGTCCGTCGTCAGGTACGTACGGCCGTACGGGTCGCGGCCGGTCAACTCCGGCCGCTAGGTTGCCTGTTGAGTGATCACCGGTCTGACCTGGAGGGCGTCACGTGACCGAGAGCCCCGGCTTCGACGAGCTGAGCAAGAGGATCAAGACGGACCAGCCGCACACGGCCCGCATCTGGAACTACTGGCTGGGCGGCAAGGACAACTACGCGGTCGACCAGCGGGCGGGGGACGAGATCCGCCGGCTGCACCCCGGGATCGGTGAGTACGCCCAGGCCGACCGGCGCTTCCTGGGGCGGGCGGTACGTCACCTGGCGGGCGAGGCGGGCATCCGGCAGTTCCTCGACATCGGCACCGGACTGCCCACCGCGGACAACACCCACGAGGTCGCCCAGCGCGTCGCGCCCGAGTCCCGTGTCGTCTACGTCGACAACGACCCCATCGTCCTCGCGCATGCCGCCGCCCTGCTCGCCGGCAGTCCCGAGGGCCGCACCGACTACCTCGACGAGGACCTGCGCAACGTCGACTCGATCCTGGACCGGGCCGCGCGCATCCTGGATCTGACCGAGCCCGTGGCGCTGATGCTGCTCGGCGTCGTCATCTTCGTGGAGGACGACCAGGAGGCGTACGGGATCGTGCGCCGCCTCATGGACGCGCTGCCGAAGGGCAGCCACCTGGTGCTGTCGCACACCGTCACCCGGCCGGACATGCCCGATGTCGACGCGGCCGTCGCCTTCTGGAACCAGCACGGCACGCCGCGACTGACCCAGCGCACCCCCGGCGCCGTCGCCCGGTTCTTCGACGGGCTGGAACTGCTCGCTCCCGGCGTGGTCTCCTGCAACCGCTGGCGCCCCGGCACCGACGGGGTCGAACCCCCAGAGGTCGCCATGTTCGGCGGGGTCGGCCGCAAGAACTGAGTTTTCGCGCAGGTCGCCCTCGAGGGCGGTGCGGATGACCGGGGGCCGGTCCCACCGGGCCGGCAGTTCGTCGGCGAGGTCCATGGCCGCCAGTGGGTCCCGGTCGCCGTGCGCGACGACGGCGGCGGCCGGCAGACCTGGTGGCAGACCTGGTGGGCGGCGCCCGCGGCGAGGAGTACGCGCCACTCCATCGGCCCGAGTTCCAGGAACTCCGGTTCGGCCGCCGCGCGCTCCGGAGGGGTCGGCGAGCGTGCCGGGGCAGGCGGTGAGGGTCCGCAGCCGGGTCAGCCCGATGACCGGGGCGAGACTGAACGGTGCGCGGTCCCACGCCCCGATGGACAGCACCTCCAGCCCGTGCGGGCGGCGGCCTCCACGCCCGCCTCACCGCGGCGAACTCCTCCCGCACCCCCTCCGGCCGCGAGGCGCGCCCCGGCCACGGAAAGCTCCGCCGTACGGGAACACTCCAGCCGTAGGGTCGATCCGTCCGCCCGCAGGGCCGCGCCGGTCCGGCACCAGGTCCCCGGTGCCGAGCCGCAGGAGCCGTCCGCCTTTGCTGCCTCGCTGCCTCGCTGCCTCACCGCCTCGCCGCCCCGACGTCCTGCGTCCGGCGTCGTCCGACCTTCTTCCGTCGCTCTTCCTTCTGAACGTCATCGGCCGGATGCGGCAGGGCGATTCGTCAACGCTCGAAAGATTCCCGTGTCCGAGGGCTTGCCGCGACTGTCGGGTCATCAGTTAAATCAAGTCGTGAACTAAGCGCTGTGGACGCGCTGTTGGGGCGGCGTTCGCAGCGTCCTGCCGTCGTGTCCGCGCCGTCACTCCCCACCACACCCCACACCCACAGGGATTCGTATGAGACGCAGATCCTTGGGTGTCGCGCTCGCCGCAGCGGCGGCGCTCATCACCCTTCCCGCGCACGCCCCCGCATCGGCGGCCGAGACACCGCTGTCCCAGGGGAAGACCGCCACCTCGTCCTCCGACGAGAACGGCGGCACCCCGGCCGCGTACGCCGTCGACGGCGACACCGGCACCCGTTGGTCCTCGGCCGCCAGTGACACCCAGTGGCTTCAGGTCGACCTGGGGACGACGTCCTCCGTCACCAAGGTGGTCCTCGCCTGGGAGGCCGCCTACGGCAAGGACTACAAGGTCCAGATCTCCGCCGACGGCAGCACCTGGACCGACCTGAAGTCCGTGACCGGCGGCGACGGCGGCACCGACACTCTGGAGGTATCCGGCCAGGGACGTTACGTCAGGATGTACGGCATCCACCGGGCCACCCCATGGGGCTACTCCCTCTGGGAGTTCCAGGTCTTCGGCACCACAGGAGGATCCACCCCCTCCTCCTGCGGCACCGCGAACGCCGCCCAGGGCAGGCCCGCCTCGGCGTCCTCCACCGAGAACGCCGGCACCCCCGCCTCCGCCGCCTTCGACGGCGACCCGGGCACCCGCTGGTCCAGCGCGGCCTCGGACCCGCAGTGGGTCCAGGTGGACCTCGGCTCGGTCCAGAACCTGTGCAAGGTGGACCTGAGCTGGGAGGCCGCCTACGCCAAGGAGTACCAGATCCAGGCCTCCGCCGACGGCCGCACCTGGAACACGCTGCGTACCGTCACCGGCGCCGTCGGCGGCACCGCCTCCTACGACGTCAGCGGTTCCGGCCGGTACCTGCGGATCTACGGCACCGTGCGGGCGACCGGCTACGGCTACTCCCTGTGGGAGGTCGCCGTGCACACCGGCTCGTCCGGCACCACCGGACCGGTCCAGGGCGGCGGCGACCTCGGACCGAACGTCATCGTGGTCGACCCCTCCACCCCCGATCTGCAGCAGAAGTTCGACCAGGTCTTCGCCCAGCAGGAGTCCGCCCAGTTCGGCACCGGCCGCTACCAGTTCCTGCTCAAGCCGGGCACCTACAACGGCATCAACGCCCAGATCGGCTTCTACACCTCGATCTCCGGGCTGGGTCTCAACCCCGACGACACCCAGATCAACGGTGACGTCACCGTCGACGCGGGCTGGTTCGACGGCAACGCCACACAGAACTTCTGGCGTTCGGCGGAGAACCTCGCCATCAGACCGTCGAACGGCACCGACCGCTGGGCCGTCGCGCAGGCGGCGCCGTTCCGCCGGATCCACGTCCAGGGCGGCCTCAACCTCGCCCCGAACGGCTACGGCTGGGCCTCCGGCGGCTACATCGCCGACTCCAGAATCGACGGCACCGTCGGCCCCTACTCCCAGCAGCAGTGGTACACCCGTGACAGCTCCGTCGGCGGCTGGACCAACGGGGTGTGGAACATGACGTTCACCGGTGTCCAGGGAGCCCCGGCCACCGACTTCGACACCGGCCCGTACACCACCCTGGACACCACGCCCGTCTCCCGCGAGAAGCCGTTCCTCTACCTGGACGGCGCCACCTACAAGGTGTTCGTGCCCGCCAAGCGCACCAACGCCCGCGGGGTCTCCTGGCCGGCGAACGCGGGCGCCTCCGTCCCGCTCGACCAGTTCTACGTGGTCAAGCCGGGCGCGACCGCCGAGACCATCAACCAGGCGCTGTCCCAGGGCCTCAACCTGCTGTTCACCCCGGGCGTCCACCACCTGGACCGGACGATCGAGGTCACCCGGGCCGACACGGTGGTACTGGGGCTGGGCCTGGCCACGCTGGTCCCCGACAACGGCGTCGACGCCATGCACGTGGCCGACGTCGACGGCGTCCGGCTCGCCGGCTTCCTGATCGACGCCGGACCGGTCGACTCCGACACCCTGCTCCGGATCGGCCCGCCCGGCTCCTCCGCCGACCACTCCGCCGACCCCACCACCGTGCAGGACGTGTTCGTCCGCATCGGCGGCGCCGGACCCGGTCTCGCCACCGACTCGGTCGTGGTCAACAGCGACGACGTCGTCATCGACCACACCTGGTTGTGGCGCGCCGACCACGGCAGCGGCGTCGGCTGGAACACCAACCGGGCCGACTACGGTCTGCGTGTCAACGGCGACGACGTGCTCGCGACGGGTCTGTTCGTCGAGCACTTCAACAAGTACGACGTGTACTGGACCGGAGAGCGCGGCCGGACGATCTTCTTCCAGAACGAGAAGGCCTACGACGCCCCGAACGCCGCCGCCATCACCCACGACGGCATCGTCGGCTACGCGGCCTACAAGGTCGCCGACTCCGTCACCACCCACGAGGCCTGGGGACTGGGCAGTTACTGCAACTACACGGCCGATCCGACGATCGTCCAGGCCCACGGCTTCCAGGTGCCCGTCAGAACGGGCGTCACCCTGCACGACGTGCTGGTGATCTCCCTCGGCGGCAAGGGCCAGTACGCCCACGTCGTCAACGACACCGGCGCACCCACCTCGGGAACGGACACCGTGCCCTCCAAGCTGACCCGCTTCCCATGAGGGACCGGGGCCGACCGGCAGCGCCGCACGAGGAGGCAGGGGGCCGGTCCGCCGGTGACGGCGGCTCGGCCCACCGGTCCGACCGCCGGCTCGTGACGGGGCGTTGACGTCGGGCAGGCAAGGGCCGGCGTCCCCGCGCCGACAGCACTCCGCCCCGCCGATCGACGATCGGCGGGGCGGAGTGTGCGGCGTCAGGTGCCGGGCGGTGTCAGCCGGCCACCGCGACGGGCTGCTCGGTCTGCTGCGGCTGGGAGTAGACGCTCTCCAGGTCGTCGACCGCGGAGGCCGACGCGTGGTCGTACTTCGTGTGGTCGAGGATCTTCTCCCGGGCGGAGACGAGGACCGGGATGAGGGCCTGGCCCGCCACGTTGGTGGCGGTGCGCATCATGTCCAGGATCGGGTCGATGGCGAGCAGCAGACCCACGCCCTCCATCGGCAGGCCGAGGGTGGACAGCGTGAGCGTCAGCATGACCGTCGCGCCCGTCAGACCGGCGGTGGCCGCCGAGCCGATCACCGAGACGAAGGCGATGAGCAGGTACTCCTTGATGCCCAGCTGCACATCGAAGATCTGCGCCACGAAGATCGCGGAGATGGCGGGGTAGATGGCCGCGCAACCGTCCATCTTGGTGGTCGCGCCGAAGGGCACCGCGAAGGAGGCGTAGTCCTTGGGGACGCCGAGCCGGATCGCCGACTGCTGGGTGACCGGCATGGTGCCGACCGAGGAGCGGGAGACGAACGCGAGCTGGATGGCGGGCCAGGCGCCCTTGAAGAACTGCAGCGGGTTCAGCTTGGCGACCGTCGCCAGCAGCAGCGGGTAGACGCCGAAGAGGACCAGGGCGCAGCCGACGTAGATGTCGACGGTGAAGGTCGCGTAGTCGCCGAGCAGGTTCCAGCCGTACTCGACGATGGCGCGGCCGATGAGGCCCGCGGAGCCGATCGGGGCGAGCAGGATCACCCACCACAGGGCCTTCTGCAGCAGCTCCAGGACGGACTCGGAGAGGGTGAGGATCGGCTGGGCCTTCGGGCCGATCTTGAGGATCGCGATACCGGCGACGACCGCCATGAAGACGATCTGCAGGACGTTGAGCTCGGTGAACGGCGTGACGACATCGGTCGGGACGATGCCGGTCAGGAAGTCCAGCCAGCTGCCGGCGTGCTCCGGCTTGGCGCCGTCGGCCGGGGTGAGGTCGGAGCCGGAGCCCGGGTTGGAGATCAGGCCGATGGCGAGGCCGATGACGACCGCGATCAGCGAAGTGATCATGAACCAGATCAGGGTGCGGCCGGCCAGGCGGGCCGCGTTGTTGACCTTCCGCAGATTGGTGATGGACACCATGATCGCGAAGAAGACCAGCGGGGCCACGGCCAGCTTCAGCAGCTGCACGAAGATGCCGCCCACCTTGTCGAGGGTGGTGGCGAGCCAGGACACGTCGTAGGTCCGGGCCACGAAGCCGAGGACCAGGCCGACGGCGAGGCCCAGCAGGACCTGGGCCCAGAACGGGACGGGTATGTGGAAGCCGGACTTCTCGGGTTTCGGATCGCCGGTGTTGGCGGACACGGACACACTCCAGTAAGGACGCGCGGGAACGGGACGAGCGGGACACACGGGAGCGGCGGCTGTAGGACGTGTCAACAGCGCCGCTGCATCGAGGAGATCGCGATCAGGCGCGACAGGCCGCGGACATGCAGCGGCAGAGATCGACATGCAGGCGTGCCACGAGCATCAGGCTCAGGGCGGCGCGGCTGACCCGGCGAGCGGCGTCGGCGTGGTGCGCGGCTGCTGTCTTCATGGCCCAAAGGTTAACACTTGTACTTTGAGAACATCAAAGCATACCTTTGGCAACCGTTAACCCGCCCTTGGGGCGTGGGGGTCTGTGCCGGCCCACCGCGACTTCTCTGACCGAAGTCAGAGCATGCACTCGGCGCAGATCGACCAGATACGGAGGTTCAACCGCACCGTCACGCTGCGAGCGGGTGTGCTCCGCGACCTCTACCTGGGCCGCGAGCGACCCATCGGCGAGGCCCGGCTGCTCTGGGAGGCCGGCGCACAGGGCGAGGACGTACGGCGGCTGGGCGAGCGCCTCGGACTCGACTCCGGGTACGTCAGCCGGCTCCCGCGCTCCCTGGAGTCCGACGGTCTGGTGACCGTGGCATCCCATCCCCGGGACGGACGTGTGCGCACGGTCCGGCTCACCGACGCGGGCCGCGCCGAGCGGGCGACCCTCGACGCCCGCGGCGACGAGCCGGCCGGATCCCTGCTCGAACTGCTCAACGAAGCTCAGCGCGCCCGGCTGGTCGCCGCCGTGGCCGGGGTCGACCGGCTGCTGACCGCGCGTCACCGTACCGCCGGCGGCACCGCGGGATCGAGGGGCCCCGTCACTGCGTCCGGGCTGTGCAAGCCCGGATGTCCTCCCGGGTGTGCTCCATCAGCTCGGCCAGGTCACCGACCTTGGGGTCGAGTCGTTCGGCGCGCGGCGCGATGTCGTGGACCCATGCGGTGGTGGCCAGCGCGAGCTCGACGGCCTTGTCCTCCAGATCGTCGCCGAGCAGCTCCTCGATCTTCGAGGAGAGGTCCGCCAGGGTCTCGTCGCCGGTGTCCGGCACCAGGTACTCCCGGAGACCCGCGGGATACGGTGTCTCCGCCCGCGACTCGCGCAGTGCGGTGACCACCGCGGACTCCTCGCTGTACTGATCGAGCAGTCTCATGAGGACGTACAGGCGCGCCACCAGACGCGGCCGGCCCGGGTGCCGGTCCAGCCAGGTCATCAGACCGCGCTGGCCGCCGAGGTGGTCGATGACCCGCGTCAGCTCCTCGGTGAAAGGGGTGGGCAGAAACGCGTGGAGCGGCAGCAGGTGCGCCACCTGTTCGGCGAGGTCCGCCTCGCCCCGCGGGTCCAGTGTGCCGGCGACGAAGCCGCCCACCAGCTTCTGATCCACGTCGAAGCCGGCCGGCTTCGACCGGTCACGTGGCGTTTTCGAAGCGTCGTGACGCAGACGCTGGAACTCGTCGACGATCTTGCTCAGCGGTTTGTCGTGCACGGATCCTCCCGGAGGCTGCCCCACCCACTGTGCCGCCCGTCGCACGCCCGGCGCGCGCTGGTTGGTCCAGGCGAGTCACCCCGGATGCACGGTTTGCGGGGCGGTGCGCGGCGCGTTTGAGTGAGTAGGGGTCCCCCCTCCGTCCGTGAGGAGTGCGTCATGTCGATGTCGTTCGGTTCTGCCTTCGGTTCGTCGGATCCGTTCGGTGAGCTGTTGAACCGGTTCTTCGGGATGTCGCCCGCGACGTCGCCTCCGGCGGTGCAGCGGGTGCCGATCGGGCGGTTGCTGAGTGAGCCGTCGCAGGAGTTGATCAATCTGGCGGCACGGCGGGCGCTGGAGGACGGCACACCGGATCTCGACACGGATCACCTGTTGTGGGCGGCGACACAAGTGGAGCCGTCGCGGAGCCTGTTGACGCAGGCGGGGGTGGACGTGGAGGAGTTCGCCGCGCAGATCGCCAAGGTGCTGCCGCGGGAGTCGGTGGAGGTGTCCGCGCAGCCGGGGCTGACTCCGGCCGCCAAGCGGACGCTGGCCGCCGCCTATGGGCTGTCGCAGGCGGCGGGCGCCTCCTACATCGGACCCGAGCACATCCTGGGCGGGCTGCTGGAGGGGGAGGGCACCGGGGCGGCCCGGCTGTTGCAGGGGGCGGGACTGGACGTGTCACGGCTGCGGGGCCTGGCGGAGAGGCCGGCGCGCCCGGCCCGTGGGGAGGGTGCCGGCGCGGAGCAGGAGGACGGGACGCCGTCGTCGTTGGAGGAGTACGGGCGGGATCTGACGGAGGAGGCGAGGGCGGGCAGGCTCGATCCGGTGGTGGGGCGCGCCGAGGAGATCGAGCAGACGGTGGAGATCCTCTCGCGGCGTTCGAAGAACAATCCGGTGCTGATCGGCGAGCCTGGGGTGGGCAAGACGGCGATCGTGGAGGGGCTGGCGCAGCGGATCGTGGCGGGCGAGGTGCCCGACACGCTGAAGGGCAAGCGGGTCGTGGCGCTGGATCTGTCGGGGATGATCGCCGGGGCGCAGTACCGCGGACAGTTCGAGGAGCGGCTGAAGAAGGTCATCGAGGACGTGCAGGCGGCCAAGGGGCGGATCATCCTGTTCATCGACGAGATGCACACCGTGGTGGGGGCCGGGGCCACGGGTGAGGGGTCGATGGACGCCTCCAACATGCTCAAGCCCGCGCTTTCCCGCGGTGAACTGCGTGTGGTGGGCGCCACGACGATCGACGAGTACCGCAAGCACGTGGAGAAGGACGCGGCCCTCGAGCGCAGGTTCCAGCCGGTGATGGTGGCCGAACCGACGGTCGAGGAGACCGTCGAGATCCTGGAGGGGCTGCGGGACGCGTACGAGGCGCACCATCAGGTGCGGTTCGCCGACGGGGCGCTGGCCGCGGCGGCGGAGCTGTCCGACCGTTACATCACCGACCGGTTCCTGCCCGACAAGGCCATCGACGTGATGGACCAGGCCGGGGCGCGGGTGCGGCTGCGCGGGGTGGACCGCTCGACCGAGGCGGTGCGGCTGGAGGACCGTATCGCCAGGCTGCGGCGGGAGAAGGACCAGGCGGTGGCGGTGGAGGACTTCGAGAAGGCCTCCCAGATCAAGCGCGGCATCGACGAGGCCGAGGCGGAACTGGCCGGTATCACCGAACGCCGCGAGGGCGTGGTGTCCGTGACGGCCGCCGACATCGCGGACGTGGTCTCACGCCGCACCGGTATCCCGGTCTCGCAGTTGACGGCCAGTGAGAAGGACCGGCTGCTGCGGCTGGAGGAGGAGATGCACGAGCGGATCGTCGGCCAGGACGAGGCGGTCACCGCCGTCTCCCAGGCGGTACGCCGCAACCGCGCCGGCATGGGCGACCCGAACCGGCCCGTCGGCTCCTTCCTCTTTCTCGGTCCCACCGGAGTGGGCAAGACGGAGCTGGCCAAGACCCTCGCCGAGCTACTGTTCGGCGAGGAGAACCGGATGATCCGCTTCGACATGAGCGAGTTCCAGGAGAAGCACACCGTCGCCCGCCTGGTCGGCGCCCCGCCCGGATACGTCGGCTACGAGGAAGCCGGACAGCTCACCGAGAAGGTCCGCCGCCGGCCCTACAGCGTCATCCTGTTCGACGAGGTGGAAAAGGCCCACCCCGACGTGTTCAACACCCTGCTGCAGATCCTCGACGACGGACGCCTCACCGACGCCCAGGGACGCACCGTCGACTTCCGCCACTGCGTCGTCATCATGACCTCCAACATCGGCGCCCAGCGCATCATCGACCACCAGGGCGACGTCAGCGAACTCAAGGACGAACTGATGGAACTGCTGCGCACGCGCTTCCTGCCGGAGTTCCTCAACCGCATCGACGACATCATCCTCTTCCACAGCCTCACCGAGGACGACCTCTCCCGCATCGTCGACCACCTGCTGGACCAGAGCGAACGCCGCGTCCGCGCCCAGGGCATGAGACTCGAGGTCACCCCGGCGGCCAGGAAGCTCCTCGTCGCCCACGGTCACCAGCCCGAGTTCGGCGCCCGGCCGCTGCGCCGCACCATCCAGACCGAACTCGACAACCGCATCGCCACCCTCCTCCTCGCCGGCGAGGCCGAACCCGGCGACACCATCGTCGCCGACGTCGTCAAGGACACCCTCCACTGCACCGTCCGCCGCCCCGAGCGGAGCGACGAGGCGGCAGCGGCCGGGACATCCGGGCCACCCGTCTCCTGACCGTCAGGTGTCTTCGCCCGGCTCGCCCAGCGAGAGCACGGTCACCGCCGACGGCCCGTCGGGAGCCTCGTACTCGACGGTGTCGCCGGCGCGGTGGCCGAGGAGGGCGCTGCCGAGCGGGCTGTCGGCGGTGACCAGCGTGTGCACCGACGCCTCGGCCAGCTCACTGATCCGAACCGTCTCCACGGACCCGTCCGCGAACCGGACGGTGACCGTGGAGCCCACGCCGACCGCGTCGGTGCTGGGCAGCCCCGCGGCGGCCGACTCGCACAGCCGGTCGGTGATCCGGGTGATGCGGTCGTCCAGTCGCTCCAACTGGTTGGCGCGCTGAAGTGCGTCGGCCTGGTCGGCGGCGTCCCCCGGCGAGTCCGTACCATCGAGGGTCGCCGCGATCGTGTCGCGTTCGGCGCGCAGGTCGGCGAGCTCCTCCTCGAGTGCGCGACGGGCCGCGCCGCTGATCGGTCTGGGCTCGCCGGCCATTCCTGCTCCCGTGATGCGCTCGTGCGGCAAACGTCCTCGTGCGCAGCGTAATGCGGAGATCATCCCGATGCCGCTCAGCTCGCCGTGGGCCGACGACGTGGGCCGAGCCGCCCCACGGGCCGGGTACGGAGCGGCGGGAAGGCGGAGTGCCTGGCGCCGGTCCGGATCCGCCTGGTCGCGGCAGCGGAGTTCGTGCGTGCCGGGCGTCCCGGCGGGCACCGGGCTGCCGGACGCCGTCCGGGACCAGCGGGAGGGTCACACACGGGTATGGTCCGGGCGCCGCACCAGCCGTCCGGACGAGTGCGGTGGCGGGCGGTCCGAGAAGGCAGTGGGCTGGAGACATGAGCGACGACGAGAACATCTCCGCCTGGACCGAACGGCTGCTGCGCGAGGCGCCCGCCCTGTCGCCCGAGCAGGCCCGCGGGTTCGTGTACGAACTGTACTTCGCCGCCCAGCGGGCGCTCGACAAGGAGGAATGGGAGGCCGACTTCGAGCGCGACGAATAGCGCGCCGAAGGCGGACAGCGCGCACAAGACGGACAGCCGGCGTGAGCGGACAGTGCCATGTGGGCGCACAGGGCGAGGTGGACGTTCGGCGCGAGGTGGACGTACCGCACCGCGAAGACGGCGGTGCGGGCGGAGGCCGGGCGAATCGCCGCTCAGCGGTCCGCTTGGGGGCCGGCCGTCGCGGCGAGGAACCGGCCGCGGTCCACGATCGCCCGGTCGATCTCCTCGGTCGCGACGAGCGCGCCCGAACCGTCGACGGCCCGTACGAGAAAGGTGAGCCGCCGGCCCGCGGGCGTGGCGGGGGCCTCGGTGGCGACCTCCACGCGGCCGCCCACCGGCGTGGCGCGCAGGTGGTCGACGCGGATCGCCGCGCCCACGGTCGTCTGACCCGTCGCGGTGAAGGGTGCGGCGGCCTCCACGGTCGCCGCCTCCATCCACGCGATCAGCCGCGGAGTGGAGAGCACCGGCACGTCACCGCTGCCCACCGACTCCGCGGTGTCGGCATCGGTCACCACATGATCCGGGCGCCGACCGGCCGGTGGCGACATGCGCCGGAATCGCGGCAGCAGGGGCGCTGTGGAAGGATGCGGGAGGGAAATGCCCGTTGTGTCCGTGTTCGGGCGACAGGTGCTCCCCTGACACACACCCCCATCACGAGGAGGTTCCGTGTCCTCGAAGCGACGCCGCAAGAAGAAGTCCCGCCGCAACCACGCGGCCAACCACGGGAAACGCCCCCAGTGCTGACCTGACCGCTGACCCGTCTCGCGGTGCGCGGGCCGCGCGTGAGGCGGGTCAGTCGCGTGGGAAGGGATTGAGGAGGGGGCGGCCGGCCGCGAAGCGGTGGACCTGATCGACGATCAGGCGTTCGGCGCGCGGGCGGAAGGCGGCCGAGCCACCGGCGACATGAGGGGTGATGAGGACCCCGGGAGTCCGGCGCAGGGGGTGGTCGGCGGGCAGCGGCTCGGGATCGACGACGTCCAGCGCGGCCCGCAGCCGGCCGGCGCGGGTCTCGTGGAGCAGCGCTCGGGTGTCGAGCGTGCGCCCGCGGCCGACGTTGACGACGAGGGCGCCGTCGGGCAGCGCGGCCAGTTCCTCGGCGCCGAGGAGCCCGACCGTGTCCGGGTCCTCGGGCAGGACCAGGACGACGATGTCGGTGGCCGGAAGCAGGCCGGGCAGCTCGGTCACGGCGTGGACATGCTGCTCGGGGCGCGCCCGGCGGGCGACGCGGACGACACGGGCCTCGCAGGCGACCAGTCGCTGTTCCAGGGCGGCGCCGATGGAGCCGTAGCCGACGATCGTCACCGTCGTGTCCGCGAGGGACCGTGTGAAGTGGGGCTCCCAGCGTCCCGCTGCCTGGTCGGCGACCCACCGCGGAAGATCCCGCTGCGCGGCGAGGATCAGGCCGAGGGCGTGCTCGGCGGTGGAGGCGTCGTGCAGGCCGCGGCCGTTGTGCAGGGAGACCCCGGGGGGCAGGAGGGGCAGCAGCTTCTCCACGCCGGCGCTGAGCGACTGCACCGCGCCCAGGCGCGGCAGCCGGGGCAGCAGTCGTGCGGCGTCCGGTGCGGCGTAGGGCATCACCCACAGGCCGACGCGGGCCAGGACTCCCTCGGCGGGTTCGCTGCCGGGTGTCACACCGTCCCAGACGTACACCCCGACGCCCTCGGGCCAGGGGCCGTGCCGCCGGTCGAGGTCCGGCCACGGGACGAGTACGTCGGTGGCGGTGTCGTGAAGGGCTCTGGTCATCGGGCTCTCCTTCTCGTACGGTTCTTCCGTCCAGTGAAACACTTTCCATCTCACGGAAAACAGGGGTCAGGGATGACAGCGACGTCACCTGCCACCGACACCGCCGGAGCCGAGTCCGCGTACTCCGGCTTCTGGCGGTCCGCCCGCGCCCGCCACCTGATGCCGGTCGCGTTCGTCACGTACTCGCTCGCTTATCTCGACAAGTCCAACTACGCGATCGCGTCCGCCGGTGGCATGGCCGACGACCTGCATCTGTCCGCGGGAGCCGACTCCCTGATCGCCGCGTCGTTCTTCCTCGGCTACTTCTTCTTCCAGATCCCCGGAACGATCTACGCCGAACAGCGCAGTGCCCGCCGGCTGGTCGCCTGGTCGACCGTCGTCTGGGGGCTGCTCGCCGTCGCCCAGGGGCTGCTCAGCAGCCCCGCGCAGCTGATCGCGGTCCGCTTCGCGCTCGGTGTCGTCGAGGGAGCGGTGCTGCCGTCGATGGTCATGCTGCTCGGCCGCTGGTTCACGCGCGGCGAGCGCGGACGCGCCAACACCCTGCTCATCCTCGGGAACCCGGTCACCGTGATGTGGCTGTCGGCGGTCTCCGGCTGGCTGGTGTCCGTCTCCGACTGGCGCGTGATGTTCATCGCCGAAGGGGTGCCCTCCGTGCTGTGGGGACTGTGCTGCCTGCGGCTCATCAAGGACCGTCCCGAGCAGACGCACCGCCTGCCCGCACACGAACTCGACCTGCTGCGCGCAGACCTGGCCGCCGAGCAGGCCGCGGCACCGCCCGTGTCCGGCACCCTGCGCCGCCAGTACCGCACCGTGCTGCGTTCGACCTCGGTGCTGATCATGGCCGCCCAGTACTTCTTCTGGTCCTTCGGCATGTACGGCTTCGTCTTCTGGCTCCCCGCAATCATCAAGAAGGGCTCCGGCCAGGGCATCGGCGCCACCGGACTGCTCACGGCCATCCCGTACGCCTGCGCGGCCTGTGCGATGCTGCTCAACTCCCGCCTGTCCGACCGCAGCGGCCGTCGTCGCGCCGCCGTGTGGCCGTGGCTGGGCTGCGGCGGACTCGCCCTCCTCGCCTCCTACGCCGCCGGCGACCACTTCCCCGTGGCCCTCGCCCTGCTCGTCGTCGCGGGCCTGTGCCTGTACGCGCCGTACGGACCGTACTTCGCCCTGGTCTCGACGCTCGCCCCGCCCGGAATCGCGGGCGCCGCCGTCGCCCTGGTCAACTCCTTCGGCGCGCTCGGCTCCTTCGCCGGGACCTACCTGGTCGGCTGGGTGCGCGGGACGCAGTTCGGCGACGCCGGCGCCTTCGGGCTGATGGCGGTCTGCGCCCTGCTCGCCGCGGGACTGACCCTGGCCGTCCCCGAACCGACGGCTGCCCGGCCGGTCCCGGTACCGTGATCGTCGACGCGGCGGCCGGGCGGAGCGCCGACGGCCGCCGCATCGACACCGACGGCGACGGCACGGAACCACGGAGGCGTACACGGTGACCACACCATCCGGCGACGACATGCTGGGCCGGGGACTGCGGCTGCTGACCGTGCTGGCCGAGCACCCCGCCGGACTCGGCGTGAGCGCCGCCGCCCGCGCCGCCCGGCTCCCCGTCAGCAGCGCCCACCGGATCCTCGGCAGGCTCGTCGAGGAACGGTTCGCCACCTACGACGAGGACGCCCGGCGCTATGCGCTGGGCTGGCGCGTCCTGGAGCTGTCCCGGGGCTTCCAGCGCTCACCCGCCGGGTACTCCGCCGCCGCGGCACCCATGCGACGGCTGGCCACACGCACCGGGCTGCCCGCCATCGCAGGCATCCTGCACGGCACCGACGTCCTGCTCGTGCTCTCCGTGCAGGGCACCCAGCACCTTCAGCTGCGCAGCGCCGAGGGCACCCGCAACCCGTGGCATGCCACCTCGCTCGGCAAGGCCCTCGTCGCCGCGCTGCCAGAGGAGGAGGGCGAGCGGCTGCTGTCCGGACCGCTCCCGGCGGTGACGCCCCGCACGATCACCGATCCCGCCCGACTCCGCGATGAACTCGCGCTCGTGCGACAGCGGGGCTGGTCCGAGGTCGACGAGGAGAACGAGATCGGCGTCCGCTCCATCGCCGCCGCCCTGCCCGGCCCCTCCGAGAACACCCCGCCCCTGGCCGTCTCCCTCGCGGCCACGGTCATCCTCACCGAAGCCGACCAGCTCCGTGCCCACGCACCCGCGCTGCGGCAGTGCGTGGAGGACATCGCCGCGCACATGTCGCCTTGAGTCCCTGTGCCGGTGCTCGGTCTCCGGGAGGCGTCAGACGGCGCCCGGGGCCGCTTCCATCAGGGCGTCGACGGTGAGCGGACCGAGCGCGTGGGAGGCGAGGGGGCTGTCCACGGTGAGGAGATTCCGGTCCCGGCGCGTCCGGCCGGTCACGTCGTCGTCGACGACGTTCGGCCCTCCTTGCCGAGCAGGTCGGCGACGAGCCACGGCAGGTGGCGAGCAGCGCGGCCGGACCTCGCCCGGAGGGCGTGCGGCTACCCCCCGACCGGTCAGTGCGAGCCGAGGACCAGCCTGAGGACGACCACGGCGCCGGCGGCGGTCAGGACGATGAGGCGGGCCTGCCAGGTGCGCGGGCCCCAGCCGAGACCGTGCCGTCGGGGGCCGAACCAGGCGGTGTCCTGCCCGCCGCGGCCGTTTCCGTCGGGGGTGGTCTGGCCGTCGGCCGCTCTCCCCGCGGCCGGTTGCGGTCGGTTCCGGGCGGTGCGGTACCGGTGGAGGAGCGCGGCGGCCACGCCGAGTGCGGCCACGGCCCATCGGACCACGCGCGAGGTCACCAGGAAGGCGCCGGTCGAGAGGGAGAAGGCGAGCGCCGCGGTGACCGCGGCCTCCGCGAGGCAGACGACTCCCACGATCAGCGTGATCCCGGTGAGACGGCGTCGCAGGCGAGCCGCGTCGTCGGCGCGCGCGAGGGCGGTGCGCACCCGGGGCTCGCGGCGGGCGGCGGCCCGCAGGAGGTGCTCCACCAACGGCCGCCGCACGGCGACCGATATGAGGCAGGCCAGGCCGAACAGGCCGGTCGCCAGCGGACGGTACAGCTTCAGCGGCAGCGAACTCCCGCCGGACAGCACCGTGGCGACCAGCGCGAGACCGAAACCCGCCGCGACCAGCAGACCGCCCCACAGCGAGCGGCGTCCGGTCAGCGATGAGGCCAGGGCCAGACCGACCGGGGCGGCCACGGCGATCGCCAGCGACGTCCCGTCGCTGTGGACGACCGGCCGGAGCAGGTAGTACAGAGCGAGCGGCAAGAGCGAGGCGGCGACCAGGAGGACGACGGGGGAGCGCCGGCGCCCGCCGCCGGGCGAGGACTCCGGACCGTGCGGACGGTACGGCTCTGTCATGATCCTTCCGTTTCTGCCGGCAGCACGAAGAAGCCGGCCACCTGTCCGTCCGCGTCGAAGGCGACCCGCCGCAGCAGTTCACCCCGTTCGTACGCCATCGGAACGTCGACCACGGTGTAGCCGGAGACGGCCCGGACGGACGGCGTGCCCATGGCCCGGAAGGCGCCGCGTTCGCGGTCGGCCTTCTGCCAGACGGTGCGCAGCAGGTCGGCCGGGGCCGCCTGCGCCATACGGGCATCGAAGCGGGCGCGCATCTCCTCCCAGCGCTGCTCCGTGAACAGCTCGAGCACACGCAGCGCCTCCTCGGCCGCACCGGGCAGCAGTGCGGCGGCCCCCGGCGTGCCGTCCGCGGCCGCCGTCTCCCCGGGCCCGCCGAAGCGCTGGAACGCCGCCTGCCGGGTCACGTGCAGCATCTGGCCGATGGCCGCCCAGCTCAGCCCGCGGTTCCGGGCCTGGCGCACAAGGGTGCGCTGGATGTCGTCGACGACCCGGGCAAGACCGCGGGAGGCCGCGAGCGCGGCAAGCACCGGTTCGCCGCCTGTCTCCCGTTCGCCCATGAGGACGCTCACCGCGAGCTCCGCGTTGGCCTTCAACGTCCAGGCCATGACCTGCCGGTCCGCCGCGTCGGTGGCCCGCAGGGCGTCGTCTTCGGTGTCGCTCACGTCGTAAAGGTGCCTTGACACCCCTCAGGATGTCAAGAAACCTTTACACCGCGCGGATCCGGGTCGGCCGCGGACGCGCTGTGGGATGCTGTGCCGGTGACGCTGGAAGACCTCGTCCGGCTGCGCCGGGCCCGCGATGTCATGGACCGCGACTACGAGAAGCCGCTCGACGTGGCGGCGCTGGCCCGCGTCGCCCTCATGTCACCGGGTCACTTCTCCCGCAGCTTCCGCGCCGCCTACGGGGAGACGCCGTACAGCTACCTGATGACGCGCAGGATCGAGCGGGCCAAGGCGCTGCTGCGGCGGGGTGACATGACGGTGACGGAGGTCTGCTTCGCGGTCGGCTGTACCTCGCTGGGCTCCTTCAGCTCCCGCTTCACCGAACTGGTCGGCGAGAGCCCCAGCTCGTACCGGTCCCGCGGCCATGACGAGGGAGCGGCCATCCCGCCGTGCATCGCGAAGATCCATATGCGACCCGTCCGGAACGGGGGAGCGGAACCCGCCCCCCGCTCGTAGCGTGAAGCACATGGAGATCAAGCTTTCCACGTGCTTCATCGCCGTCGACGACCACGACCGGGCGCTGGCCTTCTACCGGGACGTTCTCGGGCTGGAGGTGCGCAACGACGTCGCGTACGAAGGGATGCGCTGGGTGACCGTGGGAGCCCCCTCGCAGCCCGACGTGGACATCGTCCTCGAACCGCCCCTCGCCGATCCGGGCGCATCGCCCGCCGACCGCCGGGTCATGGCCGAACTGCTGGCCAAGGGACTGCTGCGCGCCGTCATCTTCCAGACCGACGACTGCGACGCCACCTTCGAGCGCATCCGTGACGCGGGCGGAGAGGTGCTGCAGGAGCCGGCCGACCAGCCCTACGGCGTCCGCGACTGCGCCTTCCGCGATCCCTCCGGCAACATGCTGCGCTTCAACCAGCCGCGCCGGCCGTGAGACCACGGTGGTCCCACGGCCGGCGAGCGGTTTCGGCGTCCGGTGTCAGCGTTCGGTGCCGAAGTCCTGGGTCCAGTAGCTGTCGGGCTGGGCGAGACCGACGCCGATCTCCTTGTACCCGCAGTTGAGGATGTTCTCCCTGTGGCCGGGGCTGTCCATCCAGGCCGCCATGACCTTCTCCGGAGTGGAGTAGCCGTAGGCGACGTTCTCGCCGTACGAGCTCCAGTTGTAGCCGGCGCGGGTGATCCGGTCGCCCGGGGACGACCCGTCGGAGCCGGTGTGCGACATGTTCCGGTGGGCGGCCATGTCCTCGCTGTGCGCCTGTGCGGCCTTGGTGAGGTCCGCGTTCACGGTGAGGGGCGAGCAGCCGACCTTGGCCCGCTCGGCGTTGACGAGCTGCACGACACGGGCGATGTCCCCGGACGCCGTCGCACCGGCCTGCGGGGCACTCGGGGAGGGGGTGGCCGTGGCGGTGGGAGCGGTCGTCGTCTTCGGAGTCGCGGCCGAGCCGCCTGCCGTGTGGCGGGGCGTGGCGGTGGTGTGCGTGGGCGCGGGGGTCCTGTGCTGGGGTGCGCCGGTGCTCGGTGCGCTGTGCTTCGGGGTGCTCGGCGTGGGGGTCGCGGTCGCCGACGCCGTCGGGGCCGGCTTCGCGGCCTTGTGAGCGTGGCCGTCACCGTGCTCGTGGTGCCGCCCGCTGTGGGACTGCCGCCACGACGTCGTGGTCGCCTCCGCCTCGGAGCGGTGGGACCGGTTCTCCCCGCCGCCCGACCAGTCGGTACAGGCCAGGGCGACGGACGGCACTCCCAGAGCGCCGATGGCTGCGGCGGCGATGACTATCCGCCGGTAAGGCTGCTTTTTGCGATGCTTGCTCATGCGTGACCTCACTCGGTGATCGCCGAGCGCTCCTTACGTGGTTGGCTCCGCACGTCAGTGCGCTGCCGAACTACTGCGGCGACGTGCTGGGATCGTCATTCTTAGGACCCCTTTACCGGGGGCACAAAGACCGGATCTACTACTGCGCTTCGTAGCCGAAGTCGGCGCTTGCAAAGGCGAGTGGGTGCGTGCTGAGCAGGCCGGCGCGACTTCCGCCGCGTACTGCCGCTCCATCAGAAGGCCGTCGTCGAACCAGAGGCAGCGGTGCCGCCGACCGGACTGCATCCCGTCCTGCCCGTCGCGGCGCACGCCCGGGCCAAGCCGGACAAGTCCCATATGTCGCCAGGGCGTCCTCTACTACTCCGGGGGCATAGTTGGCCGAATTCGTGTGACGGATGTCACGCAACCGTGCGTTTCGCCGGTACGCACCACCATGCGAGCCCCGCCGCGGTGAGGTAGGCCAGTGCGCCGACCGCCATGCTCGTGCGCAGCCCGGAGCCGCCGGTGGCGGTCATGGCGAGCAGGCTGCCCCCCAGCGCCACACCCGTGGCGCTGCCGATCTGACGGGTGGTGTTGAACAGCGCGGAGGCGGCCCCCGCGTACTCCGCCGGCGCGGCCGCCATCACCGTGGCCGTCGAGCCGGTCAGGGCGAAGGAGGTGCCGAACCCGGCGGCCATCATCGGAACCACCAGCAGCGGGTAGGACGCGTCGGCCCCGGCCGCGGCCCAGCCGGCCGGCCCGAGCGCGGCCAGCAGCATTCCGCACACCACCAGCGGACGGTCACCGGTGCGCCGCGTCAGCCGCCCGGACAGGACGGAGGCGAACATGGTCATCGTCACCGCCGGGAACAGCGCCAGTCCGGTGTCGAGGGCGCTGAGACCCCGCCGGCGCTGGAAGTCCAGGCTGGCGGTGAACACCATCCCGTAGAAGCCGAAGTTGAACAGCAGGCCGATGACGGCTCCGCCGCTCATCGTGCGCGAGCGCAGCACGCTCGGCGGGAGCGCGGGAGAGCCGGCCAGCCGCTCGCGCACCGCGAACGCCACGCCGGCCACCGCCGCCAGTCCCAGCCCGGCGAGGACGCCGGGATCCGACCAGCCACGGCGTCCCGCCTCGTTGAGGGCGGCGGTCAGCAGGGCCACCGCAGCCACGACCGCGCACTGCGCCGGCCGGTCCAGGGCCCGGGCGGGGTGGAGCGGCGAGCGGGAGACGTGCCGCAGCGTCAGCGCCAGGCACGCCACGCCGACCGGCAGATTGATCAGGAAGATCCACCGCCAGCCCACGGTGGTGACCAGCAGCCCGCCCAGCAGCGGTCCGGCCGAGGCCGCGATGCCCGCCATCGAGCCCCACAGCCCGAAGGCCCGCGACCGTGCGGCCGGCACCGGGTAGGCCTGCTGGAGCAGGGCGAGGGAACCGGGCACGATCAGTGCCGCGCCCAGCCCCTCCACCAGCCGGGCCCCGATGAGGAAGAGGGCGCTTGGCGCGAACGCGCACGCGGCCGACGCCACCGTGAACACCACGACGCCCGAGCAGAAGACGCGGCGGTTCCTCATCCGGTCGCCCAGGGCACCACCGGTCATCAGGAACCCGGCGAAGACCAGCGTGTACGCGTCAGTGATCCACTGGATGCCGGTGAGCGAGGCGGACAGTTCACGGCCCACCACCGGCACCGCGACATTGATGATCGTCACATCGAGGATCACCATGAAGTACCCGGTGCAGACCGCCAGCAGCGGCGCCCAGGACCGCCTGGCGGGCCCGGGGGCCGGCGGGGTGGGCGGCACGGGTTCGCCCGCACCGGCGGAATCCGCGAACGTCACGTCCCCCACTCCATCAAGGAACACGGGGAACACCCGGGCGACACCGCGGCACCCGGCCGGCGACGGGGCCGACCGGGCCCGCGACGGAGCCGACCGGGCCGCCGGCGCTCAGGAGCGCGGTGCGGTTCCGGGCAGATGAGTCACGTGCTCGAGGTCCTCGGCAGCCTTGGCCAGCAGGTCCAGCATGGCGAACTCGGCGCGCGCGGGGTCCTGGTCGCGGACGGCGTCGAGCACTGCGCGGTGGCTGGGGACCGGGTCGTCGGCATCACCGTGGGTGTGGACCATGCGGTCGCGCTCCCTGAGTCCGGGCTCCAGCAGGATGTCCATCCGGCGCAGCATCTCGTTCCCGGTGGCGGCGAGCAGGGCCCGGTGGAACGCGACGTCCGCCTCGGCCGCGGCCGCGGAGTCCACCTGCGCCCGGCCCATGGCGTCCAGGGCGGCCTCGAGGGCGGCCAGGTCGGCGTCGGTGCGGTGCAGCGCGGCACGGTGCGCCGCGGCCGGCTCGACGATGGAACGCACGTCGGCGAGGTCGCGCAGCAGGTGGGCGCCGTCGCCGGTCTCCATGCGCCAGCGGATGACGTCGGCATCGAGCAGGTTCCAGTGGACCCGCTCCCGCACGTAGGTGCCGCGCTTCTGCCGTGCGTCGGTGAGTCCCTTGCCGGCCAGCACCTTCAGGGCCTCCCGCATCACGGTCAGGCTCACGTCGAGTTCGCTTCCGAGCGCTCCGATGTCCAGGATCTCGCCCTCCGCGAACTCACCCCCCACGATGCGGGCCCCCAGCTTGTGCACGACCTGCCCGTGCACGCCTCGGCCGGAGTAGGACGCCATGCGGTTCTCCTCGGAGTGAGACGGGTGGTGGTGGCTGGCGGCAGAAGTCTACCGCTTGCCATTATTTATGAATTTCGATGCGGCGCCTTGCGATTCGGGGTGTGACTCCCGGCGTGAGGAGGGAGGCCCGAGGGACGGGCGGGTCAGCGGACGGCACTGCCCGGGGGGACGTCCAGCAGGGCGAGTTCGTCACGGTGGGGGAGCCCCTCCCAGTCACCGGCGGTGGCGACCGCGAACGCCCCGGTGGCGCACGCGCGCCTCAGCCGCCCGGCCGGCGGCAGACCGTCCAGCAGCCCCGAGAGATAACCCGCGCAGAAGGCGTCCCCGGCACCGACGGTGTCGACGACGGGCACGGGATGCGCGGGTCGCCGGATGCGGTGGCCGTCGCGGCCGTACAGTTCCGCGCCGTCGCCGCCGCGCTTGACGACCACCTCGCGCGCGCCGGCCGCCAGGATGTCCGCCACCTGGGCATCCTCGCCGTCGGTGTCGTCGCCCGCGAGCAGGGGAAGCTCGTCGTCCGAGGCGATGACCACGTCGACGCCGCCGCGCAGAGGACGCAGCACCCGAGCGGCCTGCTCCCGGCTCCACAGCCGGGCCCGGTGGTTCACGTCCAGGACGACGGTCCAGCCGTGTTCGCGCGCGTGCCCGACCGCGGCCGCCACCGCCGCCCGCGGGCCGGGCCCGAGGGCGCAGGTGATGCCGGTGACATGCAGGACGCGGGCGCCGGCGGTCAGGGCCCCGGCCAGGTGCTCGGGCCGCTGGCGGGAGGCGGCCGACCCGGTACGCCAGTAGTGCACGCGGGCGACGTCCGCGACGCGGCGTTCGCGCAGCATGGAACCGGTGGGCGCGTCCGGGTCGGTCGTGGCGTGGTGTACGTCCACGCCTTCGCCGCGCAGCGTGCGCAGGATCAGACGGGCCGGCTCGTCGGCGCCCAGCCGGCCCGCCCACGAGACACGGTGTCCCAGCCGGGCCAGCCCGATGGCGACGTTCGACTCCGCGCCCGCGATCGTGGTGCGGGCCGGCGCGCCCACGGCGACGGGCCCTTCGGCCTGCAGCGACAGCATCGTCTCGCCGAAGGTCACGACGTCGGCGGCCACGGTCTGTCCGGTGGGCGCCTCGGCTGTGGCGGGAGGCTTCACGCGCGCGGCTCCCGTCGTCGGCAGACGGAACGGAACCGTCGTGCCCGGCGCCGCAGTTCCCCCAGGTCCCCGCCCTGGGCGGCGTCGCCGACGAGCGGCGACCCCACACCGACCGCGAGGGCACCGGCCGCGAAGTACTCCGTGGCCGCGTCCGCGTCCACGCCCCCGACCGGGACCAGCGGCATGTCGGGGAAGGGATCCTTGAGCGCTCTGAGGTAGGCCGGTCCGCCCAGGGACGCCGGGAAGAGTTTCACGGCGGTGGCACCCGCCGCCATGACGGAGGCCGCCTCGGTCGGGGTCAGTGCCCCGGCCAGGACCGGCAGCCCGTGCTGTACGGCGGCGGTGACGATGCCACCGCCCACGGGTGTGACCACCCAGGAGGCGCCGGTGTCGCGGGCGCGCAGCAGATCGTCCCGGGTGACGACGGTGCCGGCGCCGATGAAGGCGTCCCGTCCGGCTTCCCGGACGGCCTCGGCGATCACGTCGCAGGCGCCGTCGGTGGTGAGGGAGACCTCGATCAGACCGACGCCCTCCTCGGCGAGCGTGAGCACCGTACGCAGGGCCGCTGGTGCCGAGCGTCCGCGCACGATGGCGGCGAGCCGGTCACGGCTCAGCAGGGTGGTGAGATCGGTCGGGTCCACGGGGCGGCTCCTGGGGGCTGAGGCGGCGAGGATGGTGACGAGGACGGTCGGAGGGCCGTGCGGTGCGCACGACGGTCACAAGGGCGGCGGGTGCGGGGCCGGTCCGGCGAGCGCCGTCACCTCGGCGAACGATCCGTCCGGGTGCCGCCGGACCGGGCAACGCGCGTGCGGGCTGCCGTCGTCCGCTGCACGTCCGGCCTTCGGCGGACCGGCGAAGGTCTGGGCGCGGCTGATCCGCAAGGGACTACGGCTCCCGCGCTGGGTGAGGGCCGGCACGCGCCCCGTCTACGACGAGGTCTTCAGCACGCTCCACCCTCCGTCGACGACGAGTGAGGCGCCGGTGACGAACGACGCGTCCGCGCTCAGGAGGAAGGCGATGGCACCAGCGACCTCCTCGGGCCGTCCCAGACGGCCCAGCGCCGTCTGTTCCGCGCTGGCCTTCCGGTCCGTTTCGCCGATACCGTCCCAGGCGCGGGTCAGCACCGGTCCGGGCAGCACTGCGTTCACGCGCACGCCGGTGCCGCCGTACTCGACGGCGAGCTGCCGCATCAGCCCGGTGAGCGCGGCCTTGGCCGCCGCGTAGGCGGGGCGTCCGGGCATGCCCACCAGAGCGTGCACGGAGGACACGAACACGGCACTGCCACCGCCGGCGCGGAGGTCGTCCAGACACGCGCGGAACCCCAGGAAGCTCCCCGTGAGGCTGACGGCGAGCTGACGGTCCCACTCCGCCCGGTCGATGACGTCGGCGGAGGCGACGCGCACGGTGTAGGCGTTGCTGACCAGCGCGGACACGGGACCGAAGTGCTCCCGGGCCGTCTCGACGACGCGCGCCCACGCCGCCTCGTCCGAGACGTCGCCATGCCGGTAGACGGCACTCCCGCCGGTGCTTCTGATGGCCGCGGCCGTCTCCTCGCCCGGCTCGTCGAGCACGTCGACCAGCACCACCGCGGCACCTTCGGCGGCGAGCCGGTGTGCGGTGGCGGCGCCGATCCCCGAAGCCGCTCCGGTGACGACGACGCAACGGCCGGTGAACCGTCCTGGGACAGGGCGGTGTTCGGCGGGACGGTCTTCGACAGGGCGGTGCAGGTTCACGCGCGGGCTCCCGGGGCGGCTCTTGTCCGGCGACTGCCACGCGTGCGACAGCGGCGGCGGACAACGACAACGGCGACAACGACAACGGCGACAACGACAACGGCGACAACACGGAGGCGGGCCGTCGACGGCCCAGCTCAAGCCATTAAATATGAATTAATTGGCCTTGCCAAGGGGTTTCCGGTGGCAAGTGGATCCCTCATCGTCCGCGGGGCAGGCTGTACCCATGCGGTTGTACTCCCGATCAGCCCGGGGACGGATCTGGGGAGGTCACGAGGTCCTGCTCAGACTCACCCAGTGTGTGCCGTTCCTGATCGTGCTGTTCGGGCTGGGGATCGAGCTCTCACCCGGGCACATGATGTACACCGGCCCCCTGCTCACCGCGATGCCCGCGCTGGCGTCGCTGACGATGGGCCCCAAAGGCATCCTGGCGGCCGCGGTCGGGGCCCTCGCCGTCACCCTGATCACCGCCACCATCCACTCGGCCTGGCGCGGCGAGCAGGTCTACAGCAACCTTCTGGGCCTGCTGGTGGTCTCCGTGGCCAGCGTCACCACCAGCAGGTCCATGCAGGCACGCAGACAGGGCGAACTCGACCAGATCCGCCGCATCGCCGCGGCGGCGCAGAGCGTCCTGCTGCACCCCGTCCCCGCGCGGCTGGGACCGCTGCGGGCGGCCAGCATGTATCGCGCGGCCGAGTCGGGCGCGCAGATCGGCGGCGATCTGTACGAGGCCGTGCAGACCCGGTACGGGGTCCGGCTGATCGTGGGGGACGTCCGGGGCAAGGGGCTGCCTGCCGTCCGTTCGGCCGCGGCCGTGCTGGGCGCCTTCCGGGAGGCCGCGCACTACGACGAGGACCTGAGAGAGGTCATGAACCACTGTGCCGCCGCGCTGCGCCGGGAGTCCGCGGCCGAGGACGCGGCCGACGACGGGTCGGAGGGGGAGTGTTTCGTCACCGCACTGGTGGCCCAGATAGCTGACGGGTTCGTGGTCGAGGTGGTCAACCGCGGTCATCCGCCCCCGATGGTGCTGCGTCAAGGGAAGGTTCAGGCTCTGGTGCCCGACTCACCGCAGCCGCCCCTCGGCCTGGAGGACCTCGTGACGGGACCGACCTGCCGGCCGGAGCGCTACCCGTTCGCCCCCGGTGACCGGCTGCTGCTGCACACCGACGGGGTGATCGAGGCCCGCAACCGCGACAACGACTTCTTCGCGCTGCCCGAGCACATAGAAGCGGTGAGTCACGCCCGTACCCCCCGGGAGTTCCTGGACCGGCTGCACGAGAGCCTGATCGTGCACACCGGGGACCGTCTGGTCGACGACGTCGCGATGGTCGCCGTCGACCGGGTTGCCTAGCAGGAGTCCGGCCCAGGACGCCGGCCCGAGCCGGGCAGGCAGCATGACGCCCGGCCCGCTCCCCGCCGTACCGCAGAGGCGTACGAAGGAGGCGCACGGACGAGGCGCACGGATGAGCCTCGCACGGCGCGAACGCCTGGCCAGTCCTTCACCCTTGCGAAGGAACGACACCTCCGCCGCCCGGCGATAGCTTTCCTCGTCTCGGCTCCCACCCGACTCCGTGCGGACGCCGAGGCCGCGGTCCTCGTCCCCCACCCGTCCCCGGGAGGCGGGGACCGCGAGTGGACCCGGCGCGACCGGCCGCTACCAGGCCACCGGCAGCTCCAGCGGAAACCGCCGGATCGTCTTCGTGTCCCACCGCACCTCCTCGGGCGCCACCGCGAGCCGCAGCCCGGGGAAGCGTTCCACGAGCCGGCCGATGGCCACCTCGAGCTCCGCCATGGCCAGCGGCATCGCGATGCACCGGTGCCCGCCCCAGCCGAAGGTCATGTGAGGGCTGGTCGGCCGGTCGAGGTCGATGGCGTGCGGGTTCGGGTAACGCTCCGGGTCCCGGTTGGCCGTCAGGTACGACACATGGACGAAGTCGCCCGCCCGGATCCGTGCACCGTCCAGCTCCATGTCCTCCAGCGCGACCCTGGGGATCCCGACCCCCTTGCGGAACGGGATGTGACGGAGCAGCTCGTGCAGGACGTCGGTCAGGGACTCCGGCCGGCGCCTGAGGCGGTCCATCAGCTCCGGACGGGTCAGCAGCAGGTAGGTGATGTCGCTGATCTGGCAGGTCGCGGTGTCCTGGCCGCTGAGCGCCAGCATCAGCGTCATGACCGCCAGTTCCCTGTCGTCCAGCTGTTCCTCGCCGTCCCGCGCCGCGGCCATCGCGCTGATGAGGTCGTCGCCGGGTGAGTCACGGCGCTGTTCCACGAGTTTGGCGAAGTAGGCCGTCAGGTCCGCCTTGGCGGTCGCGGCGGTGTCCTTGTTGTCCGCGCCGGTGACGAGCAACTGGTGCACGGACTCCTGGATCCGGGGCCACTCCTGCTGTTCGATGCCGAGCAGGTCCAGGACGGTGTGCTGGGGGAGGGGGTCGGAGAGATGCCGGGCCAGATCCGCCGGCGGGCCCTCCCGCTCCATCTCGTCCAGCAGCAGGTCGGCCAGCCGGACGATACGGGGCCGCATGGCGTCGACCCGGGGCTGGGTGAAGGCCTGGGAGGCCAGGTGGCGGACGCGGCTGCTGTGCGGCGGGTCCATCACGTTGATCGACTCGGGAGAGACGATGGGCTCCGGCGTCATCCGCGGGTAGTCGAGGCCGACGATGCCCGCCCGGCTGAGCCGGTGGTCGGTGGTCACCTGCTTGACGGCGTCGAAGCCGGTGATCAGCCAGGCGTCGGCGTCGCCGTAGGGGAGCCGGATCCGTGCCGGGGCGTCGCGGCTCATCAGGTCCGCGAGCACGGGGTCGAACTCCAGCGCTTCGCTGAAGTCGAACGGGCAGGTGATCGTTTCCTTCTCCCGGGGCATCAGCCGGCTCCTCCGGACATCGGTACGACATTGGTGGTGTCCACGGCGCGGCGCAGGGCCCCGGCGAGCCGCACGGCGTCGCCCACGGCCCAGTAGTGGACGAAGAACAGACGCGGTTCGTCGGTCAGGTTGTGGTGGTGGAGCTCGACGAGTTCGACCCCGCCGCGCCGCAGCGCCACGAGAGCGGGCTGCACCTCCTCGGCGGTCATCACCAGGTCGCCGCTGATCGCGGCCCGTCCGCCGCCCAGGGGCTGGAAGTTGACGGAGGTGGTGGCGCCCAGTCCGGGAGGCAGGATCAGGTGGCCGTCGACGATGGTCTCGCGGCGTACGTAGGTGCACTTGTAGATCTGGCCGTCGGGGTAGCCCTTGACTCCCATCGCCGCGTCGATCGCGGCGGTGTCCAGGCGGACGGGCGGCGAGGCCGTGACCGGCTCGGCGGGCGGCGTGGCGGTGTGGGCGAAGGCGGCGCGGAGGCCTCGGGCGACGGCCACCGGATCGTTGCCGTGGGCGTGCACATGGACCCACCACACGTCCGGTTCGTGGGCCAGCAGGTGCTTGTGGATGGCGGTCGGCATGATCCGGTGCCCCTGCAGGACGTCGATGAAGGTCTGCAGCTCACGTTCGGTGACCACCGTGTCGCCCATGAGAAGGGTGCTGTGATCGGCGTAGCGCACGAAGGACACGTGCGTGCCGAGGGCGAGGGCCGGGTCGATCCGGACGCCGTGCGAGAAGACCTTGAGGTCCCGGCGCGGCAGGGCCGTGTGGTACATGAACCGCTTCATGTCGCCGGGCCTGCCGAGGGCCCTGCCCACGTCGGCCCAGTCCGTGAGCCGGGTCATCACGGGCTCGACCGGCGCATGCCGCGTACTCGCGGCGGACGCGGCACCGGCGGTGGCCGGCGCCCCGGTGAGGACGGGCGTCAGCGCGGCCACGGTGAGTACACGGCGCCGGGACGCGGGAAGAACGGAGCGGGCGGTCTGCTGTCGGTCGTCAGCCATGTCATGTGCCTCCTGGCGCGATGGAAGCACGGACGACGGCACGGACCGGTGATCCGCACGCCACATCCATCCACGTGGCTCAGGAGCCCATCCAGGTGGCGCAACAGCACGGCCCCGCCGGACCGCTCACGTCTCGACCACGGCGTCGCACTCGGGGCAGACCACGGCCTGGTGCTCCGCCGGGTACCAGGGCGTCTGCTGCTGCTCGGCCGGCTGCCGCGCGGCCCGCACCATGGCGAAGGTGTCCTTGCCGCACAGTGTGCGCGGCCCCGTCTCGGTGTGCGAGCCCGGGGCGGTGGGCGCCGCGTGCACCTTGTGGACGGGCGGTCGCTCACCACCGGCCGACTCCGTCGAGGGGCGCGTGGCCACCGGCTGGTCGAGTTCATACACGACGACGATCTCGCTCATGCTGTCAGCCATCCGACGGCTACCGCTGGGGAACGGCGAGTTGACGGCCGCGGTAGAAGCCCTCGTGCTCCTCCACCACGTACGGGGCCATGGCCGCGCGTCGCTGCGCCTCCGACTCGGAGGAGCGCCAGGCGTCGCAGGCCTCCTGCGACTCCCAGAAGGACACGCCGGTGATCTCCTGCCCGTCCGGCGACCAGTACGCGTAGGAGCGGTGCAGACCCCGCGGATACGGTTCGGGACGCCACGCCCTCTCGAACTCCTCCAGGGCGCCCGGCCTGAGGCGGCGTGTCGTCACCCAGACGTAGTACTCCTCCATGGTGGCCTCCTCCGCACCGCCGCGTCAGTACGCCGGCGCTGCCGTCGCGCCGGTCAGGCGTGGTCGACCAGTTGGGCGTGGCCCTTCTGCCGGGCGCAGTGGGCGCAGCAGAAGAACTGCCCGTCCGACTGGAGCCCGTGACCCAGGATCCGGCAGTTGCAGTTGTCACAGTGGGGAGCCATGCGCTGGGCCGCACACTCCAGGCTGTCGAAGACGTGCACCGCTCCGGCGGCTCGTACTTCGAAGGCCATCTCGTAGTCGTTGCCGCAGACTTCGCACGTCGCCATCGACTTCCTCCATCCGCTTCCCGCGGCGAGCGGGAATGGGCCCGGCCGCCGGTACAACCATGAGCCTGTGGCCGGTCCATGGGCGGCGCAACTCAGCAACGTACGGCGTGACGCGAACGGGTGAGCGGTGCACGGGCCGTGCGTCGGTCGCCCGTTCGGGACGCGGGGGCGGTGTGGAGCAGACCCACGAGTCCGAGCAGGGCCCCGTGCGGTGCGTCGTCGTCGATGTCCCCGTTGCGCTCGAAGCGCTCGCCGAAGGCGACGGACCGGGGTCGTTCCGGCGCATGGTGCCGGCCGGGTTCGGGATGTCCGCGTCGGCCTCATCGGCGGGAGGGGCTGAGAAGGGGCGGTGGGCGGGCGACGCGGAACCGGTGGCGCTCCGCCCGCGTAGGGGATTCGCCCGTCACCACGCCGGTGGAACCGGTCGCAGGCGTCCAGGTGACGACGCTCGTGGCGGTCGGGGATCGGGCCGGGCGTGCGGCCACGCCCGGCCGGCCTCGCCGCTCCCGGTCGGCACCCGGACCATGGCGCCCGAAGACGGCTGGGCGGCAGCCGCCGCCCGGAGCTCGCGGTCCCCGGAGCGCACCGCGGCGATCGCCGCACTCCTCGCACTGGGCCGGACCGGACGATTCTTTACTCATCGTCCGGCACGGCCCCCGGACCGCCGGGTACTCGGGCCATCCTGGACGCGAGGACATCGCGAGAAATGAGGAGCGCGATCATGGCTCCCGCGACACGGAAGACGACAGCGTCCGCACGGGACGGCCGGCAGGTCCCCGCCCGCGCCACGAAACGGCACAATCCGGCGCCCGAGCCGGACGGGGATCCCGACCTGCTGGGCCAGTACCTGCGGCAGGTCGGGGCGACCCCGCTGCTCGACGCGGCGGACGAGGTACGGCTGGCGCAGCGCATCGAGGCCGGCGTGCGGGCCGCGGAGGAACTGGCGCAGGCGGAGAGCGACGGGCGTGAGCTCGAGCGGCGGCACCGCCGGGAGCTGGAGCTGGCGGTGCACGACGGCCAGGAGGCCAAGGACCACATGGTGCGGGCCAACCTGCGGCTCGTCGTGTCCCTGGCCAAGCGGCACGCCCACCGCGGTCTGCCCCTGCTCGACGTGATCCAGGAGGGCAATCTCGGCCTCATCAGGGCCGTGGAGAAGTTCGACCACACCAGGGGGTTCAAGTTCTCCACCTACGCCACCTGGTGGATCCGCCAGGCGATCGAACGGGGTCTGGCCACGCACGCCCGCTCGGTGCGGCTGCCGATGCACGTCGTGGAACAACTGCACAAGATCGGCAAGGTCGAACGCAAGCTCCGGGTACAGCTCGGGCGCGAGCCCACGGCCGCGGAGGTCGCCCAGGACGGCGGTGTCACCGAGGACCGGGTCGTCTGGCTGCGGCGCGTCGGACGGCAGGTGATCAGTCTGGACATGCCGGTGGACGACACCGGCGAGACGGTGGTCGGCGACCTCATCCCCGACAGCGAGGTGCTGCAGGCCCCGGAGGTCGCCGAGTACCAGGCGCTCGCCGAGGAACTGCGCGAGGCCATGGACACCCTGGCGCCGCGCGAGGCGCTCATCCTCAGCCTCCGCTACGGCCTCCACGACGGGCGCCAGCGCACGCTCAAGGAGGTCGCGGAACACATCGGCCTGACCCGCGAGCGAGTCCGCCAGCTGGAGAAGCAGTCCCTCGCCCTGCTCAGGGCACAGGAACCGGGAGAACGCCTCCAGGCGTGGGCGAGTTGACGGGCACGACTTCCTGGGCCGACGACGGCCGCGGGCGACCGGCCGCCGACTCACAGAACCGCACGAGGACCATGCATCACTTCGGCATTCTGGCGCACAGCACGGGAGGCGCGGCGCTCCACTTCCTGGCCTACTGCGAGGAGGGGTTCGAGCGGACGGGCCGCCACGAACACCCGGACGTGACGCTGGACTACATCGCCCTCGGCCGCAGCATGGCGGCCTGGGACTCCGGCGACCACGACGCGGTACGCCGCACCCTCTCCGTGAGTGTGGACCGGCTGGCCCGCGCGGGCGCAGACTTCTTCGCCTGCCCGGACAACACCGCGCACATGGCCCTGGAGCGCCCCGGTCCCGACCTGGCCCTGCCGGGCCTGCACATCGCCGAGGTGGTCGCCGAGCAGGCCGTCCGGGACGGCCGCGAGCGCGTCGCCGTGCTCGGCACGAAGTACACCATGGACGGCCCGGTCTACCCCCGGGCGCTCACCGAGCGCGGGATCGCCATGGAACTGCCCGGACCCGAGGACCGCGAGGAGCTCAACCGGATCATCTTCGACGAGCTGGTCAGAGGGGTGCTCACGGAGTCCTCGCGCCAGGAGTACCTGCGCGTGATCACCGGACTGGCCGAGCGGGGCTGCGACGCGGTCGCCCTCGCGTGCACGGAGATCCCGCTCCTGATCACGCCCGATGTCTCTCCGCTCCCCACCCTCGACTCCACCCGCCTCCTGGCCCGGGCCGCCTACGAGGTGGCCGTCGGCGAACGGCCCCTGCCGTCCTGGCACGGCGGCCCGCCGGCCGGCTGACCCGGAACAGGTACGGGGTGGAGGGCGGAGCCTTCCGCGGTCCGGTGGCTTCGCCGGGGGCCGGGCCGCGGTGACGGACCCGCCCGGTCGCCGCGGGCCGGGGGTCCGGCGGGGCCACGATGTTGCGGGTGCGAGGGGCCTCGGGGCAGGGTTCGGGGTGTGGCTACCTTGCTGATCGTGCACCATACGCCGTCGCCGAACTGTCAGGCGCTGTTCGAGGCCGTCGTCGCAGGTGCGACGGCGCCGGAGATCGAGGGCGTACGGGTGGTGCGGCGCGCAGCACTGGCCACGACGGCCTCGGACGTGCTGGCCGCCGACGGCTGTCTGCTGGGCACCCCGGCGAACCTCGGCTACATGTCCGGTGCCCTCAAGCACTTCTTCGACCAGATCTACTACCCGTGCCTGGACACCACACGTGGCCGGCCGTTCGGCTTCTACGTCCACGGCGGCAACGACGTGACAGGCGCCGTGCGCGGGATCGAGTCGATCACGACGGGCCTGGGCTGGCGACGGGTGGCGGACCCGGTCACGGTGACCGGCGAGCCGGACAAGGACGACACCGAGGCGTGCTGGGAACTGGGCGCCACGGTCGCGGCAGGTCTGATGGCCTGAGACCCCGCGGCGCTCGCCGACCGCTCGAACCAAGGACGTGACGGGCCCCTGGCCGGCGTGCCCAGGAGGTCGAGGCTGCCGCTGCCGGCGATTGCCAGGCCCAGCCGGAGGCCGAGCAGCGTTGTCCTGCCGGCGCCGTTCGGGCCGACTCGGCCATGGATCTGACCCTGCTTCACATCCAGATCGAGCCGTCGAGTGCGACGACTTCGCCGAAACACCCGGCGGTCTCGCGCACCTGGAGGTGGGTGTGCCGAAGGCCGGTGTCGGCAGTGGGTGTTGCTGTCGGTGCCGGCCTTGGGGGTGTGGGGGTGTTGTTGGGGTGTCTGGGGTCAGTA
>NZ_JBSFRB010000062.1:0-34067 GCF_053589015.1 Streptomyces sp. NPDC003393 | reverse complement strand
CCGTACTGCTGTTACGCTTTGGGGGTGGTCCTTGGCTGTGTTGTGTTTGTGCTCCTCTCCTGTGTGTGCCTTACGTTGCCCTGCCGCCCCGCGGGGCGGACGGGAACGTGACGACAGGGCCTAGGGCGTCCAGCCTAGTCAGAGCGCCTGCGACGGGCGTGCGACCGCTCGCTCACTGAGACGGGAGGGGACGCCGTGCGAGGACGATCAGCGATGACGAGCACGCACCGAAAGCACCTTTTGCGGTACTCACCACCGATTTGCTTCGCCTTGACCCTCTTCGATGCGAAGATACTCTTGCCTGCTCCGCCCCCGGAGCCGCCCCCCTTTCCGTCCCCTTTCTCGGCAACCCCCGGAGTGATCCCATGACCCACGGCTCGACGCGGCGCACGGTTCTCGCCACGGGTGCGGCGGCACTCGCGGCCACGGGGTGCGGCACCACAGGCGGCGGAACCGAGAACTCCACGGAGACGACCTCGTCGGCCGAGACCACCGCCCCCGCCCTGGCCGAGAACACCCCTGCCTCCCACCCCTCGGGCGACCCCTCGGCCGACCCCTCTGACGGCACCTCCGACGTGGCGCAGGACCTGACGAGCACCAGCGACATCCCGGAGGGCGGCGGCAAGGTCTTCCCGGAGCAGAAGGTGGTGGTCACACAGCCGGTGAAGGGCCAGTTCAAGGCGTTCACCGCGGTCTGCACCCACCACGGCTGCACGGTGGCCAAGGTCGCTGAGGGCACCATCGACTGCCCCTGCCACGGCAGCCGCTTCCACATCACCGACGGCTCGGTGGCCGGCGGCCCGGCGACCCGGCCGCTGGCCGCCCGGCAGATCGAGGTGCGGGGAAATTCGATCCGCCTGACGTGAGACTCCGCGTACGCTCCGGGGCATGCAGCCCGAGGACCCCGGCCACCGCCTGGTGCGCGACCACACGATCTACGCCTGTGTCATGGGCTCGCGGGCCTTCGGACTGGCGACGGGCGGCAGCGACACGGACCGCCGGGGCGTCTTCGTCGCCCCCACCGAGCTCTTCTGGCGGTTCGACAAGCCGCCGACGCATGTGGACGGGCCGCTGCCCGAGCAGTTCAGCTGGGAGCTGGAACGCTTCTGCGAGCTGGCGCTGCGCGGGAACCCGAACATCCTGGAGTGCCTGCACTCCCCGCTCGTGGACCACGCCGACGACACCGGCCGTGAACTCCTCGGCCTGCGCGAGGCGTTCCTCTCCCGCCGGGTCCACCAGACCTTCACGCGCTACGCCCTCGGCCAGCGCCGCAAGCTCGAAGCCGACCTGCGCACCCACGGCGCCCCGCGCTGGAAGCACGCCATGCACCTGCTCCGTCTCCTGACGAGCGCCCGCGACCTGCTGCGCAGCGGCGAGCTCACCCTCGACGTCGGCGACCAGCGGGAACCCCTGCTGGCGGTGAAGCGCGGCGAGGTCTCCTGGTCCGACGTGGAGTCCTGGATGGTTCGCCTGGCCGCCGAGGCCGATCAGGCCGCACACCGCACCCCCCTCCCCGAGCAGCCGGACCGCGGGCGCGTCGAGGACTTCCTCGTCCGCGTCCGCCGCGCCTCAGCACTCCAGCCGGACCCGGACCACGAGGTCGTGCAGCGCGTCGTACGCCCCCGGCGCGTCGGGCAGCCCTGAGGCGTCCTGCGCCGCGTCCAGCACACCGTGCAGCCGCTCGACGTCGCCCCGCACCCGCGCCAGGTCGACGCCGGCGGCGCCGTGCTCCCGTTCCGCCTTCGCCGCGATCAGCTCCGTGAGGTAGCCGGGGGCGTCGACCCGCCCGAGGAGCACGGGCAACCGGGCCTCCACCTCTCCGCTGCGCATGAGATGGATGCCGGTGAGCAGCACCCGGAACGTGTACAGCAGCGGCTTGAGCTCGCCGGTCTTCTCGAACAGCCGCCACTGGGTGGTGGCGAAGCCCCTGTAGTGGTGGGCGTGGTGACGGGTGAGGACGCCCGACGCGAGCGCGGCCAGCTCCCGGTGCGCCTCGGTGGTGTGCACCACCAGCGGCGAGAGCAGCTGCTCCAGCACGTAGCCGTTCCGGCGCAGCATCAGCCGTACGAACTTGCGCAGGTCGTGCGTGACCAGGTCCATCTCGACGCCGTCCCGCACCCACATGCGCGACCGTGTCTCCTCCGGTTCGCGCAGGCCGACCAGTGCGGCCGTGGGCAGCAGGTGGACGCCGCGCAGATCCACGTCCGAGTCCTGCGACGGGAAGCCGTAGAGGTGGGCGCCGGAGACGGTCGCGAACAGCAGGGGGTCGGGCTGCTCGGCGACGACGGGCGCGAGATCGAGGGGGAGGTGCGGGCCCAGGGTGTCGGTCATCGGTCAGGCGTCCCAGAGCGTGCCGAGTTCCAGCAGGTCGGTGCGGTACTCGATCCGCTCCGCCCATGCGGCCGGCCAGGCGTCGGCGCCCAGGTGGGCGCCCGCGAAGGCACCCGTCAGACAGGCGATGGAGTCGGAGTCGCCGGAGGTGCAGGCGGCCCGGCGCAGCGCCGTGAGCGGTTCGTCGACGAAGAGGAGGAAGCACAGCAGGCCGGTCGCCAGCGCCTCCTCGGCGATCCAGCCCTCGCCGGTGGCCAGGCACGGGTCGGTCTCCGGCGAGACGGTCCGCACGGCCTCCTGGAGGCGGCCCAGGATCTCCAGGCACTCGTCCCAGCCGCGCGCGATGAAGTGCTCCGGGGAGGGGTCCTGGGCGCGGGTCCACAGGTCGCCGAGCCAGAACTCGTGGTAGCGGGTGCGGTTCTCGTAGGCGTAGGAGCGGAGCAGGCCGATCAGGCCGGTCGGTTCCGCGCCCTGGGCGAGCAGCCGTACGGCGTGCGCGGTGAGGTCGGAGGCGGCGAGCGCGGTGGGGTGCCCGTGGGTGAGGGCGGACTGCAACTGGGCGGCGCCCGCGCGCTGTTCGTCGCCGAGGCCGGGGGCCAGGCCTATGGGGGCGACGCGCATGTTGGCGCCGCAGCCCTTGGAGTGGATCTGGCTGGCGTCCTGCCAGGGCCGGCCCTCCCGGGACAGCAGCCGGCAGGCCCGCAGGCAGGTGTTGCCCGGGGCGCGGTTGTTCTCCGGCGAGCGCCACCACTCCACGAACTCCTCGCGCACCGGCCGTTCCAGGCGCTGGGGACCGAGCGTTCCCCGGTCCAGGGCGGTGCGCAGGCCCCGCCCGAGCGCGAGCGTCATCTGTGTGTCGTCGGTGACGATCGCCGGCCGGGGCAGGTCCATCTCCCGCCACGGGCCGAACGTGGCGAGGATCGACGGGACGTCGTTGAACTCGGTGGGGAAGCCGAGCGCGTCGCCGAGGGCGAGTCCGGTGAGCGATCCGGTCGCGGCGCGCTTGGCGCCGGTGGTCGTGATCATGCGGGACGTCCTTCCGGGGTGGGCCGGAGCAGCGGCGGGCGGAGGGCGGCGGCGGTGCCCGCGCGGTACAGCGCGGCGGGCTTGCCCCGGCCGCCGGTGAGACGCGCGGCGCCGGGGACGGCTTCGACGAAGCCGGGGGTGGCGAGGACCTTGCGCCGGAAGTTGGGGCGGTCCAGGGTCGTGCCCCAGACGGTCTCGTAGACCTGCTGGAGCTCCCCGAGGGTGAACTCCGACGGGCAGAAGGCGGTGGCGAGGCCGGTGTGTTCGAGCTTGGCTCCGATCCGTTCCCGCGCGTCGGCGAGGATCCGGTCGTGGTCGAAGGCGAGGTCCCGCGCCGCGTCGTACGGCGTCCAGCGGGCCTGCACCGCGTCGCCGCCGCCGTGCGCCTCGGGCGCGTCGGGCAGCAGCGCGGCGAAGGCGACGGACACCACCCGCATCCGCGGGTCGCGTCCGGGTTCGCTGTAGGTCCGCAGCTGCTCCAGGTGCGGCCCGGTGACGTCCGTCAGGCCGGTCTCCTCGCCCAGTTCGCGCCGGGCGGCTCGCTCCGCTGACTCGTCGGGCCGCAGGAAGCCCCCGGGCAGCGCCCAGCGTCCCGCGTACGGCTCCTGGCCGCGTTCGACGAGCAGGACGTGCAGCGCGCCCTCGCGGATCGTGAACACCGCGAGGTCGACGGTCACGGCGAAGGGCTCGAAGGCGTGCTTGTCGTAGGCGTCCACACCTCCACCCCCTTTAATAGTCAGTGCGACTATTAAAGGGGGTGGAGGTGTGGGAGCACAAGCCCTTGGGGTGACCTAGAGGTCGACCTCCTTCATCAGCATGCCGACCTCGGTGTTGGACAGGCGGCGGAGCCAGCCGGACTTCTGGTCGCCGAGGGTGATGGGGCCGAAGGCGGTGCGGACCAGCTTGTCGACCGGGAAGCCGGCCTCCGCGAGCATCCGGCGGACGATGTGCTTGCGGCCCTCGTGCAGGGTGACCTCGACCAGGTAGTTCTTGCCGGTCTGCTCGACGACCCGGAAGTGGTCCGCCCGGGCGTAGCCGTCCTCCAGCTGGATGCCGTCCTTCAGCCGCTTGCCCAGGTCCCGCGGGATCGGGCCGACGATGGCGGCGAGGTAGGTCTTCTTCACGCCGTACTTGGGGTGGGTCAGGCGGTGCGCCAGCTCGCCGTGGTTGGTGAGCAGGATGACGCCCTCGGTCTCGGTGTCGAGCCGGCCGACGTGGAAGAGCCGTGTCTCACGGTTGGTGACGTAGTCGCCGAGGCACTGCCGGCCCTCCGGGTCCTCCATGGTGGAGACGACGCCCGCGGGCTTGTTCAGCGAGAAGAACTGGTACGACTGCGTGGCGACCGTCAGGCCGTCGACCTTGACCTCGTCCTTCTCCGGGTCGACACGCCGCCCCTGCTCCAGCACGATCTCGCCGTTGACCTCGACCCGCGCCTGCTCGATCAGCTCCTCGCAGGCCCGCCGTGAGCCGTAGCCCGCGCGCGCGAGCACCTTCTGGAGCCGCTCGCCCTCCTGCTCGGCGCCCGGGAAGGTCTTGGGCAGCTTGATGTCCTTCTTGCCGGCGTACCGCTCGCGGTTGCGCTCCTCGACGCGCGCCTCGTACTCGCGCGAGCGCGCCGGGGCCGTACGGCCCCGGCCGCCCTGCGGGGACTGCCTGGGTCCGCCCTTGGCTCCGCCGCGGGCCGCACCCCCGCGACCCGCCTTCGGGCCGTCCTTGGTGGCGCCGGGGCCGACGTCGTAGCGGCGCTCCTCGGGGCGGGGCTTGCGGGGGCGGTCCTGCCCCTGCTTCTGGTCCCTGTTGTTGCCGGCGCCGCGGTAGTTACCGCGCCCGCCGCTCTTGTCGCTGCCGCTGCTTCGCATCAAAGTTCCGTCGTCGTCGTGTCAGTCATCTGCGTCCCGGGGCCGTCGTCCGGGTCCGGGGCGTCCGGGTCGAACGACGGCACGGCTTCCTGGGTCTCGGCCTCGATCGCCTCCGCCTCCGGGAGGAAGGGCGCGAGCTCCGGGAGCTCGTCCAGACCGCGCAGGCCCATCCGCTCCAGGAAGTAGTTCGTCGTCCTGTACAGGATCGCACCTGTTTCGGGTTCCGCGCCCGCCTCCTCGACCAGCCCGCGCTGCAGCAGGGTGCGCATCACGCCGTCGCAGTTCACTCCGCGCACGGCGGAGACCCTGCTGCGGCTGACCGGCTGGCGGTAGGCGACCACCGCCAGGGTCTCCAGCGCGGCCTGGGTGAGCCGGGCGGTCTGGCCGTCCAGGACCAGTCTCTCGACGGCGGGGGCGTACGCGGCTCGGGTGTAGAAGCGCCAGCCGCCCGCGACGAACCGCAGCTCGAAGCCGCGCCCCTGCACGGTGTACTCGTCGGCCAGCTCGCGCAGCGCGTCCGCGATCTGCCGCTTCGGCCGTTCGAGGATCTTGGCCAGGTGGTCCTCGGTGGCGGGTTCGTCCACGACCATGAGGACGGCCTCCAGGGCGGGCTTGAGGTCCAGACCGGAGACGGCTCCCGGCCCCGCCGGAACCTCGGTGGTGTCCTCGCTCACCGCTTCCTCTCCTCCTTGGGCTCCTCGGGCGGCCGGTCGAACTCGTCGGTCACCACCGGCGCCGCGCGCCCGTCCCCGCCGGTCCAGCGCACGATCAGCTCACCGAGCGCGGTCTCCTGCTCCAGGGCGACGGCCTTCTCCCGGTACAGCTCCAGCAGCGCGAGGAAGCGGGCCACGACGGTGAGGGTGTCGTCGGCGTCCTCGACCAGCGCCCGGAAGCCGGCCTCGCCCAGCTCTCTCAGCCGCGCGACCACGATCTGGGCCTGCTCGCGCACGCTGACCAGCGGGGCGTGGATGTGATCGACGTACACCTGCGGCTTCGGCTTGGGCTGCATCGCCTTGACCGCGAGCCGTGCGAAGCCCTCGGGGCCGATGCTGATGACGACCTCGGGCAGCAGCTCGGCGTGCTCGGGTTCCAGCCCGACGGTACGGGGGTATCGACGGGCCTCCTCGTCGACGCGCTCGTTGAAGATCTCCGCGATCTGTTTGTACGCGCGGTACTGCAACAGCCGCGCGAACAGCAGGTCCCGGGCCTCCAGCAGCGCCAGGTCGGCCTCGTCCTCCACCTCGGCGGCGGGCAGCAGCCGGGCGGCCTTGAGGTCGAGCAGGGTGGCGGCGACGACGAGGAACTCGGTGGTCTGGTCCAGGTCCCAGTCGGGCCCCATGGCCCGGATGTGCGCCATGAACTCGTCGGTGACCTTGGACAGTGCGACCTCGGTCACGTCCAGCTTGTGCTTGGAGATCAGCTGGAGGAGCAGGTCGAAGGGGCCCTCGAAGTTGGAGAGGCGCACCTTGAAGACGCCGTCGGAGGACTGGTTCTTCTCCGGTACCTCCGGTGGTTCCTTCTCGGGAACCGCGGGCGCCGCTTTCTCCACGGCCGCCGGCGCCTCGGGAACCGCGACCGGGGGCTCGGGTTCCCCGACTCGAGCGGGAGGCGGAACAACCGGCGGTGCGGGCCGCGACGTCCCCGGCCCGCGCCCCAACGCACGCCGACGGCCGGCGTTTGCGCCGGGAGCGGGTGCGTCGTTCGAGGTCATGGCCCCCGCAGGCTACCGCTACCGCCCGCGCAGCCGGCGCACAAGGATGCTGGCGTCCCCACGGGTCTCCAGGTCGGCGAGGACGACGGCCACCGCCTCCCGGACGATCCGGCCGCGGTCGACGGCCAGGCCGTGCTCGCCCCGGAGCACCAGGCGGGCGTGCTCCAGGTCCATCAGTTCCTCGGCGGACACATACACCGTGATCTTCTCGTCGTGCCGCTCCCGGCCGCTGGGCCGGCGTGACGCGGCCCGGCCACGCTTGCGCGGCTGCGCGGCCGCGGCATTGGCGGCACCGTTCGCGGCGGGGCCCTCCTGCGCCGCCTGGCGCCGCGTGGAACGCTCGGCCGCCGGGCCCGCGGTGCCCCGGCTGCGGGACTCTCCGGCCTCGGCCGGCTCGGCGCCGGCCGCCACGTGCTCCGCGCCCGCGCCGTCGCCGCCCTGCGCGGGCACCGACTGCGGGGCGTCCTCCGCCGCGCCGGCCCCCGGGTCGCTCTCCCCCGAGGGGGCGGGCACCCTGGCCTCGCCGCCCGGCTGGCGCCGGGGAGTGGACGCCTGGAGCGCCGTCCCCCCTGTCGTACGGAACAGTTCGTCGGCCCCCGGCAGACTCACTCGGCGTGACACCGGGCGAGCACCTCCCTGGCGAGCTGGCGGTAGGCGGCGGCACCGACGGAGTTGGAGGCGTACGTGGTGATGGGCTCACCGGCGACCGTGGTCTCCGGGAAGCGGACCGTGCGCCCGATGACCGTGTGGTACACGTGGTCGTCGAACGCCTCGACGACTCGCGCGAGCACCTCGCGGCTGTGCACGGTGCGCGAGTCGTACATCGTGGCGAGGATCCCGTCGAGCTCCAGGTCCGGGTTGAGGCGCTCCTGGACCTTCTCGATGGTCTCGGTCAGCAGCGCGACACCGCGCAGCGCGAAGAACTCGCACTCCAGCGGCACGATCACCTTGTGCGCGGCCGTGAGGGCGTTGACGGTGAGCAGGCCGAGCGAGGGCTGGCAGTCGATGACGATGTAGTCGTAGTCGTCCATCAGCGGCTTGAGCGCGCGCTGGAGCGTCGACTCGCGCGCGACCTCGCTCACCAGCTGGACCTCGGCGGCCGACAGGTCGATGTTGCTGGGCAGCAGGTCCATGTTGGGAACCGCCGTCTTCAGCAGCACCTCGTCCGCCGACATGCCCCGCTCCATGAGCAGGTTGTAGACGGTGAGGTCGAGCTCCATGGGGTTGACGCCGAGACCCACCGACAGCGCGCCCTGCGGGTCGAAGTCCACGAGCAGTACGCGCCGGCCGTACTCCGCGAGCGCGGCACCCAGGTTGATGGTCGACGTCGTCTTGCCGACGCCGCCCTTCTGGTTGCACATCGCGATGATCTTCGCGGGGCCGTGGTCGGTCAGCGGGCCCGGGATGGGGAAGTACGGCAGCGGGCGCCCGGTCGGGCCGATGCGCTCGCGGCGCTGGCGGGCCGCGTCGGGCGCGAGCGTGGCCGCGTACTCGGGGTCGGGCTCGTACTCGGCGTCGGGGTCGTAGAAGTGCCCCTCGGGCAGTTCGTCGTAGTCGGCGAAATGGTTGTGGGGCGCGCCACTTCCGTCGCCGGCCATGGCGTTCACGTGATGGCCATCCATGCTCTGGTGTGCTGACTGGGTCACCCCTTGCGTCCGGTGACCCTGGTGGGCTGCGAAGGTGCGCACAGCAACGGAGCCGACAGCCTCGAGCCTCGTGGGGCCCTGGCCCCGCGCGGGCATTCCTGGTTGACCACCCCCGGGAGTAAATGTCGACTCATTCACAAGTCGTCTTACCTCCTTGGTGACCAGGAAACTTCTAGACAGGTCAGCGTGGCACCATGCCGACGATTGGCGACTCTATGGCGTGTCGGCGGTCCGCAGCAACACAATCAGCCGGACCCGACCCGATGTGTCGGCAATGAAACATCCCTCTGTCAAGGGCGTAAGACCGTCGCACAGCAGGTTTCACCGGTGCGTGAATCGGTCGAACGGTTGCTTTCGAGGCGAGTTGACCGAGTGCGGCGAAGTGACCATACACACATCCGGCCGGACCTTGTGGGGCAAGGTCCGGCCGGTCGGGTGGCGTTGACGACACGTGTTGACGTATCGCCTTTTACTTCAAGGTGACTTGGCGACCGCTCGGGCGTGGGATCAGCCGAGCAGGGTCTCCAGCTCGACGTGCTCCAGGCCGTGCGCCTCGGCGACCTCCTTGTAAACCACCTTGCCGTCATGGGTGTTGAGGCCCTTGGCCAGCGCGGCGTCGCGGCGCAGCGCCTCCACCCAGCCGTTGTTGGCCAGCGAGACGATGTACGGCAGCGTGGCGTTGGTCAGCGCGTAGGTGGAGGTGTTGGGCACCGCGCCGGGCATGTTGGCCACGCAGTAGAAGACCGAGTTGTGCACCCGGAAGGTGGGCTCGGCGTGGGTGGTCGGGAGGGAGTCCTCGAAGCAGCCGCCCTGGTCGATCGCGATGTCGACAAGGACACTTCCCGCCTTCATCCGGGACACCAGCTCGTTGGTGACCAGCTTGGGGGCCTTCGCGCCCGGGATGAGGACCGCGCCGATGACGAGGTCGGCGTCCAGGCAGGCCTTCTCCAGCTCGAAGGCGTTGGAGACGACGGTCTGGATCTTCGTGCCGAAGATCTTGTCGGCCTCCTTGAGCTTGTTGATGTCCTTGTCGAGCAGGGTCACGTGGAAGCCCAGGCCGATGGCGATCTGCGCGGCGTTCCAGCCGGAGACGCCGCCGCCGATGATGACGGCCTTGCCGGCCGGCACGCCCGGAACGCCGCCGGGCAGCACACCGCGACCACCGTTGGCGGCCATCAGCTGGTAGGCGCCGACCTGCGGAGCCAGCCGGCCCGCGACCTCGGACATCGGGGCGAGCAGCGGCAGCGCGCGGCCGGGGAGCTCGACGGTCTCGTAGGCGATCGCCGTGGTGCCGGACTCCAGCAGGGCGTCCGTGCACTCCTTGGAGGCGGCCAGGTGCAGATAGGTGAAGAGGATCTGGTCCTTGCGGAGGCGGTGGTACTCCTCGGCGATGGGCTCCTTGACCTTCAGCAGCAGGTCGGCCGCGGCCCAGACCTCGTCGGCGGTGTCCAGGATCCGGGCGCCGGCCGCCACGTACTCCTCGTTCGGGATCGAGGAGCCGACGCCGGCGTTCCGCTCGACGACGACCTGGTGGCCGTTGCGCACCAGCTCGTGCACGCCGGCAGGGGTGATGGCCACCCGGAACTCGTTGTTCTTGACCTCGCGGGGGATGCCGACCTTCACGTCGATCACGGTCCTTGACTCAGAGAATGTGGGGCAATAGTGACGTACCCCGGCATGCGGGGGCATACCGGGAGACACCGCAGGAGAACGAGCGGCAGAGCCAGTCTAATGAAGGCGTTCTCGCTGTCTAGCCTTTCATTGCATCAATCTTCATTGAATGTGCTGCGGATTTCGCAGGCATCAGCAGCGTGTTCCCGTGATGTGTCGTCTGTGTCGTCCCTGTCGTCCGGCTCGTCGTCCGCCGGGGTCCCGCCGTCCGGCCGGGTCTCGCCGGTGAGCAGGCGCTCGGCCGCGCCGCGGTGCAGGGCCGCGGCGGCCGGGTCGCCGAGCCGCTCCAGGGTGTCGGCCAGCCTGAGTTGGAGCGCGGCCCGGAGCCGTACGTCCCCGGCGCGGCGGGCCCACTCGACGGCCTCCTGGCAGGTGCGCAGGCACTCCTCGGGCCGGCCCGCGTACTCCTGGACGCGGGCCAGCTCGCTCAACGCTCGCGCGTGGGCCGCCACATCGCCGGTCCTGCGGTGCGCGGCGGCGGAGGCCCGCCAGTTGCGCAGCGCCTCTCCGTAGCGGCCCGCGTAGGTGTGCGCCGTGGCGATCCGGCCGTACAGCCGAGCGGCGTCCGTGTCTTCGCCCCGCGCCAGCCGCTGGGCGAGCGCCCGGCCGTACCAGTCGGCCGCCCGGTCGTGATCGCCGAGCTCCTGGTGGGCGCCGCCTACGGATTCCATCGCGCGGCCGGTCGCGTACGGGTCGTTCGCCGCGCGGCCGGCGTCCAGCGCGGCCCGGTAGCGGGTCAGCGCCTGGGCCGTCCGGCCGGTGCGGGCGTCCAGGTCGGCGAGGTTCAACAGGGCGGCGGCCTGCTCCCGGGGCAGGCTCTGCCGCTCGGCCACGTCGAGGACGAGGCGGTGGATGCCGTACAGGTCACCGGCGGCGGCCTGGGTGCCCAGGTGGGCGACCATGGCCCGCACCAGCTGCGACATCAGGCGACGGGCCAGCGTGTCGAGCTCGCCGTCGGCGACCGCGAGGCGGGCGGCGGCGAGCAGCGCGCGGCGGCGGGCGAGCAGCCAGTCCTCGGCGGCCCGCGGGGTGGCGAAGCGCAGCGCGGGCGGCAGGCTCTTGAGCCGCTCACGGGTCTCGGAGCTGTCGGTCTCGGTGATCGCGCGGCAGGACTGGAGGAGCCGCACGGTGCGCTCCAGCATCCGGGCCCGGGCCAGCTGGAGCTCGGCGGGCCGGTCGTGGCGGTCGGCGAGGGACGTCAGCAGCGGATGCAGACAACCGGGCACCTCGTAGCACGGCATCGGCGCGGGGACGGTCCGCAGCAGGCCGAGGGCGGCGAAGTCGTCGAGCAGCTCGCGGGCCACGTCCAGCGAGCAGCCGGCGAGCGCGGATGCGGTGTGCGGGTCGACGTCGCCGGCCGGGGCGAGGGCGAGCAGGCGCAGCATCCGGGCGGCGGGGCCGGGCAGGGTCTCGTGCACGAGGCGCAGGACGCGGCCGAGCGGGCCGCCCTCCTCCGGGTCGGCGTGCAGTTGCTTGGCGAGGTCGGAGACGGCCGCCTTGGGCCGGGCGGCGAGCCAGCCGCCGGCCAGGACGAGGGCGGCCGGATGGCCCTGGCACACCTCGACGAGATGCTCGGCGGCGCGCGGGTCGACGGTGATGCGCACCGGGTCCATGGTGTGCGCCAGCAGCTCCACCCCGGACTTGGTGTCCAGCCCGCCCAGGGTGCAGGGGCGGACGTCGGCGATGCCGGTGAGCGGGCCCCGGGCGACCGCGACGAGCAGGCAGTCGGCGTTGTCGGGCAGCAGGGCGTCGACCTGGTCGGCGCCGGCCGCGTCGTCGAGCAGAAGCAGGACGCGGCGCTCGGCGAGGGCGTCCCGCAGGGTCTTCGCCAGGTCGTCCTCGGCGGCGCCGGGAGGGGTGGGCAGGCCGAGCGCGGTCAGCAGGTCGCGGGCGGCGCGCTCGACGGGCACCGGGGTGCCGCCGGGCTCGGTGAGCCGGGCGCGCAGCACGCCGTCGGGGTAGCGGTGGGCGACCTGCCGGACCAGTTTCTCGGCGAGTGCCGTACGGCCGGAGCCGGGCCGGCCCGCGATGAGGAGCACGCGCGCGCGGGGGGCCTTGCGGCCGGAGATGGTGTCGAGGCCGGCCCGTTCGATGTCGGCGCGCAGCTCCTTCAGCTCCCGTGTGCGGCCCAGGAAGAGGCGTGGCGTGGCCGCCGGCGACCGGTCGTCTCCCGACAGGTTCATGCCGCCTGCGTCCACCGCCTGATCCGTCACGGGCCACACTCCGTCCCACCGCAACGCGCGAGCCCGCCGGGACTCCGGTGCGGGCCATCGAAGAGCCTAGTTCACTCTCTGCGACGTTCCGGGAGGAGCACGGCGGGGCACAGCGACCACATCGCCCGATCGGATCAGGCGATGGTCACACCGGCACCATGACACGCCGTGCGCCGGCCCGTCCGGCTCACCCGGGAGCCCGGCGCAGCAGCAGGTCGCAGAGCACCCCCTGGGACTGCGACTCCACGCACAGATGCGTGTCGTTTCCGGTCTCCACCACGCCCAGACCGAGGCCGTCCGGCCCGGCGGCGCGGGCGTCGTCCGGTGTCAGGGCCACCCGGCCGCCGCCGAGGCTCAGGGACCAGGTGCCGGCGGTCCCGGCCGGCCCGTCGGTCCATGGGCGGGGAGTGACCATCCCGGCGGGCACGTCCGTGGCCCGGAAACGGCCGTCCGCGTCGAGACGGACCCGGCCCTCCCCCTCCTCCGCCTGCCAGGTGCCGACGAGCGCGGAGCGGGACGGGACCGTCGCCGGGTGCACCTGCCGGCTCCGCCAGGTGGTGACCGCCCAGGCGCCGGCCGCCGCCGTCACCGCCAGAGCGAGCGCGGCCCGCGCGAGGCGCCGGCGCGCCGGTCTCACGACTCGAAGGGCCGGGCCGGCCAGGGCGCCTCCGCCGGGCGCAGCGCGTCCAGGCCGTCGCCCTGCCGGGCCGCCAGCAGCGCCAGGACGCCCACGACCAGGCAGTTGTTGTGCAGCTCGCCCGCGAGCACGCCACGCGCCAGGTCCGCGACCGGCACCCGGTCCAGCTCCATGTCGGTCTCCTCGTGCTCGGCCGCGAAGCGCTCGCCCTCCGCCTCGGACAGGTCGCGGGCGAGGAAGATCCGCACGGCCTCGTCGCAGCCGCCGGGGGTGGTGTACACGTCGGTCAGCACGCGCCAGTCCTCGGCCTTGACGTGCGCCTCCTCGTACAGCTCGCGCCGCGCCGCGTGGAGCGGGTTCTCGCCGGGCACGTCGAGCAGGCCGGCCGGGATCTCCCACAGCCGCTGTCGCACCGGGTGGCGGTACTGGCGGATGACCAGGACCCTGTCGTCGGCGTCCAGGGCGAGGACGGCCACCGAACCGGGGTGGACCTGGTAGTCACGCGTGGCCACCGAGCCGTCCGGCATGACCACGTCGTCCGTCCGGACCGAGGTCTTGGCCCCGGTGAACGGGGTCCGCGTCCCCCGGATCTCCCACTCCTCGGGGGTGTCCTTGATCGCCATGCACTGCCCTTCCCCACGCATACCCACGTGTACCTCGCGCGTACTGACGTACACAAAAGCCGGGGTGCCCGCCGTTGAGGGGTGGGCACCCCGGCAACCGTACAACCGGGTGTGCTACTTCGAGTTCTTCCGCTCGACCGCGGCCTTCACCAGGCCCGCGAACAGCGGGTGCGGGCGGGTCGGGCGCGACCGCAGCTCCGGGTGCGCCTGCGTGGCGACCAGGTAGGGGTGGACGTCGCGCGGGTACTCCACGTACTCGACGAGCTTGCCGTCGGGGGACGTGCCGGAGAAGACGATGCCCGCCTTCTTCTCCAGCTCGGCGCGGTAGGCGTTGTTGACCTCGTAGCGGTGGCGGTGGCGCTCCTCGACGTACTCCTTGCCGTCGTAGACCTCCCGCACGATCGAGCCCTCGGCCAGCTTGGCCGGGTACATCCCCAGCCGCATGGTCCCGCCCATGTCGCCCTCACCGGCGACGATGTCCATCTGCTCGGCCATGGTGGAGATGACCGGGTGGGCGGTGGCCGGGTCGAACTCGGTGGAGTTGGCGTCCGGGACGTCGGCCAGGTTGCGCGCGGCCTCGATCACGATGCACTGCAGGCCCAGGCACAGGCCGAGCAGCGGGATCTTGTTCTCACGGGCGTAGCGGATGGCGCCCACCTTGCCGAGCACCCCGCGGTCACCGAACCCGCCCGGGATGCAGATGCCGTCGACGTCCCCGAGCTGCGCCTGGGCGCCGGCCGGGGTCTTGCAGTCGTCGGAGGTGACCCACTTGATCTTCACCCGGGCCTTGTTGGCGAAGCCGCCCGCGCGCAGCGCCTCGGTCACCGACAGGTAGGCGTCGGGCAGGTCGATGTACTTGCCGACCAGGGCGAGGGTGATCTCGTGGTCGGGGTTGTGGACGCGGTCGAGCAGGTCGTCCCAGGTCGTCCAGTCCACGTCACGGAAGGGCAGGTCCAGCTTGCGCACCACGTACGCGTCCAGGCCCTCGGAGTGCACGACCTTCGGGATGTCGTAGATGGAGCGGGCGTCGGGGCAGGCCACGACGGCGGCCTCGTCGACGTCACACATCAGGGAGATCTTGCGCTTGATCGCGGTCGGCACCTCGCGGTCGCAGCGCAGCACGATGGCGTCCGGCTGGATACCGATGTTGCGCAGGGCGGCGACCGAGTGCTGGGTCGGCTTGGTCTTCAGCTCGCCGGAGGGGCCGATGTAGGGCAGGAGCGAGATGTGCACCACGAAGACGTTGTCCCGGCCCACCTCGTGGCGCACCTGGCGGACGGTCTCCAGGAACGGCAGCGACTCGATGTCGCCGACCGTGCCGCCGACCTCGGTGATGACGACGTCCACCTCGTCGGTGGCCATGCGCCGGATGCGGTGCTTGATCTCGTTGGTGATGTGCGGGATGACCTGCACCGTGTCGCCGAGGTACTCGCCGCGCCGCTCCTTGGCGATCACCGTGGAGTACACCTGGCCTGTAGTGACATTGGCGGTGCCGTCCAGGTCACGGTCGAGGAAGCGCTCGTAGTGTCCGATGTCCAGGTCGGTCTCGGCGCCGTCGTTGGTGACGAACACCTCACCGTGCTGGAAGGGGTTCATGGTGCCCGGGTCCACGTTCAGGTACGGGTCGAGCTTCTGCATCACCACGCGCAGGCCGCGGGCCTTGAGCAGCATGCCCAGGCTGGAGGCGGTGAGGCCCTTGCCGAGCGAGGAGGCGACACCCCCGGTGACGAAGATGTGCTTGGTCGTCGTGGCTGTGCTGTTCCGGAAAACAGTGGGCGGCATGGCCAAGAGGGGGCTCCCGTGGTCGCGGTCTGTCGTGCGGTACGGCGGTCCGGCCCGGGGAACCCGGGTAGTCCGGCTGGGGTGCCGTCGCTGCGGTTCGGGGGTTTCGAGCCCACCGGTCCACGGGCTACCAGGGTATCAGCGCCGGAGGGCGATGGCTTCCGGCCACGCTCCGCACACAACCCGATACGGACGTCGACCGCTTACAGTTTCCTCACCCGTGGCTCACCCGTTCGGCGCATGCGGGTTGCCGGGAGCGGCGCGCGGATCATGTACGTGCGTCGTATCCTGCTCGGACACTCGCTGCCGAGCACGGCCGGCAACACGGCACACCCCAGCCCGTATACACCGGAACAACAAGAGCTCGTCAGTTCGTTGAGCGAAGGTTGTCGTTCTGCCCCCGAGGCCGACCGGCGGTCGTTCCACCGCTCAGCGACGCTTTACAACCACCCCTTGACCGCACTAAGCGACAGCCCCTTTCGTGGGGCGTGACGTGGCCGTTCGACTGGAGTTGCACGTGGCCGGGCGCATCGAAGACTACGCACTCATCGGAGACATGCAGACCGCCGCCCTGGTCTGCCGGGACGGAACGGTCGACTGGCTGTGCCTGCCCCGCTTCGACTCGCATGCCATCTTCGCCGGTCTGCTGGGTAACGAGGAACACGGTTTCTGGCGGCTGGGCCCCGCCCACCAGGCCGACGCCAGGCCGCCGGCGGCCGCCCGGCGCAGCTACCGCGGCGACTCGCTGGTCCTGGAGTCGGAGTGGGACACCCCGCGCGGCACGGTCCGGGTGACCGACTTCATGCCGCCGCGTGACGGCGCCCCGCAGCTGATCCGCATCGTCGAGGGCGTCACGGGCCGGGTTCCGATGCGCTCGGCGCTGCGCATGCGCTTCTCCTACGGCCGGGTGGTGCCCTGGGTGCACCGGCACGAGTCGCGCACGGTGGCGGTGGCCGGCCCGGACTCCGTGTGGTTCGACACAGAGGTGGAGACCTACGGCGAGTCGCTGACCACGTACGCGGACTTCACCGTCGCTCCGGGTGACCGGGTCGCGTTCACGATCTCCTGGCAGCCCTCGCACAAGGAGCCGCCGCCGTTGCCGGAGCCCGAGCAGTCGCTGGAGGCGACGGAGGACTTCTGGCGCGACTGGGTCGCGCACTGCACGTACCACGGGCCCTACCGCGAGGCCGTGATCCGCTCCCTGATCACCCTCAAGGCGCTGACGTACGCTCCGACCGGCGGCATCGTCGCGGCGCCCACCACGTCCCTTCCGGAGGACATCGGGGGCGTGCGCAACTGGGACTACCGCTACACCTGGCTGCGGGACGCGGCGATCACCCTGTCCTCCCTGCTGCGCACCGGCTACCGCGAGGAGGCGCGCGCCTGGCGCGAGTGGCTGCTGCGGGCGGTCGCCGGGGACCCCGACAACCTCCAGATCATGTACGGCATCGCCGGTGAGCGTGAACTCGGCGAGGCGGAGCTGGACTGGCTCCCCGGCTACGAGAACTCCGCGCCGGTCCGGGTGGGCAACGGCGCCGCGCACCAGCTCCAGCTGGACGTCTACGGCGAGGTCACCGAGGCGCTGCACCTGGGCAACATGACGGGCCTGGCCCGCAACGACTACGCCTCGCTGCTCCAGCTCAAGCTGATCCGCTACCTCGAGAAGCACTGGCAGGAGCCGGACGAGGGCATCTGGGAGGTGCGCGGGCCGCGCCGCCACTTCGTGCACTCCAAGGTCATGGCGTGGGTCGCCGTGGACCGCACGATCAAGCTGCTGGAGTCCGGCGACGTCGACGGCCCGCTGGAGCGGTGGAAGGAGCTGCGCGACGAGATCCACCGGGACGTGTGCGAGAAGGGCTACGACAAGGAGCGCAACACCTTCACGCAGTCCTACGGATCGCGCGAGCTGGACGCCTCCCTGCTGCTGATCCCGCAGATGGGCTTCCTGCCGCCGGACGACAAGCGGGTGATCGGCACCATCGAGGCGATCCAGCGCGAGCTGTCCACCACGGACGGCTTCATCCTGCGCTACCCGACCGACGGCGAGCACCGCGGTGTCGACGGCCTCCCCGGCGACGAGGGCGCCTTCCTCGCCTGCTCCTTCTGGATGGCGGACGACCTGGCGATGATCGGCCGCGTCGACGAGGCGCGCAAGCTCTTCGAGAAGCTGCTGTCGCTCCGCAACGACCTGGGGCTCCTGGCCGAGGAATGGGACCCGCGCCTGCAACGCCAGGTCGGCAACTTCCCGCAGGCCTTCAGCCATGTCCCGCTGATCGACACGGCCCTGAGGCTGACGGCGAGCGGCGCGTACGGAGGCTGAGGGCCGGCCTGCCCGCGGCACCGCGGGCACGGGTACCGTCCGCTTCATGGACCGCAGTCTCGACACCGAGGGCGCCGGCATCACCGTGCAGCGCGCCCTCGACCTCCCCGGCCTGCGCAGCGGGCTCCCGGAGGTCCTCGCCGGCGCCGACCGCCTGACCCGCACCGTCCGCTGGGTGCACGCCGGCGAGGTCCCCAACATCGCCTCGCTCCTCAAGGGCGGCGAGCTGCTGCTGACCACCGGCTACGGTCTGGGCACCCGTCCCGCCGACCAGCGGGCGTTCGTCCGCACCCTCGCCGAGCGCGGCATCGCGGCGCTGGTCGTCGAGCTGGGCCCGCGCTTCACACGCCTGCCCGCCGCCCTCGTCGAGACGGCACGCGCCGCCGGTCTGCCGCTCGTCCAGCTGCACCGCGAGGTGCCGTTCGTGACGGTCACCGAGGAGATCCACACCGAGATCGTCAACGGCCACTACGCGCTGCTCCAGCGCGCCGAGGAGGTGCACCGCCGCTGTACCGAGGCGCTGCTGGGCGGCGGCGGAGTGCCGCAGGTCCTCGGCATCCTGGCCGACTTCGGCGACAACCCGGTGTTCCTGGAGACCCCGGAGGGCCGGCTGCTGTACGCCGCGGGCTCCGGGCCCGAGGGGGCCGATCCGCTCCAGGTCTGGGAGGGGCTGCGCGGCCAGCACAAGGACGTCCCGCCCCCGGCCGGCTCGGTCCTGGTGGACGTGCCCGGCGGCGGCCCCGGCTCGGGATCGGTGCGCGCGCGGCTCGTGCTGCTGCCGGTCCGTTCACCGCTCGCGCCGGTGCACCGCATGGCCGCCGAGCGGGCCGCGGGCATCCTGGCCGTCGTACTGATGCAGGCCCGCCAGGAGGAGGAGCTGGCGGCCCGCGGGCGCGGCGACTTCCTCACCGATCTCGCCGAGGGGCGTGTCACGGCCGAGGACGCGCCCGCACAGGCACGGGTCCTCGGGTTCAGGCCGGGGGGCAGTCCGCTGTTGCCCGTGGTCATGCGGCTGGGGGACGCCCTCGCTCCGGGTGGCGGCTGGGCGGTGCTGGCGCGCGCCGTCGGCGAGGAGCTGACGGCGGTGGGCGTGCCGGTGCTCCTCGGCGTGCGGCCGGTCGAGGGCCGGGTGCTGCTGCTGGTCGGGCTGCGGTCGGAGGCGGAGCGGACGGCGGTCGCCGGCCGGGTCGCCGGGGCGCTGCGGGCCGGGGTGGAGCGGGCCGGGATGCGGCGGCCGGGCGGGCAGCCGCCGGTGGTGGTCGTCGGGGTGGCGGGAGGCTGGGCGGCGGCCTCGGCGGGCCTGAGGCACGCCGCGGAGACGGCGGCGGCGGCGCTGGGGCTGCCGGAACGGGACTGGTACGACGCCCGCCGCCTCGACATCGACCTGCTGCTGTGGCGGCTGCGCGACCACCCGGACCTGGCGGCCTTCGTGGACCGGGCGATCGGCCCGCTGCTGGATCACGACCGGCGCTCCAAGCCGCCGCTGCTGCCCACCCTGCAGACGTACCTGGCGCACGCGGGCCGCAAGGCGGAGACGGCCCGCGAGCTGCATCTGAACCGGCAGACCCTCTACAACCGCCTCGCCCGGATCGGGGAGTTGCTGGGCACCGACCTCGACGACCCGCAGACGGTCCTGGCGTTGAGCCTGGCTCTGCGCGCCCGCCGGCACGTCTCCTGAGGTCTCCTCGCCTCTCGACTCCCCTGTCCCTTCGGGGCGTTCACCAGCTCCGGCCGAGCGGCCGAGGCCGGGGCTGGGTCAACTCGTCGTAGACGCTGAGCACCTGGGCGACGGTCTCGTCCTCGGTGGGCCAGGTGGCCGCCTGCCGGGCGCCCAGGTCCCGCAGCTCCTGGCCGCGTTCGGGGTCGCCGAGCAGCCGCAGCACGGCGGCGGCGAACGCGTCCGGGTCCCCGTGGGGTACGAGTTCGGCCGCCTCGCCCACGAGTTCGCCGATGCCGCCGGTCCGCGCGGCGACGAGCGGCACCCGCGCGTGCAGGGCCTCCTGCGCGAGCACGGAGCGGGCCTCCCGGCTGCCGGGCAGCAGCGCCACGTCGGCGGCGGCGAGCAGTTCGCCCACGTCGCCGCGGCGGCCGACGAGCCGTACCGGCAGCCGCTCGTCCTCGATGCGGCGTTGCAGCAGGGGGCGGAGCGGCCCCTCCCCCGCGATCACGACCAGCGGCACCGGGTCCGCGAGACGCCAGGCGCGGGCGGCGTCCAGCAGCAGTTCGTGGCCGCGGTGCGGGTCGAGGGAGGCGACGGAGAGGAGCAACGGCCGTCCGGTGGCGCCGAGTTCGGCCCGCACCTTGGAGCGGGGGCGCTCGGGGTGCTCGTAGCCGGTGCGTGGCCGGGGCAGGGCGACCGCGGCGAGCCGGGCGTCCCGCGCGCCCCGGTGGCGGGCCCGGTCCACCAGTTCGGAGGTGGTGCCCAGGACCAGGGTGGCCGACCTGACCACCCGTCGCTCCAGTACGCGCAACAACTGCCCGCGCGGACCTTCGGCGTGGGTGTGGTTGTGCCAGGTGACGACGAGCGGGGTGCGGCGGCCGCTGAGGGCGAGCGCCGCCCGGAAGGAGGCGTGCAGTCCGTGCGCGTGCACCAGGTCGGCGCCCGCGCAGACCGTGCGCAGCGCGGCCACGGACACCGGGTCGCTGCTGCGCGGCACGGGGACGTGCTCGGCACCGACCGCGGCGAAATCGAAGGCGCGGTCGGTCTCGGCGGGAGCGCACACCGTGACCCGTACGCCCCGGGCGACCAGCCCCGCGGCCAGCGACCGCACGTGCGCGCTGCTGCCGGCGTTGCCGCCGCCCAGCACCTGCACGGTGCGCAGCGTCTGCTGACCGTGCGGTACGCGGCTGTTCACGGGGCTCACGCGGCCGGGGCTCCTGGTTCGGCGTCGGGCGGTCACGGGGAATCGCGGAGGAACGTACAGAAGGTATCGAGCCGGGGGCCGAACCGCGCGCGCCCGCTCCGCGTGCCGCCCCCGGCTCAAGGATGCCAGTACGTACGGGTGTTCCGGACACAGCGGGTCCCGGCGAGCGGGACGACACGCCCCTCCCCGACGTCCCGGCGTCACTCACACGAGTGAATCTGACAGGCCCATGGCGACGGCGGTCCGCTCTCGAACGACGCGCCGGCCGGCTCCGGCCGGCCGGCGTCAGGGGTCGCGAGCGGCAGGTTCCGGGCACCCGGGCCGCGCCAGTAAGGAACTCTTCTCAGTGGCCGTTCCGGGCGGCCCGGGTCGCCCGGGACGGCGCACTCCGTGGGGGGACACGCCCCGCGCCCCCTCCCACGCGCCGGCTCGCACGACTCGCCTCCAGCACGCGCTCCGGCCCGCCGACCCGATCACCCGGGCAGCCCGGTGCGCCTCCGCTCGACCGACGCCCGCCGCCGGGAGCGGCCGCGCGGCTGCGGGCGGTCTCCGCCGAGCTTCCTCGGACGCGCCGCCCAGCTCAGATGGGGCGGGCCGCCCACCGGCTCACCCGCTCGCCGCGGACGGCCGCCGCCACGGCCGCGGCGGCGTGGGCGACCAGTCCGGCGCGCCCGTTGCTCAGGACGGCAGCGGCGCCGAGGGCCGCGCCCAGGGCGTGCGCCCCTGTGTCGCCGAGCATGGAGCGCTCCGCCAGATCGTCGGGCAGGACCGCGGCGGCGGTTCCCGTGGCGGCGGCGGCCAGTTCGCCGCCCGGTCCGCGCCGCAGCAGTCCGGGGGCGGCGAGCGCGAGCACCGCGCCGGCGGCGCGGCCGGGGCGTACGTCCAGGAGGTTGACGGCGTGCGCGGCCCCGGCGATCACCACGCCGGCGAGCACCTTGTCGACCGGCCGCTCCTTCAGCAGCGCACCGGCGGCCAGCCCGGCCGCTCCGATCCCGAACAGCTTGACCGCCCCGCTGGTGATCTCGCCGTGCCGCAGGGCCGTGAGGTGCGCGCGGAACCCGCGCCGCGGGTCACCGGCGCCGGCGATGTCGTCGTAGGCGCCGCAGACACCGGCCGCCAGCACCGCGAGCCCGGCGGCGGGCCGCACCCGGGCGGCGGCGACCGCGGCCGCCAGGGCCGCGGCGGGCCCGGCGTACAGGTCGACCGTGCGGCCCGCGTGGTTGGTCCGCTCCCAGCGCCGGGCGCCGCCGGGCGCGGTGGCGCGCAGGACGGTGGTCGTGGCGCGGCCGAGACCGGCGGCCAGGGTGAAGGAGGTGGCGAGACGGGAGATCATCCCGCCACCCTACGCACCGCTGCCCGTACGCCCGCCTATTGATCCGCGCGGGCGGTGGCGAGCAGTTCCTCGGCGTGCGCGCGGGCCGTCTCGGAGTCCTCCTGGCCGGCCAGCATCCGGGAGAGTTCACGGATGCGGTCCTCGCCCTCCAGGACCTTCACGCCGGACCGGGTCACCGACCCGTCGTTCGTCTTCTCCACCAGCAGCTGCCGGTCGGCGAACGCGGCGACCTGGGGCAGATGGGTGACCACGACGACCTGCGCCGTCCTGGCCAGTTTCGCCAGCCGCCTGCCGATCTCCACGGCCGCCTTGCCGCCGACACCGGCGTCCACCTCGTCGAAGAGGTACGTCGGCACCGGGTCGGTCCCGGCGAAGACGACCTCGACGGCCAGCATCACGCGCGACAGCTCACCGCCGGAGGCGCCCTTGGCGATCGGCCGGGGCGGCGCCCCCGGGTGCGGGGCGAGCAGCAGCTCCACCTCGTCGACCCCGGACGGCCCGTAGGCGACCGTGCGGCCGTCCACCTCCACGCCGTCGGGGTCCTCGGTGTGCCGGATGTCGAAGGACACGCGCGCGTGCGGCATGGCGAGCGAGGCCAGCTCGGCGGTCACCGCGGCGGCGAACCGCTGCGCGGCCTCCGTCCGGGCGTCGCTCAAGGCCTGTGCGAGACCGCCCAGTTCGGTGCGCAGCGCGTCCCGCTCGGCGGTCAGCTCCCCGATCCGCTCGTCGTCGGAGTCGAGCTCGGTCAGCCGGGCGGCGCTCCGCTCGGCCCAGGCGAGCACGGCGGCGACGTCCTCGCCGTACTTGCGGGTCAGCGCGGTCAGCGCGGCCCGCCGCTCCTCGACGGCCGCCAGCCGCAGCGGGTCGGCGTCCAGGTCGTCGGCGTACCCGGCCAGCTCTCCGGCCACGTCACCCAGCAGGATGCCGATCTCGCCGATCCGGTCGGCGAGCGCGGCCAGCGCAGGGTCGTGCGCGCGCACGGCTTCCAGCGCCCGCTGGGCGCCCGCGACGAGGGTGGCCGCGTCGATGCCCTCGGGGTCCTCCGGGTTGCCCGCGAGAGCGGCGTGCGCGGCCGTGGCGGCGGACGACAGGGCCTCGGCGTGCCCGAGCCGCTCCGCCTCCTCGGCCAGCTCCGTGTCCTCCCCGGCCCGCGGTTCCACGGCGGCGATCTCGTCCAGGCCGTAGCGGAGCATGTCGGCCTCCTGGGCCCGCTCCCGCGCGCGCGTGGTGATCTCGTCCAGCTCGGCGGAGACCGCCCGCAGCCGCCGGTAGGCCTCGGTGTACTTGGCCAGTGGCACGGCGACGGCGTCGCCCGCGTACCGGTCGAGGGCCTGTCGCTGCCGGGACAGCTTCAGCAGGCCCTGCTGGTCGGTCTGCCCGTGCACGGCCACCAGGTCGTCGGCGAGCTCGGCGAGCAGTCCCACGGGCACGCTCCGGCCGCCCAGGTGGGCCCGCGAGCGCCCTTCCGCGGAAACGGTACGGCTGATCAGCAGCGCCCCGTCGTCCAGCTCCGCACCGGCCTCCTCGGCGCGCACGACGGCGGCGGCGTCCCCGGGCACGGTGACCCGCCCCTCGACGACCGCCTTGTCCGCCCCGAGCCGCACCAGCGCCGCGTCGGCCCGCCCGCCGAGCAGCAGCCCCAGGCTGGTGACCACCATGGTCTTGCCCGCGCCCGTCTCACCGGTGACGGCGGTGAACCCGGGCGAGAGCTCGACGACGGCATCGTCGATGACTCCGAGCGACCGTATCCGCATCTCTTCCAGCACGGACAAGACCATACGAGGTCCGGGGCGGCCAGTGCGACCGCCCCGCCCTTGTCACTCCGGCGAGTGGTGCGGCGCCCCGCGCCACCCGGTGGTGGGCAGCGCGAACTTCGCCACCAGCCGGTCGGTGAAGGACGCGTGGTGCAGCCGGGCCAGCCGCACCGGCACGGCCCCGCGCCGCACCTCCACGCGCGCGCCGGGCGGCAGCTCGATGGTCCGCCGGCCGTCGCACCACAGGACACCGGGCTGGATGTGCGGCAGCACCTCCACGGCGAGCACCGAGTCGGGCGAGGTGACCAGCGGCTTCGCGAACAGCGCGTGCGCGCTGATCGGCACCATCAGCAGGGCCTCCACCTCGGGCCACACCACCGGTCCCCCGGCGGAGAACGCGTACGCCGTGGAGCCCGTGGGCGTCGACAGCACGACCCCGTCGCAGCCGAACCCCGTGACCGGCCGGCCGTCGATCTCCAGGACGACTTCCAGCAGCTTCTCGGCGCCGGCCTTCTGCACGGCCGCCTCGTTCAGCGCCCAGTCCGTGTGCACGATGTCCCCGTTGCGCTGCACGACGACATCGACGGTCATGCGCTCCTCGACCTCGTAGGACCGCGCCACCACCCGGTCGACCACCCGGTCGAGGTCGTCGCGTTCGGCCTCCGCCAGGAACCCGACGCGCCCGAGGTTGACCCCGAGCATCGGCACTCCGGACGCGCGCGCGAACTCGGCGCCGCGCAGCAGCGTGCCGTCGCCGCCGAGCACGATCAGCAGTTCGCAGCCGTCCAGGCACTGCGGGGTGGCCTCCTTGACCAGCCGCACCTCGTCGGGCAGCGGCAGGTCGCGCGCCTCGTCCTCCAGTACCCGCACCCCGATGTCGTGCTGCAGCAGGCCCTTCACCACGAGTTCCGCGCTGCGGATCGCGGCCGGCCGCCCGGTGTGGGCCAGCAGGAAAACAGTTCGCGCTCGGTTCTGTGTCAACGCGGCCCCTCCGCCACTGCTCGGTCGACATCGGCCGGGTCCGGGGCGGGCGCCCCGGCGCGCAGCCAGAGAAAGTACTCGACGTTCCCGGACGGGCCGGGCAGTGGACTGGCGGTGACGCCCTTCACCCCGAGCCCCAGCTCCCACGCCCTGTCCGCCACTCCCCGCACGGCCTCCGCCCGCAGCTGCGGACTCCGTACGACGCCCCCGCTGCCCAGCCGCTCCTTCCCCACTTCGAACTGCGGTTTGACCATCATCACCAGGTCGGCGTCCGGCGTCACGCACCGCGCCAGGGCGGGCAGCACCAGGCCGAGCGGGATGAAGGAAAGATCCCCCACGACAAGATCCACAGGTTCCCCATCGATCGCCTCGAGCGTCAACTCGCGTACGTTCGTACGGTCCTTGACGCTGACGCGTTCATCGTTGCGGAGCGACCAGGCGAGCTGACCGTAGCCGACGTCGACGGCGACGACGTGCGCGGCGCCCGCCCGCAGCAGGACGTCGGTGAAGCCGCCGGTGGAGGCGCCGGCGTCCAGCGCGCGCCGGCCCTCGACGACGAGCCCGCGGGGGACGAACGCCGCGAGCGCGCCGGCGAGCTTGTGGCCGCCCCGGGAGACGTAGTCGGGATCGCTGTCGTCGGCGACGACCACGATGGCGGCGGCGGTCTCCACCTGTGTGGCGGGCTTGGTCGCGACGGTCTTGCCGACGGTGACCCGCCCGGCGGCGATCAGCTGGCCGGCGTGTTCGCGCGAGCGCGCGAGCTTCCGGCGGACCAGCTCCGCGTCCAGACGACGGCGTGCGACTCCTGCCACGTTCGGTTCAGCTCCTGTGTCGGTACGGCTGTGGGTGCGCCGGTGAGGGCGCGGGGGGCGCCGGAGGTCCCGGGCGGGCGTCGAGCGCGGTGAGCACGTCGCGCAGCGCCCCGTGTACATCCTCGTACACCTCCACGTGCCCGTCGGTGGCGAGGTGGTCCACATCGCCGAGCCGCTCCAGGGCCGCGTCCACGCCGGCGTCGCCGGTGGGGGTGCGGGGGATGTCCAGGGGGGCGGGGTCGCCGGGTGCCAGGGGGTCGTCAGCGGGTTCCGCCGGATCGTGCGCGGGTTCCCCGGCCGGGGCGGGCGCGGGGGCCGCGGCGGTGGCGTGCGCGGGGGCCGCGCTGTCCTGGTCCGCGACCGCGTCCACCGGGGCCTCGGTCTCGGGCACTGAGTCGCTCATGCCCAGACGCTACCTCGCCGCGCTGGGGTACCGTCGGTCGCGATGGCCACGATCGAGGAGTGCCGCCGCGCACTCGAGAAACTCTCCGACACCATGGCGAACGCGGAAGGGGACGTCCGCGATGCGGCGGCCCTGGACCGTTCGGTGAGCTGCCACATCACAGACCTCGACGTCAGCTTCGTGGGCCACATGAGGGACGGCCGGATCGAGGTCCGGGACACCGTCCAGGGGCCGCCGCCCGAGAAGGCCCGGATCCGGCTCGCGATGACCGGCGACGACCTGGTCGCGCTGGTGGGCGGCGAGCTGCACTTCGCCACGGCCTGGGGGTCGGGCCGGGTGAAGCTGGAGGCGAGCCTGCTGGACCTGTTCCGGCTCAGGAAACTTCTGTAGCACCGGCGACGCGCCCGGCTTCCACCCGTGGCGCCGCCTTGCGGGCCCGTGCCGTGCGCGCGGCCGGCACCACCAGCGGGGTCCCCGTCTCGGGGTCCTCGATGACCTGACAGCGCAGCCCGAACACCTCCCGCACCAGCTCGGCCGTGACGATGTCGTTCGGCGCACCCTGGGCGACGACCCTTCCGGCGCGCAGGGCGACGAGGTGGGTGGCGTAGCGGGCGGCGTGGTTGAGGTCGTGCAGCACGGCGACCAGGGTGCGCCCCTGCTCCTCGTGCAGTTCGGCGCACAGGTCCAGGACGTCGATCTGGTGACGGATGTCCAGATACGTCGTCGGCTCGTCGAGCAACAGCAGCGGTGTCTGCTGGGCGAGGGCCATGGCGATCCACACGCGCTGCCGCTGGCCGCCCGACAGCTCGTCGACGTACCGTTCGGCGAGCTCGGCGACGCCCGTCCGCGCCATGGACTCCTGTACGACCCGCTCGTCCTCGGCCGACCACTGCCGTAGGAGACCCTGGTGCGGGTAGCGGCCGCGGCCCACCAGGTCGCCGACGGTGATCCCGTCGGGCGCGATCGACGACTGCGGCAGCAGGCCGAGCGTGCGGGCGACCTTCTTGGCGGGCATCGACTGGATGACCTGCCCGTCGAGCAGCACCCGTCCCTGGGCGGGCTTGAGCATCCGGGACAGCCCCCGCAGCAGCGTGGACTTGCCGCACGCGTTCGGGCCGACGATCACCGTGAAGGAGTTGTCGGGTATCTCCACCGACAGTTGCTCGGCGATGACCCGTCGGTCGTAGGCGAGGGTGACGTCGTCGGCGGACAGACGGTTCACGGTGCTCCTCCTGCTGTTCTCGTGCCGCTCGCCGGCGGAGTCATGGCGGGGCTCGTGGCCGGGCTCGTGACCCGGCTCGTGGGGGGTGCTCATATCCGGCCCTTCCTGCGCTCGGCGACCAGCAGCCGGAGCAGGTACACGCCGCCGAGCACGCCGGTGACGACGCCGACGGGCAGCTGGTCGGCGCCGAAGGCGCGCTGCGAGGCCCAGTCGGCGGTGACGAGCAGGGCGGCGCCCATGCACAGGGACGGCACCAGGTTCGGGCCGGGTGACCGGGTGAGGCGCCGGGCCAGCTGCGGCGCGGTCAGGGCGACGAAGGCGACCGGACCGGCCGCGGCGGTGGCGGCCGCGGTGAGCAGGACCGCCGATGCCATCAGCAGCAGCCGTACGCGCTCCACGCGCACCCCGAGGGCGTACGCCGTGTCGTCGCCCATCTCCAGCATCCGCAGCCCGCGCGCGTTGCCGAGGACGAGCGGCAGGAGCAGGACGCACAGGATCACCAAAGGCCACACCTGGCTCCAGTCCCGGCCGTCGAGCGAGCCCGCCATCCAGACGACCGCGCGGGCCGCGTCGACGAAGTCGGCCTTGGTGACCAGGTAGCCGTTGACCGCGGTGGCGACCGCGTTGACGCCGATGCCGACGAGGACCAGCCGGTATCCGTGCACGCCCCGCTTCCAGGCGAGGAGGTAGACGGCGAGCCCGGTCACCAGGCCGCCGACGAGCGCGCCGAGGGTGACCGCGGCGGCGCCGCCGGAGAACAGGACGATCACCGTGAGCGCGCCGGCCGTCGCACCCTGGGCCAGGCCGAGGACGTCGGGGCTGCCCAGCGGGTTGCGCGAGACGGACTGGAACAGCGCCCCGCCCAGTCCGAGGCAGGCGCCGACCAGCAGCCCGACCAGGACCCGCGGCAGCCGCAGCTCACGGACGATGAACTCCTGGCCCGGGCTGCCCTGTCCGAGCAGTGTCTTCAGCACGTCCGAGGCCGGGATCGGGAAGTCGCCGGTGCCGATCAGCACGACACTCGCGGCCAGGGCGGCCAGCACCAGCAGCACGACGACGGTCAGCCCCCGGACGTCCAGGCGGAAGGACAGCCCGCCCGGGGCGCGCACGGCACGTGCGGTCCGCGGCACCGGGGCGGCACGAGAAGTGCGGGCGGCGGCGCCGGGGGTGCGGGTGGTGGTCTTCACAGCTGGGCCGTCCTCCGCCGCCGTACGAGCAGGATGAACACCGGGCCGCCGATGATCGCGGTGACGACCCCGACCTGGACCTCGGCGGGCCGGGCGACGAGCCGTCCGACGACGTCGGCGCCGAGCAGCAGCACCGGGGAGAGGACCGTGGCGTAGGGCAGGATCCAGCGCAGGTCGGGCCCGGTGAAGGAGCGGACGACGTGCGGGACCATCAGCCCGACGAAGACGATCGGCCCGCAGGCGGCGGTCGCGGCCCCGCACAGCACGGTCGCGGCGAGCATGGCCAGCGCCCGGGTGCGGTTGAGGCGCACGCCGAGGGCGCGCGCGGTGTCGTCGCCCATCGCGACCGCGTTGAGCGGCCGGGCGAGCAGCAGTGCGAGGACCGTGCCGGCCAGGCAGAACGGCAGCACCTGGACGATGGTCGCGTCCGTGGCGGAGGCCAGGGACCCCACGGTCCAGAAGCGCATCCTCCCCAGCGCCGCGTCGTCCATGATCATGACGGCCTGGAGATAGCCGTAGAGCGCGGCGCCGATCGCGGTTCCGGCGAGCGCGAGCCGTACGGGCGTGGCCCCCCGTCCGCCGCCCAGGAACCACACCAGCGCGCCCACCACGGCGGCGCCGAGGAAGGCGAACCACACATAGCCGCTCAGGCTGGTGACGCCGAACCAGGTGATGGCGGTGACGACGGCGGCCGCCGCGCCCGCGTTGATGCCCAGGATCCCCGGGTCGGCCAGCGGATTGCGGGTCAGCGCCTGGAGCACCGCCCCGGACAGCCCGAGCGCGGCCCCGGCGAGCAGCCCCAGGAGGGTCCGGGACAGCCGCTCGCCGACCACGACGTCGCCGTAGGTCCCCGAGTCCTGGAACAGGCCGTGCCAGACCTGGTCCGGCGAGAGCTCCTTCGCCCCGACCGCGATGCTCGCCAGGGCCACGAGCACCAGGATCACGGCGGAGGCGAGGAGCCCGAGGGCCCGCGCCCCACGACGGGTCGGTGGCGCCGCGGCCACCGCGGCGCGCTCTTCCGGAACACTGTCGACCAACACGGAGTTAGGTTAGCCTACCCTCGCTACCGTCTCGACAAGGCGTCAGCGTGTGCGCAGGGAACGGCCGCTTCACAACCCCAGTCGTGCCAGCGCCTTCCCTCCGTCCAGCTCACACGCGCTCTCGCCACCCGCCGCCGTCCACGCCGCCGCGCACAGCGCGCGCAGCCCGTCCATCGACTCCCCGTCGCCGGTCAGCTCCAACCGGTCCGCACCGGCCGTCGCCGTCCACCCACCGCACCGGAAACCATCACCCGCGCGAGTGATCTCCGGCTGCCCGGTGAGCAGCCCGCGCAGATCGGCGTCCACGTACGTCGGCCGGTGCCGCGGCGGCGCGGTGAGCAGGCGCGCCCCGTCGGTGACCCCGGTCAGCACCAGCAGCGAGTCGACCCCTCCGTTGAAGGCGCCCTCGATGTCCGTGTCCAGCCGGTCCCCGACGACCAGGGGCCGCCGCGCGCCGGTGCGCAGGATCGTCTCGCGGTGCATCGGCGGCAGCGGCTTCCCCGCCACCTGCGGCTCCGCGCCCGTCGCGATGCGCACGACCTCCACCGCCGCGCCGTTGCCGGGCGCGATGCCCCGCGCGCTCGGGATCGTCAGATCGGTGTTGGAGGCGAACCACGGCACCCCGCGCGCGATGGCGTAACAGGCTTCCGCGAAGCGCCCCCACGGCAGCTCCGGACCGCCGTACCCCTGCACCACCGCCACCGGGTCGTCGTCGGCCGACTCCACCGGCTCCAGACCGCGCTCGCGCAGCGCCACCCGCAGCCCCTCGCCGCCGATGACCAGCACCCGCGCCCCCTCCGGCACCTGGTCGGCGATCAGCCGGGCCACCGCCTGCGCCGAGGTCACGACATCGGACGCCCGAGCCGGTATACCCAGCTCGGTGAGGTGCGCGGCCACCGTGTCCGGTGGGCGCAGCGCATTGTTGGTGACGTACGCCAGGTGCATCCCGGCCGCGCGGGCGGCGGCCAGCGAGTCGACCGCGTGCGCGATCGCGCTGCCCCCCGCGTACACCACTCCGTCCAGATCGAGCAGGGCCGTGTCGTACGCCTCGCTCAGGGCCTGCCCACTGCCCTCGGGCCTCAGCCTGACGCCCTGACTCATTGCGCATCGCTCCTCGTGGTACCGGTTTTCCCCCGATCATCCCCCATGCCATCGACACACGTACGATGCCGGGATGAACACAGCAGGTCACTCACCGGCACCAACGCGCCGGGGCCTCGAACTCACTCCGTTCCGAGGCCTTCGCTACGCCCCCGAACGGGTCGGGAGCCTTGCCGCCGTGACGTCCCCGCCGTACGACGTCGTCGTACGCCCCGACGGCCTGCACCACCTCCAGTCCGCCGATCCCCACAACATCGTCCGCCTGATCCTCCCCCAGGCCGACACGCCCTCCGCCCGCAACGAGCAGGCGGCCGACACCCTGCGCCGCTGGCTGTCCGAAGGCGTGCTGACCCTCGACCCCGAACCGGGCCTGTACGTCTACGAGCAGCGCGACGGCGACGGCATGCTGCAACGGGGACTGATCGGCGCGCTGCGCGTGTCGGATCCGGAGGACGGCGTGGTGCTGCCGCACGAGGACGTGATGCCGCACGTCGTCGCGGACCGAGCGGCCCTGATGCGGGCCACCCGCACCAATCTCGAACCCCTGCTGCTCACCTACCGCGGCAACGGCTCCACCACGGCCACCGCCGGCGTCGTCGAACGCGCCGCCTCCCGGCCCCCGTTGCTGGCGACGACCACCGAGGACGGCTTCCACCACCGCCTGTGGGCCGTCACCGACCCCGCCGACCTGGCCGCCATCGGCGACGAACTGGCGAAACAGCAGGCGCTGATCGCCGACGGTCACCATCGCTGGGCGACCTACCGGCGCCTGCGCGCCGAGCACCCCTCCCCCAGTGCCTGGGACTTCGGCCTGGTCCTCCTGGTCGACACCGCCCGATACCCCCTCCGGGTCCGCGCCATCCACCGTCTGCTGCACGGCGTACCGGTCGCCGACGCGGTGTCCACGCTGGACGGCCTGTTCCGCGTACGGCGACTGGAACTGCCCTTGACCGAGGCCCTGGCGGTGCTGGCGGACGCGGCCTGCGCGGGCAACGCCTTCCTGCTCGCGGGCGACGGCGCCTTCCACCTCGTGGACCGCCCGGACCCCGCACTGCTGGCCCGCACGGTTCCGTCCGACCGTCCGGCGGCCTGGCGCACGCTGGACGCGACCGTCCTGCACGCCGCGCTCCTCGAGCACGTCTGGCACATCCCCGAGGACGATCCGACCCGTATCGCGTACATCCACGACACGGCCGCCACCGTGGCGAAGGCCGAGCACGACGGCGGTACGGCCGTCCTGCTGCACCCGGTGCGTGAGGAGGTGGTCCGCGAGCTGGCCCGCCAGGGCATCACGATGCCCCGCAAGTCGACCTCGTTCGGCCCGAAGCCGGCGACGGGGCTGGTGCTGCGGGCACTGGACCTGTGACGTGGACGAGGGGTGGCCCCGACCGGTTTCACGGTCCGGGCCACCCCTCATCCGTCCTGGCGCTGCCTCACGGCGGGAGTCAGACCTCGCGGTCGTCCTCGACGCCCTTGGCGTCCTTCGGGCTCTCCGGGGAGCCGCCCTCGGACGCGTCCTGGGAGCCGTCCGTGTCCTCGCTCTCGTCGAGCGCGTCGGTGAACTCCACGCCGTCCAGCTCGGCCAGCCGGTCCGAGGCGTCGGTGCTGCCGTCCCGGTCGGCCTCGACGGCCTTGGCGAACCACTCCCGCGCCTCGGCCTCCCGTCCCACGGCCAGCAACGCGTCGGCGTAGGCGTACCGCAGCCGCGCGGTCCAGGGCTGCACGGAGTTGGAGGCCAGCTCGGGGCTCTGCAACGTCACGATGGCCGCGTCCAGTTGGCCCATGTCCCGCCGGGCGCCGGCCGCGACGAGCCGCATCTCCACCTGCCCGGCCTTGTCGAGCTTGTGCACCTCCGGTGCCCCGGCCATGTCCAGTGCCTTCTCCGGCCGCCCGAGCCCACGCTCGCAGTCGGCCATGACCGGCCACAGGTCGACGTTGCCGGTCATCCGCCGGGCGGCTCGGAACTCGGCGAGCGCCTCGGCGTACTTCTGGCTCGCGTACGCCGCGAAGCCGGCCGCCTCCCGTACGGCGGCGACACGGGACGCCAACCGCAGGGCGACCCTGGAGTAGCCGTAGGCGGCCTCCGGGTCCTCGTCGATGAGCCGCGCGACCATCACCAGGTTCCTGGCGACATCCTCGGCGAGGGTCTTGGGCAGGCTCTGCAGTTCCTGCCGCACGTCCTTGTCGATCTCCTCGCCGGTGACCTCCTGCGGGATCGGCAGCCGCTTGATCGGCTCCCGGTCGCGGTCACGGTCGCGACCCCGGTCCCGGTCGTCACGGCCGCGGAAGCCGCCACGCCGGTCGTCACGCCGGTCGTCACGCCGGTCGTCGCGACGGTCGTCACGACGGTCGTCACGGCCGCGGAAGCCGCCGGGGCGGCCACCGCGGTCCTCCCGACGAGGGCCGCGTCCGCCGCGGTCGTCACGCCCGCGGAAGCCACCGCGCTCGCCGCGCTCGCCTCGTTCACTCCGGTCGTCACGGCGGTAGGAGGGGCGGTCGTCACGGCGGAAACCGCCACGGTCACCCCGGTCGCGGTCCCGGTCGCGGTCATCGCGCCGGCCGTAGCCACCACGGTCGCCATCGCGCCGGTCATCACGACGGTCATCACGGCGGTCGTCCCGCCGAAAACCGCCACGGTCACCACGGTCGTCACGGCGCGCGTAACCACCGCGGTCGTCGTCACCGCGGCCGTAACCACGGTCGTCGTCACGGCGGAAGCCCCGGCGGTCGTCCCTGCGGTCCGCGTCACGGCGGTCGTCAGGGCGGTCGTCACGCCGGTCATCACGCCGATACGAGGGGCGGTCATCACGCCGGTCATCACGGCGGTCGTCACGCCGATACGAGGGGCGGTCGTCACGCCGGTCGTCGCGGCGGTCGTCACGCCGGTACGAGGGGCGGTCGTCACGGCGGAAACCGCCACGGTCACCCCGGTCGCGATCCCGGTCGCGGTCATCGCGCCGGCCGTAGCCACCACGGTCGCCATCGCGCCGGTCGTCACGACGCTCGTCACGCCGGTCATCACGACGGTCGTCACGGCGGAAACCGCCACGGTCACCCCGGTCGCGATCCCGGTCGCGGTCATCGCGCCGGCCGTAGCCACCACGGTCGCCATCGCGCCGGTCGTCACGACGCTCGTCGCGCCGGTCGTCACGACGCTCGTCACGCCGGTCATCACGACGGTCGTCACGCCGAAAACCGCCACGGTCACCACGGTCGTCGCCTCGACGATCATCCCGACGGCCGTACCCACCACGGTCGTTGGAGCGACGCGGACCACCACGGTATCCGCCACGGTCACCGCGTTCGCCAACGTCCCGGCGGCGCTGATCACGCTCCGGACGCTCGTCGGGAGAGTTGGTGGACATCGGTGACTCCTGTCTTCGGTACTGCAAGCATTGTAAAAACGAAAGGACCCCTGGTCCCAGCTGAACGCTGGTGACCAGGGGTCCTCCAAAGATTGTTCGGCGGTGTCCTACTCTCCCACAGGGTCCCCCCTGCAGTACCATCGGCGCTGTAAGGCTTAGCTTCCGGGTTCGAAATGTAACCGGGCG
>NZ_JBSFRB010000061.1:0-36726 GCF_053589015.1 Streptomyces sp. NPDC003393 | reverse complement strand
CTTTTCCCCGGGGGGGCGGGCCGGCGGGGCCACCGGGGGGGGGACCCGCCGCCCCCCGGGGGCGGTTGGGCGGCCCCCGGCCGGTTCCACTCCATCGGGCCTGCCCGCTGTCCGGGGCCCGTCAGGACCCGTCCGGCGGATCCCTGCCCCGTGGACGGACGCGGGCGCACACCCGAACGACGGGGACTTCAACCCGGCTTTGTCCATTGCGAGATGAAAGTTCATCGGACTGCTGCACAAGTTCTTTTGTGTTCGGCATCACGGTGCTACGGTCCTTTTGAAAGTCGCGCCCCGAAGCGCCGGGTGCGCGTACGGCTTCGGCGACGACGGGAGGGGCGGCGTGAGGCGTATGACGGCTCGACCGGCCAATGTCCACCAGGCCACGCTGCTCCGCCTGTTGCGCGACCTCGGCCCGCAGTCCAGGGTCGCCCTGGGTGACCGGGTCGAGCTGTCGCGGTCGAAGCTCGCGGTCGAGATCGACCGGCTGCTGGAGACGGGCCTCGTCGTCCAGGACGGTCTCGCCGCCTCCCGCGGCGGCCGCCGCTCGCACAACGTCCGGATCGCTCCGTCGCTGCGGTTCCTCGGCGTGGACATAGGTGCCACGTCCGTGGACGCCGCGGTCACCAACGCGGAGCTGGAGGTGCTCGGCCACTTCTCCGAGCCGCTGGACGTGCGGGAGGGGCCGGTCGCCGTGTTCGAACGGGTGCTCGCCCTGGCCACCAAGCTGCGCGAGGCCGGCGTGGCGGAGCACTTCGACGGCGCCGGGATCGGCGTCCCGGGACCCGTACGGTTCCCCGAGGGCGTCCCCGTCGCACCACCGATCATGCCGGGCTGGGACGGCTTCCCCGTCCGCGAGGCACTGAGCCAGGAACTCGGCTGCCCCGTCCTCGTCGACAACGACGTGAACCTGATGGCACTCGGCGAGCAGCAGGCCGGTGTCGCCCGGTCCGTGCGTGACTTCCTGTGGGTCAAGGTGGGGACCGGCATCGGCTGCGGCATCGTCGTCGGCGGCGAGGTCCACCGCGGTGTCACCGGCAGCGCCGGCGACATCGGCCACATCCAGGTGGACCCCGGCGGGCCGCCGTGCGCCTGCGGCAACATCGGTTGCCTGGAGGCGCACTTCGGCGGCAACGCCCTCGTGCGCGACGCCACCGCGCTGGCCGAGGGTGGCCGCTCGGCGGAACTGGCCGGGCGGCTCGAGGCGACCGGACGGCTGACCGCGGAGGACGTCTCGGCGGCCGCCGGAGCCGGCGACGCCGCGGCCCTCGAACTGATCCGCCGCGGCGGCAGCCGCACCGGTCAGGTCATCGCCGGTCTGGTCAGCTTCTTCAACCCCGGCCTCGTGGTCATCGGGGGAGGGCTCACCGGGCTGGGCCACACCCTCCTGGCCAGCATCCGCACCCAGGTCTACCGGCAGTCCCTGCCGTTGGCGACCGGCAACCTGCCGATCGTCCTCGGCGAACTCGGCCAGGTCGCCGGCGTCGTCGGCGCCACCCGGCTGATCAGCGACCACATCTTCTCACCGGCCTGACGAGCCCCGCGCGGCCGGAATCCGTTCCCCGCGGACGGGCGTGACCCACGCGTTCGCTCTCCACGAACGGACGTGCACCCCACGCCCGTTGCGCGCCACACGCATCCTCCAGGAGCGCCTATGGACAGTCAGCACGACTCGCCCACGATCGGGGTGGGCATGGTCGGATACGCCTTCATGGGCCGCGCCCACTCGCATGCGTGGCGCACCGTGGCCTGTGCCTTCGACCTGCCCAGACGCCCGGTCATGGCCGCCCTCGCCGGACGCGAGCGGGCGGCACTGGAAGAGGCGGCCCGGCGTCAGCTCTGGGCCGCCACCGACACCGACTGGCGGGCCCTGATCGCCCGCCCCGACGTCCAGCTGGTGGACATCTGCACCCCGGGATCCAGTCACGCCGAGATCGCGATCGCGGCGCTGGAGGCCGGCAAGCACGTGCTGTGCGAGAAGCCGCTCGCCAACACCGTCGAGGAGGCGGAGGCGATGGCCGCCGCCGCGGCCGAGGCGTCCCGTCACGGCGTGCGTTCCATGGTGGGCTTCAGCTACCGGCGCACACCGGCACTGGCCCTCGCCCGGCGCCTCATCGCCGCCGGCCGCCTCGGCAGCCTGCGGCACGTACGCGCACAGTATCTCCAGGACTGGATCGTGGATCCGGAGTTCCCCCTGGTGTGGCGGCTGCAACGCGAGCACGCAGGCTCCGGCGCGCTGGGCGACCTCGGCGCGCACATCGTCGACCTGGCCCAGTACCTCGTCGGTGAGCCGCTGACGGGAGTCTCGGCGCTCACCGAGACGTTCGTCCGCGAACGTCCGCTGCCCGCCGTGTCCTCAGGGCTCGCGGCCGTCGCCGACGGGACGGCCCCCCGCGGGCCCGTCACGGTGGACGACGCCGCGCTGTTCACCGGTCGCTTCCCCGGCGGCGCCATCGCGTCCTTCGAGGCCACGCGGATGGCAGCCGGACGGAAGAACGCGCTGCGGGTCGAGATCAACGGCGATCGCGGCAGTCTCGCCTTCGACCTGGAACGCCTCAACGAACTGGACTTCCACGACCACACCGAGGCGTCCGAGACGGCGGGCTTCCGGCGGATCCTGGTCACCGAACCCGAACACCCCTATCTCGAGGGATGGTGGCCACCGGGTCACGGGCTCGGCTACGACCACACCTTCGTCCACCAGATGCGCGACCTGCTGACGGCCATCGAGGAGGGCCGGGACCCCGAACCGTCCTTCGCCGACGGGCTCCGGGTGCAGCGGGTACTGGCAGCGGTGGAGCACAGCGCGGCGAACGGCAGTGCCTGGACGCCCGTCGTGCACGAGCCGGCGGTGCAGGCGGGTCCGCCGCAGGCGTCCGGCACGCCCGCGCCGTCCGCCGGCAGCGACGACCCCGTGGCTGTCGCGCCCTGAGGGGCGTCCCGGCCGATGTCCACACTCCTTTCACGAGAAGGAGGTTTGCAAGGAAACTCCGGATAGAAATCCGACCGGTCGAACAACTTGCATTGGCGGGTCGATCGAACCGGACGCGACGCGCGATGCCAACTGCCCGTGAGGGACGGGCACCGGAGAAATCCGGAGCGTTTTCGAGCCTGCGCTCCGGGAATATCCGGCTGCCTCGAAGTCGGGTTCGCACGCCAATGGCGTGAGACGTTCCCTGTGCCGTCAAGTGTGTGACGCACTTTCACGCCGAACCGCGAACCCTCCAGGTCGGCGCGGTGGTGGACAGGACGCCCGGGGTCGGGCCGTACCGGTGGACGGTACGGATCGCCCGGGCATTCCACCGCGCCGCGAAGCCGAATGCCCAAAAGTGTTACACCTGTTGCCGCTTCTGGCCACGAACGATTTCTACGGTTCCGAACCCTTTTCAAACAACGCCCTGAGAACTACCTTCCTCTCAGCTCGCCACGCGAGCCAGGAACGGCCTGTACCGAGAAACCGCCGAGAATCCACGACCGGCCGGGCCCCGCCGGCGCGAACGACCGGTGGCCGGCCCGTCGGCAAGTCGACGAACCGTCACCCGCCCCACACCGGGCCCGCGAAGACCGCATCACAGGGAGACCCATGAGTGCCCCGCTGCTCGAGATGCAAGGCGTCGTCAAGGAGTTCCCCGGCGTCCGGGCCCTCGACGGCGTCGACCTCGACGTGGTCGCCGGAGAAGTGCACTGCCTGCTGGGCCAGAACGGCGCCGGCAAATCGACGCTGATCAAGGTCCTGGCCGGCGCCCACCAGCCCGACGCGGGACACATCACCTGGGAGGGCCAGCCGGTGACCCTCCCCACCCCGACGGCCGCCATGCGCCACGGCATCGCCACCATCTACCAGGAACTGGACCTGGCCGACGGCCTGACCGTCGCGGAGAACATCTACCTGGGGCACGAGCAGGCCCGGCTCGGCTTCACCCAGCGCTCCCGGATGCACGAGGCCGCCCGGCACCTGCTGCGCAGGCTCGGCCACCCGGAGATACCCGCCACGCGCGAGGTGGGCGAGCTGTCCTCGGCCGGCAAGCAACTCGTGTCCATGGCCCGCGCCCTCTCGCACGACACCAGGCTCATCATCATGGACGAGCCCTCCGCCGTCCTCGCCCACGACGAGGTCGACAACCTCTTCCGCATCATCGGCGACCTCACCGCCGCCGGCGTGGCCGTGGTCTACATCTCGCACCGCATGGAGGAGATCCGCCGGATCGGGGACCGCGTCACCGTCCTCAAGGACGGCCGCACGGTCGCCCGGGGACTGCCCGCGCGCACCACCCCCACCTCCGAGCTGGTCTCGCTGATGACCGGCCGCACCGTCGAGTACGTCTTCCCGCCCAGGCCGCAGAGCCCGGACCGCACCGAGCGCCCGGCCCTCCTGGAGGTCGACGGCATCAGCCGCCCGGGGGAGTTCCACGACGTGTCCTTCACCGTGCGGGCCGGCGAGATCGTCGGGCTGGCCGGCCTGGTCGGCTCCGGCCGTTCGGAGATCCTCGAGACGGTCTACGGAGCCCGCCGCCCGGCCTCCGGACGCATCACCATGGACGGGACCGCGCTGCGGCCGGGCAGCATCACCGCCGCCGTCCGGGCCGGCATCGGGCTCGCCCCGGAGGAACGCAAGAGCCAGGCGCTGTTCCTGCACTCCTCCATCGCCCACAACGTGTCCATGTCCTCGCTGGGGCGCTTCGCCCGCGCCGGGTTCCTCGACGCCCGCTCCGAGCTCGCCGCCACGACGGAAGCGGTCCGCAGCCTCGATCTGCGGCCCCCCGACGCGACCCGGCCGGTGCGCACCCTGTCCGGCGGCAACCAGCAGAAGGCCGTCGTCGCCCGATGGCTGCTCAAGGACTGCCGGCTCCTGCTCCTGGACGAGCCCACCCGTGGTGTCGACGTCGGGGCGCGGGCCGAGCTCTACACGCTCGTCCGGCGGCTCGCCGACTCGGGAGTCGGAGTGCTCCTCGTCTCCAGCGAGGTGCCGGAGGTCCTCGGCCTCGCCGACCGCGTCCTCGTCCTGCGCGAGGGGCGGGTGGTCCGGGAGGCCGCCGCCGTGGACCTCGACGAATCGAAAGTGCTCGACCTCGTGATGGAAGGGAGCTCCGCGTGAGCCAGCAGACCAGTCCCCCCGGCGGGAGCGGTCCGCTGCCCGCCACCGGCCAGGGATCACCGTCCGGATCCGCCCGGAAGACCGGCTCGTTCCCGGGCAAGGGCAGCGGACCGTCCTTCCTCGGACACATGGGCAGGGTGCGCAACCTCGGTCTGTTCGTCGTCCTCGTGCTGCTGTGCGTCATCGGCGCACTGACCTCGGGCAACTTCGCGACCAGGCAGAACGCCCTGGTGATCCTCAGCAGCGCGGCCGTCATCGGCGTCATCACGATCGGCCAGACCTTCGTCATCATCGGTGGCGGCATCGACCTGTCCGTCGGCGCGATCGTGGCGCTCGCCTCCGTGTGGTGCACCACCGTGGCCACTCAGTCCTACGGACTGGGCGGCATGATCTTCTGCGCGCTCGCCGTGGGCGCGGTCGTCGGCCTGGTCAACGGCCTGATCATCTCCTACGGCAACATCGTGGCGTTCATCACCACCATCGCCATGATGGCGAGCGCCCGCGGACTGGCCGAGCGGATCTCCGACCGGCAGTCCCAGGTGGTGACGGTCGAGTCGTTCAACTCCATCGCCTCCACCAAGTGGCTCGGCATACCTCTGCTGGTCTACATCCTGGCGGTGGCCGTGGTCCTCGGCTGGGTGCTGCTCAACCGCACCACGTTCGGCCGCCGGACGTTCGCCATCGGCGGCAACCAGGAGGCCGCGCGCCTCGCCGGCCTCGACGTGCGCCGCCACACCCTGGTGCTGTACGTCCTGTCCGGCCTGTGCTGCGGCATCGCCGCGGTCATGCTGACCGCGCGGACCACCTCCGGCGCCAGCAACCTCGGCAACCTCTACGAACTGGACTCGATCGCCGCGGTGATCATCGGCGGGACGCTGCTGACCGGCGGCCGGGGCTCGCTCGTCGGCTCGATCCTGGGCGTCCTGGTGTTCACCACGATCACCAACATCTTCGTACTGAACAACCTCACCACCGACATCCAGCAGATCGCCAAGGGTCTGATCATCGTCGCCGCCGTGCTGATCCAGCGGCGCGGACGCCGAACCGCGGCCCCGTAGCAGCGGCGCGGTCGGCGGCCCAGTCCCCGCTGCCGCCGCACCGCGCCGCCCCGGCCGGCCGCGCGGCCCGCCCGCATCGACCGCGGCAGGCACACCCCAGACAGGACACCCGTGACGGGAAGGACCAGCGAGATGGACAAGCGCGGACTCGGCGGAATCGACCGCAGAAGGCTGCTCTTCAGCGGCGCGGCACTCGGCGGCGGAGCCCTGATCGCCGGCTGCACCAGCAACAAGAGCGACGCCTCCACCGACGACGTCAAGGGGGCGAGCAAGGCCGGCACCGACAACGACAAGCCGGGCAAGCAGGTGACGATCGGCTTCTCCGCCCCGGCCGCCGACCACGGCTGGATGGCGGCCATCACCAAGAACGCCATGGCGCAGGCCAAGCAGTACTCCGATGTGCACTTCGAGGCCGTCGAGGGCACCAACGACGTCAACGCGCAGATCAGCCAGGTCCAGACGCTGATCGGCAAGAAGGTGGACGTCCTGGTCATCCTGCCGTTCGACGGCAAGGCCCTGACCTCCGTCGCCCAGCAGGCGATGGACGCCGGCATCCCCGTCATCAACGTCGACCGCGTCTTCGACACACCCCTCGCGTACCGGACGTGGATCGGCGGCGACAACTTCGGCATGGGGCTCAACGCCGGCCTCTACATCGGCAGGACCCTCAAGGACAAGGGCGTGTCGTCGCCCGTGATCGGTGAGATCGCCGGGATCGACAATCTCGAGCTCACCAAGCAGCGCAGCGCCGGCTTCAAGAAGGGCCTGGCCAAGTACGGCTTCCGGGTGGGGATCCGGCAGGCCGCCGAGTTCACCGCGGACTCCGGCCAGCAGGTGATGAGCAACGTACTGCAGGCGCGCTCGCACCTGGACGCGGTGTGGAACCACGACGACGACCAGGGACTCGGTGTCGAGGCGGCCATCAAGCAGGCGGGCCGCGACGAGTTCTTCATGGTCGGCGGCGCCGGCTCCAAGCACGCCATGCAGGAGATCAAGGCGGACAACTCCGTGCTCAAGGCCACGGTCGTCTACCCGTCGAACATGTCCGCCTCCGCGATCAAGCTGGCCCGGCTCGTCGCCCAGCAGAAGGGCATGAGCGACCTCGTCGGGCAGGACCTGCCGTCCTCGGTGACCCTGTTCTCCGCCACCGTGACGAAGGAGAACGTGGACCAGTACCTGCCCAACGCCTTCAGCTGACCCAGCACCTCCCAGCCCCGCACAACAGGTCCCGAAAGGTTGATGATGTCCCGTAGAGGTATCCTCGCGCTGCTGTCCGCGGCCGCTGTGGCCCTGCCGCTGGCGGCAGTCGGCGCCACCAGCGCGCACGCGGCGGAACCGGCGTTCAAGGTGCTGGTGTTCTCCAAGACGACCGCCTACCGGCACGACTCCATCCCCGACGGCGTCGCCGCGATCCAGAAGCTCGGCCAGGAGCACGGCTTCGCGGTCGACACCACCGAGGACGCCACCCAGTTCAACGACGACAACCTGGCGAAGTACCAGACGGTCGTCTTCGTCTCCACCACCGGTGACCCGCTGGACCAGCAGTCCGAGAAGGACGCCTTCCAGCGCTACATCGAGCACGGCGGCGGTTACGTCGGCATCCACGCCGCCGCCGACTCCGGCTACAGCTGGGCCTGGTACGGCGGCCTGGTCGGCGCGTACTTCTGGGACCACCCGTCCATCCAGCAGGCGACCGTGAACGTCGTCGGCCAGGGCACCCCCGCCACCAGGGGCCTGCCCAACCGCTGGACGCGCACCGACGAGTGGTACAACTACCGCTCCGACCCGCGGGCCGACGTACGTGTCCTGGCGACGCTGGACGAGCGGACGTACAACCCGGTCGGCTACTCCGGCGGGTCGATGGGCGAGGACCACCCCATCGCGTGGTGCCACCCGTACGACGGCGGACGGTCCTTCTACACCGGCATGGGCCACACCAAGGAGAGCTACACCGATCCGCTGTTCCTGTCGCACATCCTCGGCGGCATCAAGATGACGGCCGGCGCGGCGAAGTTCAACTGCGATCCGAAGGGCAGCGACTGACCGGCACGGCCACCGGCCGGGGACCGGGGACAGCCACATCGACAGCGAGCAACGAGGGCACCGGGCGCGGTCGCGCCCGGGCCGACGGAGGTGACGAGATGCCAGATCAGCGGAGTCGCACGGGTGTCTGGTTGGCGGGGGCGCGCGGATCGGTGGCCACCACGGTCGTCGCCGGCGCGGCCGCCCTGCGGGCGGGGCTGGCCGGTCCGGCCGGATGCGTCACCGAGCAGCCGGGATTCCCCGACGCCGGCCTGCCCGCGATGTCCGACCTGGTGTTCGGCGGCCACGACATCGCCTGTACCCCCCTGCCCAAACGGGCCGAACAACTCGTCGAGGCCGGGGTGCTGCCCCACGGGCTGCCCACGGCCGTGCACGACGACCTGGCCGCGGCCGACGCCGGGATACGACCGGCCCCACTCCCCGGCCCGGCCATGAGCCAGTCGGACGCCGTCGAGGCGATCCGCGCCGACATCACCGCCTTCCGGGAGCGGCACGGCCTCGCACGCGTGGTCGTCGTCAACGTCTCCTCGACCGAACCGGTCCTGACGGCGCACCCGGCACACGGCTCGGCACAGGCCCTGCGCGCCGCGCTGGACGCCGGTGAGGACGTGCTGCCGCCCAGTTCCCTGTACGCCCTGGCGGCGCTCACGGCCGACTGCGCGCACGTCGACTTCACGCCGTCCACCGGCATGCGGATCCCGGCGCTGCGGGAGATGGCCGAAGAAGCCGGCCTGCCGTACGCCGGGAGCGACGGCAAGACCGGGGAGACCCTGCTCAAGGCGACCCTCGGGCCGATGTTCGCCGCCCGAGGCCTGCACGTGCGGGCCTGGTCGGGCACCAACCTGCTCGGCGGAGGCGACGGCGAGACCCTCGCCGACCCGGCCGCGATGGCCAGCAAGACCGCCTCCAAACAGCGGGTGCTCACCGAGACTCTCGGACACCCGGTCGAGGGCGAGGTCCACATCGACTACGTCCCGTCCCTGGGCGACTGGAAGACCGCCTGGGATCACGTGACCTTCGAGGGGTTCCTCGGCGTACGCATGAACCTCCAGTTCACCTGGGCCGGTTGTGACTCGGCGCTGGCCGCGCCCCTGGTGCTCGACCTCGCCCGGCTGACGGCCCGCGCCCACGAGCGGGGCATCTCCGGCGCCCTCGGCGAACTGGCCTTCTTCTTCAAGGACCCCGTCTTCGAGGAGGCCGCCGGAGGCGTCGACCACGGCGTGATGAGCCAGTACGAGACGCTGCGGGCGTTCGCCGCCCGGCTCGGGGCCGGGCAGTGACCCGCCCGCCCACGCTCCGGCCCGACCCCGGCCCCGCCCGGAGGGGAGCCGGGGACACCGGGTCGGGCGTCGACCGGGCCGGGGACCGGCACCCGGGGCCCACGGCCACCGGGCCCGCGGGATCCGTCGGACGCGCCGGGCCCACGGACGCGTCCGGGTCCGCCGGGGCCGATTTCGCCGGAACACCGTCGCCACGACCGCGCCTGCGGGACCTGGCCGAACTGGTGCGCGCACCGGCCGCGTTCACCGTTCCCGGGGACGTCCTGGCGGGAGCGGCCGCCGCCGGCCGCCGCCCCGACCTGTCCACCGCCGTCCTGGCCGCCTCCTCGGTCTGCCTGTACTGGGCCGGGATGGCGCTCAACGACTGGGCGGACCGTGACCTGGACGCGGTCGAACGCCCCGAGCGGCCGATCCCCTCCGGCCGCGTGGCGGCACCCGTCGCCCTGGGCACCGCCGTGACCCTGACCGCGGCCTCCCTCGGCCTGGCCACGGCCGCCGACGGCCGTCGCGCGCTCGGCGTCGCCGTGCCCCTCGCGGCGACCGTCTGGGCGTACGACCTGTGGGCCAAGCCCCGCCCGGCGGGCCCTGCGGTGATGGCCGCCGCCCGTGGGCTCGACGTCCTGCTCGGCGCCCGCGCCGGCCGGACCCGGTCCGCCCTCCCGGCGGCCGCGACCGTCGCCGGGCACACCCTCGCCGTCACCGCGCTCAGCCGCGCCGAGGTCACCGGCGCCCAACCGTGGCTGCCCCGGACGACACTCGCCGCCACCACGGCCGTCGCGGCGGCGACCGCGCTCGGCGCCGGGCGCGCCGGCCGCCGGGGCACCGGCCGCCGGCACCGACTGGGTGTCGTCGGCGGCCTCCTCGCGTACGGCGCGACGGCCGGCCGCGCCCAGGCACACGCCGTCGCCGACCCTTCACCGGGCACGGTCCGCACGGCCGTGGGCGCGGGAATCCTCGGCCTGATCCCGCTCCAGGCCGCGCTCACCGCGGGCGCGGGCGCCCTGCGCTCCGCCCTTCCGCTCGCCGCGGCCTTCCCCCTGGCCCGAGCCCTGGCCAGGCGGGTGTCCCCGACATGAGCGCACCACACCACCGCGACACCACGACCACGGAGCCCCTCACGACCACACAGCCCCTTACGACCGCGCAGCCCGTCCCCTCCAGCCGGCCCGTCACGTCGACCGGACGCGTCCCGTCCGCCGAGCCCGCCCTGCGCTACGGGTTCGGCACCAACGGCTTCTCCAACCACCGGCTTCCCGACGCGCTCACCGTCATCGCCGACCTCGGCTACGACGGCGTGGCGCTCACCCTCGACCACCACCACCTCGACCCCTTCGCACCCGGCCTGGCCGCGCGGACCGCGGCCCTCGCCCGGGTACTGGACCGTCTCGGGCTGACCGTCGTCATCGAGACCGGAGCCCGCTACCTGCTCGACCCCTGGCACAAGCACGAGCCCACGCTGCTGGCGACCGAAGGACGGGAACGCCGCATCGAGTTCCTGCGCCGGGCGGTGACCGTCGGCGCCGACCTCGGCGCGCAGGCCGTCTCCTTCTGGTCGGGCGTCAGACCCGCCCGGCTCGACCCGCGCACGGCCTGGGACCGGCTGGTCGCGGGATGCGCGGACGTCGTCGACGCGGCACAGAAGGCGGGCGTCCCGCTGGGCTTCGAACCCGAACCGGGCATGCTCGTGGAAAGCATCGACGAGTACACCAGGCTGGCCTCCGCGCTCGGCGACCCGGAGCCGTTCGGCCTGACCCTCGACATCGGCCACTGCCGCTGCCTGGAGCCGTACCCGGTGCCCGAGTGCGTGCGCCGGGCAGCCGACCGGCTGGTGAACGTGCAGATCGACGACATGCGCCGGGGCACCCACGAGCACCTGGAGTTCGGCAGCGGCGAGATCGACTTCCCGCCCGTGCTCAGCGCCCTCGACGAGGTCGGCTTCCGCGGGCTGGTCGCCGTGGAACTTCCCCGGCACAGCCACGACGCCCCGGGCGTGGCCCGCCGCTCCCTGGACTTCCTGCGCTCGTGCGACCCCGCGGTCCGCCGCACGGCCCGTCGTGAGGAGGAGATGGCATGACCCCCGATCACCTCAGAACCGCCCTGCACGACCGGATGACCGAGCAGGGCACCAAGTGGCTCACCGGCGCGTGCAGCTCGGTCGCCGCCGAACCGGACGTCGCCCGCGGTCTGTTCCCGCTGGCCGGACGCCGGTGCGGACGCGGCCCTCTCGACCCGGCGGAACCGTACGGCTGGACGGTGGACGACGCGGCCCGCGCCCTGCTGCTGACCGCCCTGCCCCTGACCGGCGCCCCGCTGCTGGAGGAGATCGGCGAGCTCTACCGCACCGGCGACGCGGCCGAGCGGCGCGCCGTACTGCGCGCCCTGCCCCTGCTGCCCGTCGGCGACGGCGCTCTGCCGCTCGTGCGCGACGCCCTGCGCACCAACGACACCCGGCTCGTCGCGGCGGCCCTCGGCGACTACGCGACCGACCACCTCGACGCGGAAACCTACCGCCAGGGCGTGCTCAAGTGCGTCTTCACCGGTATCCCGCTGGCCGCGCTGCCGGGCCTGCCCGGCCGGGCGGACGCGGAGATGGCGCGCATGATGGCCGCGTTCGCCCACGAGCGCCGGGCCGCGGGACGTACCGTGCCCGACGACATCGCCCCGGTCCTCGCGCTCTTCCCGGACGTGACCGCGCCCGGCCACCGCGACCTCCAGGACGTCTCCGCCGCGACCTCCTCGACCACCGACCGTCCCAGCCCCCGGGAGGCGTGATGCGCATCTTCGACCCGCACATCCACATGACCTCGCGCACCACCGACGACTACGAGGCGATGCACGCGGCCGGCGTCCGCGCCCTGGTGGAGCCCGCGTTCTGGCTCGGCCAGCCGCGCACCTCCGTGGGCAGCTTCCTGGACTACTTCGACTCCCTCATCGGCTGGGAACCCTTCCGGGCCGCCCAGTTCGGCATCCGCCACCACTGCACCATCGCCCTGAACCCCAAGGAGGCCAACGACCTGCGCTGCGCGGAGGTGCTCCAGCTCCTGCCGCGCTACCTGCCCAAGGACGGCGTGGTCGCCGTCGGCGAGATCGGCTACGACTCGATGACGCCCGAGGAGGACGAGGCGTTCGCCGCCCAGCTCCAGCTCGCCGTCACCCACGACCTGCCGGCACTGGTCCACACCCCGCACCGCGACAAGGCGGCCGGCGTGGAGCGCACCCTGGCCGTGGTGAAGGAGTCGGGCATCGCCCCCGAGCGCGTCGTCGTCGACCACCTCAACGAGGTGACGGTACGGCAGGTCGCCGGCTCCGGATGCTGGATGGGGTTCTCCATCTACCCCGACACCAAGATGGACGAACGCCGCATGGTCGCCGTGCTGCGCGAGTTCGGCACCGAGCGGATCCTCGTCAACTCGGCCGCGGACTGGGGCAGAAGCGACCCCCTGAAGACCCGGAAGACCGCGGACGCCATGCTCGCCGCCGGCTTCACCGCCGACGAGGTGGACACCGTCCTGTGGCGCAACCCCGTCGCGTTCTACGGCCAGAGCGGCAAGCTCGAACTCGACGGCTCCGAAACGCCCGGCGCCGATGCCACCTACGAGGGCAACTCGGTGCTGCGCGGCGCCCGGGCGGAGGTGTAGCGGTGCGCCTGCTCCACCCCGACGGCACCCTGGTCCACCTCGCGTACTGCACCAACGTCCACCCCGCCGAGAACCTGGAAGGGGTGCTGGCCCAACTGGAGCGGCACGCCGAACCGGTACGCGAGCGGCTGGGCGCGCCCGTCCTCGGACTGGGCCTGTGGCTGGCCCGCGACGCCGCGGCGGCCCTCGCCGCGGACGACGCGGCGGTCGGCGCGCTCCGCCGGGAGCTGACCGCCCGCGGCCTGGAGGTCGTCACCCTCAACGGCTTCCCCTACCGCGGCTTCCACGACCCCGTCGTCAAGCGCGCCGTCTACCGGCCGGACTGGACCGAACCCGACCGGTTGCACTACACCCTCGACCTCGCCCGGGTGCTCGCGGCGCTGCTCCCCGACGACGCCGCGCACGGCAGCGTCTCCACGGTGCCCCTGGGCTGGCGGACCCCGTGGCCGGCCGGCCGGGCGGACGAGGCCGCCCGCGCGCTCGACACGCTGGCCGACGGCCTCGCCGACCTCGCCGCCGACACCGGCCGCACGATCAAAGTCGGCCTGGAACCCGAGCCGGGCTGCGTCGTCGAGACCACCGCCGAGGCCGCCCGGCACCTCGCCCGCGTGGACACCGACCGCATCGGCGTCTGCCTGGACGCCTGCCATCTGGCGGTCGGCTTCGAGGAGCCGGCCGCCGCACTCGCCCGCCTGGAGGAGGCCGGACTGACGGTGGTCAAGACCCAGGCGTCCTGCGCCCTCCAGGCAGCCGACCCGTCCGACCCGGCCACCCGGGCGGCACTGACCCGGTTCGCCGAGCCCCGCTTCCTGCACCAGGTCCGCGAGCAGGGCGCCCCGCCCCGGGCCGTGGACGATCTGGACGACGCCCTCGCCGGCGGGCTCCCCGGACGCGACCCGTGGCGCGTCCACTTCCACGTGCCGCTGCACGCCGACCCCGAGCCCCCACTGACCACCACCCGCCCCGAACTCGAGGCGACCCTCGCCGCCCTGCTCGGCGGGGACACCGCCCGCACCGCACACGTCGAGGCCGAGACCTACACCTGGGGAGTGCTCCCCGAGGCCGTCCGGCCGCAGGGCCCCGACGCCCTCGCCGACGGCATCGCGGCCGAACTCGCCTTCACCCGCGACCACCTGATCGCTCTCGGCCTGAAGGAGGTCGCCCCGTGAGCCCCACACCCCTGCTCGTCCTCGACGTCGTCGGCCTCACCCCCCGGCTGCTCGCCCACATGCCCCGGCTGCGCGCCCTCGGCGAGGCGGGCTTCACCTCCCGGCTGGACACCGCCTTCCCCGCCGTCACCTGCACCGTGCAGTCCACCCTGCTCACCGGGCAGCCCGCCACCGGCCACGGCATCGTCGGCAACGGCTGGTACTTCCGGGAACTCGGCGAAGTGCTGCTGTGGCGGCAGCACAACGCCCTCGTCGGCGGCGAGAAGCTCTGGGAGGCGGCGCGGCGCGCCCACCCCGGCTACCGCGTCGCCAACGTCTGCTGGTGGTACGCCATGGGCGCCGACGTCGACCTCACCGTCACACCACGGCCGATCTACTACTCCGACGGCCGCAAGGAACCCGACTGCTACACCTACCCGCCGCAGCTGCACGACGAACTCAGCGCCAAACTGGGCACCTTCCCGCTGTTCACCTACTGGGGTCCGACCGCCTCCCTGACCTCCTCGCGCTGGATCGCCGACGCCGCCCGGCACATCCTCACCACCCAGGCCCCCGACCTCACCCTCGTCTACGTGCCCCACCTCGACTACGACCTCCAGCGCTACGGCCCCGACGACCCCCGCGCCGCCGCCGCGGCGGCCGACGTCGACCGCGTCCTCGCCCCGCTGCTCGACGCCGCCGCCGCACGCTCGGTCACCGTCGTCGCCCTGTCCGAGTACGGCATCACCAACGTCTCCCGGGCGGTGGACGTCAACCGCGTCCTGCGCCGGGCCGGGCTGCTGCACGTCCACACCCAGGACGGCATGGAATACCTCGACCCGTGGACATCGGCCGCCTTCGCCGTCGCCGACCACCAGGTCGCCCACGTCTACGTCGCCGACCCGGCCGACACCGAACGCGTCCGCGAGCTGCTGGCCGGCACCGAAGGCGTGGCCGAGGTGCTCACCGAGGCCGGTAAGAAGGCGTACGGCATCGACCACCCGCGCGCCGGCGACCTCGTCGCCGTCGCCGAGCCGGACTCCTGGTTCACCTACTACTACTGGCTCGACGACGACCGCGCCCCGGACTTCGCCCGCCTGGTGGAGATCCACCGCAAACCGGGCTACGACCCGGCCGAACTGTTCATGGACCCCAAGGACCCCAAGGTCAAACTGCGCGCCGCAGCGGCCCTCGCCCGCAAGAAGCTCGGCATGCGCTACCGCATGAGCGTCGTCCCCCTCGACCCGTCGCCCGTGCGGGGCAGCCACGGCCGGCTGCCCGACCACCCCGACGACGGTCCCGTACTGCTGTGCTCCCGGCCCGACGAGGCACGCGACCACTTCGACGCCACCGAGGTGAAGGACCTGCTGCTGCGCCTGGCGGGCCTGGCGAACTGAAACCGAACGACGAACCACCACCGGAGGAACCCAGATGCCACGCCCGATCACCCTGTTCACCGGCCAGTGGGCCGACATGCCGTTCGAGGAGGTCTGCCGGCTGGCGGCGAAGTGGGGCTACGACGGGTTGGAGATCGCCTGCTGGGGCGACCACTTCGAGGTCGACAAGGCCCTGGCCGACGACGACTACATCCCGCGCCGCCGCGCCCTGCTGGAGAAGTACAACCTGCGCTGCTGGACGCTGTCCTGTCACCTGACGGGCCAGGCCGTCTGCGACCATCCGATCGACGAGCGCCACAAGGGCATCCTCCCCGCCCGCATCTGGGGCGACGGTGAACCGGAGGGCGTCCGGCAGCGCGCCGCCCAGGAGATCAAGGACACCGCGCGGGCCGCCGCCGCTTTCGGGGTCAAGACGGTCGTCGGCTTCACGGGCTCCTCGATCTGGCACACCGTGGCGATGTTCCCGCCCGTGCCCCCGGAGATGATCGAACGCGGTTACGCGGACTTCGCCGACCGCTGGAACCCGATCCTGGACGTCTTCGACGAGGTCGGCGTGCGCTTCGCCCACGAGGTCCACCCGTCCGAGATCGCCTACGACTACTGGTCGACGGTGCGCACCCTGGAGGCCATCGGCCACCGGGAGGCGTTCGGCCTCAACTTCGACCCGTCCCACTTCGTCTGGCAGGACCTGGACCCGGTCGGCTTCCTGTGGGACTTCAAGGACCGCATCTACCACGTGGACTGCAAGGAATCGGTCAAGCGGTTCAACGGGCGCAACGGCCGCCTCGGTTCCCACCTGCCGTGGGGGGACCCGCGCCGCGGCTGGGACTTCGTCTCCACCGGCCACGGGGACGTCCCCTGGGAGGCGTGCTTCCGCATGCTCAACTCCATCGGCTACGACGGCCCGATCTCGGTGGAGTGGGAGGACGCCGGCATGGACCGCCTGGTCGGCGCCCCGGACGCCCTGAAGTTCATCCGGGGGCTGGTGGCCATCGAGCCGTCGGCCCAGTCCTTCGACTCGGCGTTCTCCTCCGGGACCGACGAGTAAGGACCGGCCGATGCAGCCGGCCGGTTGAGGGACGTCGGCTCGCCGACGAGGGGGCGGCCGACGACGGCCGGCGACGGCAGGGACCCCTGCGCTCGCGGGGGTCCCTGCCGGGCCTCGTCAGGACTCTGCCGGTCGCGGTGACCGCCGCGTTCTCAGGACACCGTGGCGGCGTAGGAACGCAGCAGATCGAAATTCTCGGCGTACGCGTCGTGCGGCGCGGTGCCCGCCGGCCGCAGCAGCGTCTCGTCGTTGTGAGCCGCTGATCCCCCTGGCGAGGTCGCCGTGTGCCCCCGCGAGGACCCCGCTCCTCCGGGCGATGTTGCCGCTTGGGGACAGTTCCGTTGACGTGAACACTGTGGCAACCGATTCTTGTGCACCGTGTGTTGGTCGATCGGTCGGTAGGTTGTCGCCCCCAGGACAGTCATGGCCGACAGGTTCGACGGGAGCAGGTGGCTGAGCCCGGAAGCCGGGCAGGCCGATCCACCCACTCGTCCGATCCTTACAGGCGGTGCAGATGAAGAAGAGACTGTGCGGTGCGGCCGCGGTCCTGGGCGTCCTCGCCACGATGGGTGCCATGCCGGCCCAGGCGACCCCGAACGCACAGCAGGACGCACGGGCCGGCCGACAGACCCTGTCGTCGGCTACGGCAGCCCTGCCGCTGGGCCCCTCGGACCTGACCGAGACCCGCACCACGAGGACTCTGCAGCCCGGCGTCACCCTCACGCGCATCGTGCGCGGCGAGGCCGACGCGGCCCTGCACTGGACGGTCGAGATGTCCATTCCCGGCGGTGACAGCTCACCGGACCCCGACGCGCCGCCGACCACACTCAAGGACAAGACGAGCGCCGACGAACTGGCCGCCCGACTGAGGCAGGCCGGCTTCACGGCCCGGGCCGAAGAGGTCACGACGCCGAAGGTGACCGACTACGCCGGCGGCACGCTCGGGTGGCGGGTCCGGGTCGGCACGTTCGACTCGCAGTCCGCCGCGACGGCCGAACGCGCACGGCTGAAGAGCGCCGGGTACACGGGATCCGCTGTCTACACCGGTTGGGACGGGGACGCCGGCGACCGGGGCCCGTGGCTGGTCGACGTGCTCACGATCGACCCGCGCCGGTTCCGCGGGGGCCTTGAGGCGTCGTACGGCCCCGATCTGGAGAACCGCGAGACGACGAGCCTGCTGGCGACCACGGCCGGGGCGACCGCGGCGGTGAACGCCGGGTTCTTCGTCCTGGACCCCGCCGCGGGCGCACCCGGAGACCCGGCCGGCGTCGGCGTGTACGACGGGCGGCTGCTGAGCGAACCGGTGAACGGGCGCCCCGCGCTGGTGATCCACGACAACGGCAGGCACACGGAGATCGCCCGCTTCACCTGGCGCGGTCGGCTCGTCGGCGCGGGCACATCGCTGAGCCTGACCGGCATCAACCGGGTACCGGGCCTGATCAGGAACTGCGGCGGCGAGGGCGACATCCCGACCTCCCTGCCGCTGCACGACGTGACGTGCACCAACCCGGACGAACTCGTGTCCTTCACCGCCGACTTCGGCAAGAGCACGCCGCAGGGCGAGGGCGTCGAGGCCGTGCTGGACGCCCACGGTCGGGTCACGCAGCTGCGTTCACCGCGCGGTGGGGCCCTGCCGCCCGGCGGCAGCTCCGTACAGGCGACCGGACGCCGCGTCGCCGAGCTCAAGAGGCTCGCCCGGGTCGGCGACCGCCTGACGGTCAAGGCGACGCTGCTGGACCAGAAGGGGCACCCGGTGAAGCCCTCGGCCGGGACCGACATCGTGAACGGCGGCCCGGAGCTGCTCCGCGACGGGCGGCTGCACGTCACTCCGGCCACCGACGGCATGGTGCACCCGGGCGATCCGAGCTGGTACTACGGCTGGGTGCAGAAGCGCAACCCGCGCACGCTGGCGGGAGTGGACGCCGCCGGACGGACCGTGCTGATCACCGCGGACGGCCGCAGCACCGACGCACTGGGGCTCGGCATCACCGAGAGCGCCGAGGTCGCCAAGGCGCTCGGACTGCGCGACGCGATGAACCTGGACGGCGGCGGCTCGACCACCCTGGTCGCCGACGACACCGTCCTCAACCACCCGTCGGACGCCACCGGCGAACGTCCCGTCGGAGACGCGCTGATGATCCTGCCCGCCGGGAAGTGACCGCGACACCGCGCCCGCGTGCGCCCGCTGTGCGGGCACGCGCGGGCGCGGGAAGTTTCAGGCGGCAAAAGTTCCGGGCCGTCTTCGGACATCGGCACAGGTCCGCTGATTGGGCAGTGGACTGGACCACAGATGGTGCCCGAAACCCCTTTCGAACACGGGGAGTTGGCTGCTATTCATGACGTGTCCGTGACAACGGCGCACGTGGCAGGCCCCTCGCGGCGCTACGCGGGCACAGTTCGGCCCACCCAGCACTCCCGCGCCCCCGTCCTGGTGACGCGCTTCCTGGATCACCCCGGCCCCACCCCCTGTCCGCAGCCACGGCGCCGAAGCCGCGGTGACGAACGCCGGCCTCGACGCTACGCGGGTAGACCGCGCGATCTGCACGACCACACGACCAGATGCCTCCGCACGTACCCGCACATCCTGCACGTCCGCACCTCCTAGCACCGCCCCACACCCCACAACCGGAAGCCATGGAGGAAGCCTTGTATTCACGGATCCGCAGTGCCCGAACTCTGACCGTGGCCGGCGCCCTCGCCGCGAGCATCGCCCTGACAGCGAGCATGACGGCGGGAACGGCCTCCGCCAGACCGGCGCCGTCCGGCGACACCGTCCCCCTCGGCCAGGGATACGCGGGCGTCGGCTACGTCCAGGACAGCAAGGACTTCAAGCCGGACACCCGCCGACTCCAGCTGAACACCACGGCCGTGGTGACCCCGTCCTTCGCCACGAACCCCCCGCCGGGCATCGACGTCTCGCACTACCAGGGCACGATCAACTGGGCCTCGGTCAAAGCGGCGGGCATCCAGTTCGCCTGGATCAAGGCCACCGAGGGCACCTCGTACAAGGACTCCCAGTTCAACGCCAACTACCTGCACGCCTACAACAACAAGGTGATCCGGGGCGCGTACCACTTCGCGCGGCCGGACGCCTCCAGCGGCGCGACGCAGGCGACCTACTTCGCCAACAACGGCGGCGCCTGGTCGAGGGACAACCTGACCCTGCCCGGCATGGTCGACCTCGAAGGCGGCTGCTACGGCAAGTCGAAGAGCGCGATGCAGTCGTGGATCCTCGACTTCTACAACACGTACAAGGCGAAGACCGGCCGCGACGTCGTCATCTACACCAGCGCCAGCTGGTGGAACACCTGCACCGGCGGCTGGAGCGGCATGTCCGCCAGGAGCCCGCTCTGGGTCGCCAGCTGGACCTCCGCCTCGAACCCCACCCTCCCGAACGGCTTCCCGTACGCGACGGTCTGGCAGTACACCTCCACCGGCTCCGTCAGCGGCATCTCCGGCAACGTGGACCGCGACCGCTTCAACGGCGACCGCAGCCGCCTGCTGGCCCTGGCCAACAACACGGCGTGACACGGCTCCTGAGCCCGTGACCGCAACGTCGCCCGCGCGCGACAGCATGCCGAAGGGGCCCGTTCCTGACGGGCCCCTTCGGCGTGCGTGCGGTGCGGGCGACGGCCCTGGTCAGGAGCCGGCGCCACCCGATGGCCGGGTCACGACCGGACCGTCCAGGTGTCGAGGCAGTCGCTGTACGAGCCCTTCACCATGCAGACGCTCATGTAGTAGGTGCCGTCCTCGGGCAGATTGCCCGACTTCTTGGCGGTGTACGGCGAGGCCTTCCCTCGGGTCGTGGCCGTTCTGCCGTCGCTCAGGTGCGCCTCGATGCCGTACCCGTCCGCCAGCACGTCCGAGACGACGAGGGTGTCTCCGGTGGAGATCCCGAGGTCGCCGGGGTTGGCGGCCCACGCGGCCTTCCCGGCGACCTTGCTGCCGTTGTAGACGGTCACGCTCACGGAGCCGTCGGCGATCGAGTACGAGAACGTGTTCCAGGACGGCGCGGCGCTCGCCTGGGGTGCCGCGACGCCGAGGACGAGTCCCGCGGTCAGTGCGGACGCGGCGGCCCCGACGGCCGCGGTCCTCTTGGCTCTGCCTGTCTTCTTCATGCTGTCCCCGTTTCATCGGTCGTTGATGTCGAGCGTGAACATCATTTGATCGAACGGAGCTGACAACAAGGGAATTTCGCGCAGGATGGTGGCTTGATCGAATCAGTCGCGGTCGCTCTCGCCCGCCGGTTCCATGCCCACGCACGGTCAGTCGGCCGCGCCGTCCGGCTCACCTCCGCCTTCGGTCTCGCCACTCCTCGTACGCAGAAGCGCTCCTCCCACCAGGAAGAACGCCGACACGGCGGACACCGCCCACGGGGCTCCGTTGGTGGACAACTCCGGGTCGGGGAACATGCCGGAGGCGGCCAGGGCGAGCAGGGTGCCGGTGGTCAGCGGGCCCGTCCCGGGCGGCATGGGGGCCGCTGTCCGCCAGCGCCTGCGCGGGATCCACAGGCGCAGCAGGTCGGCCACGATCGCGGCGGCCACCAGTCGGGTTCCGATCCTGAACCACAGAGGTGCCGTGGCGTCCTGTTCGCCGACGCCCGCGATCGCGGTCATGGCGAAGAAGACGATGGGGATCAGCCAGCCGAGGCCGGCCCGGATCCCGGGCACCGGATCCGGCCGGGTGCCGTCGGCGCCCTCGGCCGCGTCGGCTTTCGTCAGGCTGCCCTTCGTCAGGCTGACCTTCGTCGGACCCTTTGCCGGACCGACCCTCGGGCGAGTCGCCGCGCTGGGGCGTCCTTCGACGTCCGAGGGGCCGCGGGGGGACGGGAGGGCCGGCACAGGCGGCAGGTCCGGGAGCGGGCGCAGCGCGCGGGTCTGGGCGCGGCGGACTCGGCGGCCCGCATCGCCGTACTGGTCCATGTGCGCGGACAGCTGTGCCTGGAGCGCGAGCAACTGCTCCGCCATCGCGTCGAACTCGGCGCGGCGCTCGGCGGCGCGGTTCGCCGCCTCCCGGTGGTCGTCGGCGAGTCGGTGCAGGGCCTCGGTGCGCGTCTGCGCGGCTTCGGCGCGTGCGGCCTCCGCGGCGAGCGGTGCCTGGGCCAGCTCCTGCTGGAGCCGCTTCCGCTCCGCTTCGATGATCTCGGCGATGCGGTGCCGCTCGTCCGGCGGCAGCTCACGCGGGGCGCGGGCCTCGGCGCGGGCCACCGCGGACTGGCGCCACGCCAGCAGCGGCCGGCCCCGGTGCTCTCCGATGCCGTTGATGTGGACCTTGCCGCCCTTGGTGCGGTGGATGTACAGAACCTCGCCGCCCTTGCCGTTCTGCGCCTTGCCCCAGCTGACGCGCTGGAAGTCGGCCGCGGTCCGGATGCCCTGGGCCGTGAGGTCGCGGATCAGGCCGGCGCCTATGCCGTTCACCTGGCTCGCGGTGAGATATGTGCTGCCGAGCGTGCGCTCGATGGACTCGCGACGCAGCACCGCGAGGGCCCGGTTCTCCTGGTTCTCGCGCTTTCCGTCCAGTCCGTCGAGCTGTCGGGTGAGCGAGGTCTCGTGGCGGACCTGCCGTTCGTGGATGCGCTGCAGCGCTTTGCCGTGTGCGGCCTCGGCGCGGTCGCGGTCCCGTGCTTCCCGGTTCAGGCGTCGCCGGTCGGCGAGTTCGAAGGGGCGTCGCCTGTCGAGGAGACGGCGCAGGGCGCGGACGGACTCGATGAGGCGGCGGCGCTCGGCGCGTACCTCTGCGGGCGAGAGGGCGGTGGCCGGAGGGACGGGGGCGGACTCGTCCCGCCGCGTGGTCGTACTGTCGATCAATGGTGCTCTTTCCGCGGGCGGGGTGTCGGAGGCCGTGGCCTGGGGCGGGGGCCGGGGGAGGCGCGGGGTGTGCCGCCCACCGATGGCTTCCTGCCAGAGAGATCGACTCGTACTCGGGGGCCAAGGTTGTACATCGCGCCACGCGAAAAGCGGGAAAAGGGCCGTGCCGTCCCGCGTCTTCGGGTGAGGAGCGCGCTGACGGCGCGCCCGGGAGGCGCGGGTGTTCCACCGGTCCGCTCGCCGCCTCCGCCTTTCGGAGGCCGGACCGCGTGTCAGCCCTCCCGCGACGGGGTCAGCGGTAGTCCTCGGGGTGGGACTGCATCCAGGTGTTCACGTGGTCCCGGGTCGACAGCAGCAGCTTCTGGTGTCGCTTGAGGTTGGGGAAGGAGAAGTCCCCCGCCAGAGCCTCGTGCATCGCCCGGATCCGGGCGATGGGAGGACCGAAGTGCCCGGTGCCCTTCGGGCTCGCCTTCATCGAGTTGTAGAGATCGCCGAGGTTGGTCACCACCCGGGTGAGGAAGTACTCGCAGTTCCCCGGCGTCGTACAGCCGTCGTTGTACGTCGCCTGCAGCACGGCGAAGGCGTCCCGAACCTCCGGCACCGCCGCACCGGGCGCGGCATCCGAGGTGGGATACGCGTCCGTCTCGGAGGGTTTCGAGGCCGGTGTACCCGGACCGGCCGTCCCGTCGTCGCCGCCGTCGGGAGCTGCCGAGGCGGCGACGCGTCCGGCGGTCGACGCCGAAGCGTGGCTTGTGCCGGCTCCCGCAGCACTGTCGCTCTCGGACGAGCATGCCGCCGACAAGGCCGCCACCAACAAAAGCGGCGCGGCACGGCGCGCGATGCGGACCGCGTCCACAGGTTCCCCCCGAGGTGATCGATTCTTCGTCGGGCCCCTGCCTAACAGCTCGCGGGGCTCGTTGTCCACCGCTCAGGTGGCCCGCACGTCCCCGATCTCCGAGGCCGTCGCCCGGTTTGCGCGCGCAGCGTCCGGGCTCCCCGGACGACAACTCGGCACGTACGGCGGTCCGTTATTGGTGCAGACCTATTGACGGTGCAAACCGGCGGTGATTCACTCCGTGGCTGAGAGCGCTCTCTCGCGGTTGCGGACCAGCCGCGGTCCCGTTTACCCAACGCCTGTTCAGGGAGAGCCGTGTCCGTGATTCCCTCTCGTCGTGCCCTGCTTCGCGGGGCGGCTGCTGCTGCCGCAGGGGTGCCGCTGGCCGGCGCAACCGCAGGACCCGCCTTCGCCTCGTCGCCCACGTCCGCCGCCGGCCCGAGCGGCCACGGCGCCTCCGGCCATGGGAGCGCCGACCTGGGGCCGAACGTCCTGGTCTTCGACCCGTCGATGGGCGACGCGGCGATCCAGGCGCAGATCGACGCCGTGTTCGCCGTCCAGGAGTCCAACCAGTTCGGCACCGAGCGCTACGCCCTGGCGTTCAAGCCGGGCACGTACAACGTCGAGATCAACGTCGGCTTCTACACCCACGTACTCGGACTCGGCGCCGGCCCCGAGGATGTCGTGATCAACGGTCATGTGACCGTCGACGCGCAGTGGTTCGACGGAAACGGCACCCAGGACTTCTGGCGGGCCGCGGAGAACCTGACCATCGTGCCGCCGGACGGGCTCGACCGCTGGGCCGTCGCCCAGGCCGCGCCCATGCGCCGGGTGCACGTCAAGGGCGACATGATCCTCATGCCGAGCCCGCCCGGCAACGGCTGGTCCAGCGGCGGCTTCCTCGCCGACAGCGTGGTGGACGGCCAGATCGACTCGGGCTCCCAGCAGCAGTGGCTGTCGCGCAACGACACCATCGGCAGCTGGACCGGTGCCAACTGGAACATGGTCTACGTCGGCGTCCAGGGCGCGCCCGCCACGTCCTTCCCCACCCCGCCCTACACGACCGTCGACCGTACCCCGGTGGTCCGGGAGAAGCCGTTCCTGACCGTCGACCGGCACGGGGACTACCACGTCTTCGTGCCCGCGCTGCGCCGCAACAGCACCGGCACCTCCTGGGCCGCCGGACCGGCCGCCGGCCACAGCATCCCGCTGACCGAGTTCCACGTCGCCCGGCCGGGCGACTCCGCCACGAGCATCAACGCGGCGCTCGCCCGCGGCAAGCACCTCCTGCTCACCCCGGGCATCTACCCGCTGTCCGCGCCACTGCGGGTCCGCCGACCCGGCACCGTCGTGCTCGGCCTCGGCCTGGCCACCCTCCAGGCCGTCGACGGCAACTCGCTCATCGAGGTCGCCGACATCGGTGACGTCTCCGTGGCCGGCGTGCTCCTCGAGGCCGCCTCTCCCAGTTCACCCGTGCTGCTGCGGGTCGGCCACGGCCGCAGCCGGAAGAACCACGCGCACCGGCCCACCGCGCTGTTCGACGTCTTCCCCCGCATCGGCGGCGCCGTCCCCGGCGGCACCGATGTCAGCATCCAGATCGACAGCAACGACGTGATCGTCGACCACGTCTGGGTCTGGCGCGCCGACCACGGCCTCGACGGCACGGTCGGCTGGGCGGTCAACCCCGCGGGCGTCGGTTTCCTCGTCAACGGCGACCGGGTGACCACCTACGGCCTGTTCGTCGAGCACCACCAGAACTACGAGGTGCTCTGGAACGGCAACCACGGCCGTACCTACTTCTTCCAGAACGAGCACCCCTACGACGTCCCGACCCAGTCGGCCTGGAGGCACGGCAGCACCAACGGCTTCGCCGCCTACAAGGTCGGCGACCACGTCACCGAGCACCACGCGTGGGGCCTGGGCAGCTACGCCTTCTTCAACCTCGACGCGGACATCTACACCGACCGCGCCTACGAGGTCCCCGACACCCCGGGCGTCGTCTTCACCTCGCTGATGACCGTCTGCCTCAACGGCCCCGGTGGCGGCGGCATCCTGCACTGCATCAACGACACGGGCGAGCCCGTCCAGAACGGCTTCGGCACCTACAACATGAAGTCGTACTCGAACGGCGCCGGGGTGGTCTGACCTGCCCCACAGGCGGTGACGCTCACGAGGCGCACACCGCCCACGGCGTTCCGCCGGAACCCTCGCCGGGCACGAGGACTCCGCTCCCCGTGCCCGGCGAGGGTCCGACAAGCGGGAGCCCGCGCCTGCCCTCCCGCGGTTCGACCTCCGAGATCCGGTCGGCCCACTGGGGGAGTGGCAGCGCGGCCGGGGGGAAAATCCGTGGCCCGTCGGTCCCGCCTTCCGTACTGTCGACACGTCATCGTGCGCACCGCCCGGGTGCGGTGCGCGACTTCGCGACAGGAGAGAGGGGGGACGGCCGTGCGTGACCACACCGCACCCGTCGTCCCGCCGTCGCGCTTCGACGTGATCCTGGTGTCCTGGGGTCTCCGGTACCCGCTGCGCGGCCGGTACCGGATGCCCGTGTCGAGGGGCTGACTCGGTTCGACCGACCGGACGAGTGTCCGGCCACCCCTGTCGGTGGCCGGGCGCGTGCGCCGGCGTGCGACCACGCCCGCATGCCCGCATGCCCGCATGCCCGCATGCCCTCGTGCCTGCCTTCGCACGGGGAATCGCGCTGCCCTTTTTCGCGCCGTATCGAAAGGCCATGCGCCGTGCGTACCAACCGCGCCACCGGCAGCACCACGCACCAGGTTCCCGTCAACGCCCTCGCCGCCGTCCGCAACCTCGGCATCCTCGCCCACGTCGACGCCGGCAAGACGACCGTCACCGAGCGGATCCTGTACGCCACCGGCACCACCCACAAGCGGGGTGAGGTGCACGACGGGACCACCGTCACCGACTTCGATCCCCAGGAGCGGGATCGCGGCATCACCATCTTCGCCGCGGCCGTGAGCTGCGCCTGGGACGGGTGCTGGATCAACCTGATCGACACGCCCGGGCACGTCGACTTCGCGGACGAGGTGGAGCGTTCGCTGCGGGTGCTCGACGGGGCCGTGGCCGTGTTCGACGCCGTCGCCGGGGTGGAGTCGCAGAGCGAGTCGGTGTGGCGGCAGGCCGACCGGCACGGGGTGCCGCGGATCGCGTTCGTCAACAAGATGGACCGGGCCGGGGCCGATCTCGACGCCGCGGTGGCGTCGATCCGCGAGCGGCTGCATCCCGTCCCGCTGGTCGTGCAACTGCCCATCGGCGCGGAGGACGGCTTCGTCGGAGTCGTGGACCTCGTGCGCATGCGGGCGCTGGTCTGGCCGGACGGGAGTGCGGACGCCGCCGAGGTCCGGCCCGTGCCTGACGGCTTGCTTCAGGAGGCGCAGCTCCGGCGGCGGCTGCTCGAGGAGGCCGTGGCCGAGCGGCACCCGGCCGCGCTGGAGGAGTTCTGCGACCGCGAGACGCTCAGCGCCGGCACCCTCGCCTCCGCGCTGCGCGATCTGACCCGCACCGGTGACGGCGTCGTCGTGCTGTGCGGCTCCGCCTACCGCAACCGTGGGATCGAGCCGCTGCTCGACGCCGTCGTGGCCTACCTGCCCTCGCCGCTCGACGTGCCCGCCGTGCGCGGCACGTGGGACGGCACCGAGCAGGAGCGGGCCGCCGACCCGGCGGCGCCGTTCGCCGCGCTCGCCTTCAAGGTGAGCGCCACCGCCACCGGGCGGCTGACCCACCTCCGCGTCTGTTCCGGAACCATCGAGAAAGGAGCCACCGTGTGGGACGCGACCGCACGCCGTACCGAGCGCATCGGGCGGATCCTGCGCGTGCAGGCCGACCGCCACGTTCCGCTCGAACGCGCGATCGCCGGGGACATCGTGGCCGTGGTCGGGCTGAAGTCCGCCCGGGCGGGTTCGACCCTCTGCGACCCGGGCGCCCCGCTCGTCCTGGAGCCGCCGAACGTCGCCGAGCCCGTCGTCTCCGTGGCCGTGGAGGCTTGTCGCAGGGCCGACGCCGACCGGCTCGCCTCCGCGCTCGGCCGGCTCACCGAGGAGGATCCGTCCCTCGTGGTGCGCACCGACCCCGAGACCGGTCAGACCGTGCTCGCCGGCATGGGCGAGCTGCATCTGGAGGTGGCCGTGGAGAAGCTGCGCCGGGCACAGGGGATCGACGTCAACGTCGGCCGTCCTCGGGTGGCCCTCCGCGAGACCGTGACGCGCGGGGTGTCCGGCGTGCTCTACCGGCACGTCAAACAGGACGGCGGCGCCGGGCAGTTCGCCCACGTCGTGCTGGACGTCGAGCCCTTCGAGCCCTTCGAGCCCGCGGCGAGCGACAGCGGCGTCGTCTTCCGGTCCGTCGTCGTCGGCGGCCGCGTGCCGCAGGAGTACGTCCGTGCGGTCGAGGCCGGCTGCCGTGACGCCCTGGCCGAGGGGCCGCTCGGCGGTCATCCGGTGACCGGGCTTCGGGTCACCCTGACCGACGGCGCGACCCATCCCAAGGACTCCTCGGAGATGGCCTTCCGTACGGCCGGCCGGCTCGGTCTGCGCGAGGCGCTGCGGGCCTGTGCGATGCGTCTGCTGGAGCCGGTCGCCGAGGTCGCGGTGACCGTTCCCGAGGAGGCCGTGGGCGGCGTACTGGGAGACCTCGCCGCACGGCGTGGGCGGGTCTCGGGGCAGGCCGCCCGCGCCGGGACCGTGGTGGTCACCGCCACCGTCCCGCTGGCCGAACTCTTCGGCTACGCGACCCGTCTGCGCAGCCGGACCCAGGGCCGGGGCACCTTCACCACCCGCCCCGCCGGGTACGCCCCGGCGCCGGGGGCAGTCGTGAGCGGGGCGTCTGCCGGATAGCCGGACAACCGGGAAGCGGAAGAACCGGACGGCCGGAAAGCCGTACGTCCGCCGTCGGACGGCAGTGCGGCGGGTCCCGGTCCCTCCCGTGTGATGCGGGAGGGACCGGCCTTCACGGCATCCCGGCTGCCCCCGCCCGCCCGTCCACCCCGAGCCGAGCCGACCGCCCGCCCAACCCTCGCCACCCCACACCCGGCCGCTCAGAGCCCCCGCCCGCCCACTCTCCGTAGCTTTCGCACCCCCCGCCGATTACCCCCTGCCGCAACCCTTGACGGACTTCCGTCGAAGGGTTTAACTCACGTCCTAAATTAAGCCGTGAGGGTGCTTCACGAGTTGAACGGTCGAACGCTCCCTCTGGTTTCTCGACTCCCGGAAAGGGACCCCAGGAGCCATGCGCAGCATCCGAGCCGCGGCCGTAGGTGCCGTCACCTTGTCTCTCGCCCTTGCCGCATCGGCCTGCGGAGGCGGTTCGTCGACGGACGGCGGGTCGAACGACTCGCCCAAGACGCTCACGTACTGGGCCTCCAACCAGGGCGCCAGCATCGAGGTCGACAAGAAGGTCCTCCAGCCCGAGCTCGACAAGTTCGAGAAGCAGTACGGGATCAAGGTGAAGCTGGAGGTCGTGCCCTGGTCGGATCTGCTCAACCGGATCCTGACCGCCACCACGTCCGGGCAGGGACCCGACGTCCTCAACATCGGCAACACCTGGAGCGCCTCCCTCCAGGCCACCGGCGCGCTGCTGCCGTGGGACGCGAAGAACTTCGGGAAGATCGGCGGCAAGGACCGCTTCGTCGACTCCGCCCTCGGCTCCACCGGCGTCCAGGGCCAGGACCCGGCCGCCGTGCCGCTGTACTCGATGGCGTACGCGCTCTACTACAACAAGCAGATCTTCGCCGACGCCGGGATCAGCAAGCCGCCCGCCACCTGGGCCGAGCTGGTCGCCGACGGCAAGAAGATCCAGGCCAAGGGCAAGCAGGTCATCGGCGCCGAGGGCGCCAACGTGTCCGAGAACATCCACCACGTCTTCGTCTTCGCCAAGCAGCACGGCGCCGACTTCTTCACCGCCGACGGCAAGCCCGACTTCACCAGCGACGGGGTGGTCGCCGCCGTCAAGCAGTACGTCGACCTGATGGCCAAGGACAAGGTCATCCCGCAGGGCAACGCCGAGTACGCGCAGAACCAGTCGGTGAGCGACTTCGCCAAGGGCCGTACGGCGATGCTGCTGTGGCAGTCGGCCTCCGCCAACCTCAAGTCCCAGGGGATGAGCGAGGACGCCTACGGAATCGCCCCCGTGCCCGTGCAGTCGGGCGCCCCCGGCACCGGCACCCAGGTCAACTCCATGGTCGCCGGCATCAACCTGGCCGTCTTCAAGAACACCGACAACCTCGACGGCGCCACCAAGTTCGTGAAGTTCATGACCAGCGACGACGAGCAGAAGATCCTCAACAAGGCCTACAGCTCCATCCCGCCGGTCAAGGCGGCCCAGGCGGACCCCTCGTTCAACACGCCGGCCAACGCCGTCCTGAAGAACACCCTGGCCACCAGCGCCGCCGCGCTGCCCCAGGTCGCCCAGGAGTCCCAGTTCGAGACGACCGTCGGTACGGCCGTCAAGGAGCTGTTCGCGGACGCCGCGGCCGGCCGCGCGGTGACCACCGACTCGGTGAAGGCCAAGCTCGAGAAGGCCCAGCAGCAGATGCCGGCGAAGTGAGCGCGATGACGACCACCACCACCGCGGTCAAGGAGCCGGTGGGCACCAAGGCCCCCGGTGCGGCGCCGACCACGCGCCGCACCGGGCGGCTGCGGCGCATCGGACTGCCGTACCTGCTGCTCCTGCCCGCCCTGCTCCTCGAACTCCTGGTTCACCTGGTGCCGATGGTCATCGGCATCGTGATGAGCTTCAAGGAGCTCACCCAGTTCTACATCCGCGACTGGGGCAGCGCCCCCTGGTCCGGCCTCGGCAACTACAAGATGTCGGTGGACTTCGACGCCCCCGTCGGCGAGGCCCTGCTCCACTCCTTCTTCGTCACCGTCGGCTTCACCCTGCTGTCGGTCGGCCTGTGCTGGCTGATCGGCACGACCGCGGCGATCTACATGCAGGACACCTTCCGCGGTCGCGGCCTGCTGCGCGCACTGTTCCTGGTGCCGTACGCGCTGCCCGTCTACGCGGCCGTCATCACCTGGGTGTTCATGTTCCAGCACGACAACGGCCTGGTGAACCACGTCCTGCACGACCAGCTGCACCTCACCGACAAGCCGTCCTTCTGGCTGATCGGCGACAACAGCTTCGTCGCGCTGCTCGTGGTGTCGGTGTGGAAGGGCTGGCCGTTCGCCTTCCTGATCGTCATGGCCGGGCTCCAGAACATCCCGCGGGAGCTGTACGAGGCGGCCGCGCTGGACGGGGCCGGGATGTGGCAGCAGATCCGCCGCATCACCCTCCCGTCCCTGCGCCCGGTCAACCAGGTGCTGATCCTGGTGCTGTTCCTGTGGACGTTCAACGACTTCAACACGCCGTACGTCCTGTTCGGCAAGGCCGCCCCCGCGGCCGCGGACCTCATCTCGGTCCACATCTACCAGGCCTCGTTCGTCACCTGGAACTTCGGCACCGGATCCGCGATGTCCGTCCTGCTGCTGCTCTTCCTGCTGGTGGTGACGGGCGCGTACCTGCTGCTCACCTCACGCGGACGGAGGACCTCCGATGTCTGACGCCATCCGGTCCTCGCACCCGGCCTCCTCCCACAGATCCTCCCACCGGACCTCCTTCAGGTCCCCGATGGCCCCGCCGCGCTCCTTCCTCTGGTCCCGGCGGATCTTCCTCACCCTGCTCACCGGGTTCGTCCTGGTGCCGGTGTACGTCATGGTCTCCAGCTCGCTGAAGCCGCTGGCCGACGTGACGGGCAAGTTCCGCTGGCTGCCGAGCGGCCTGACCTTCCGCCCGTACATCGACATCTGGTCGACGGTCCCGCTGGCGAAGTACTTCGTCAACTCGCTGATCGTGGCGGGCGCGGCGACGGTCTGCTCGGTGGTGATCGCGGTCTTCGCCGCGTACGCCGTGAGCCGCTACAGCTTCCGCGGCAAGCGCGTCTTCACCGTCACCGTGCTGTCCACGCAGATGTTCCCCGGCATCCTCTTCCTGCTCCCGCTGTTCCTTCTCTACGTCAACATCGGCAACGCCACCGGAATCGCCCTGTTCGGCTCCCGCGGCGGCCTGATCCTGACCTACCTCACCTTCTCCCTCCCGTTCTCCATCTGGATGCTGATCGGCTACTTCGACTCGGTACCGCGCGACCTGGACGAGGCGGCGCTCGTGGACGGCTGCGGGCCGCTCGGCGCGCTGTTCCGCGTCGTCGTGCCGGCCGCGGTCCCCGGCATCGTCGCCGTCGCCGTCTACGCCTTCATGACCGCCTGGGGCGAGGTGCTCTTCGCCTCCGTGATGACCAACGACACCACCCGCACGCTCGCCGTGGGCCTGCAGGGCTACTCCACGCTCAACGACGTGTACTGGAACCAGATCATGGCCGCCTCGCTCGTCGTCAGCGTCCCCGTCGTCGCCGGATTCCTGCTGCTGCAGCGCTACCTCGTCGCCGGGCTGACGGCAGGAGCCGTCAAGTGACCAACCGCACCGATCCCGAGGGGACTTCCGTGACCATCGATCTCGCCGCGCTCCCGCACGACTTCCTGTGGGGCACGGCCACCTCGGCGTACCAGATCGAGGGAGCCGTCGCCGAGGACGGCCGCTCCCCGTCCATCTGGGACACCTTCTCCCACACCCCGGGAAAGATCGACAACGGTGACAACGGCGACACCGCCTGCGACCACTACCACCGCTGGCCCGAGGACATCGAACTGATGCGGCGCCTGGGCACCAACGCCTACCGGCTGTCCATCGCCTGGCCGCGCGTCGTGCCCGGCGGTGACGGGCCGGCGAACCCCAAGGGGCTGGCCTTCTACGACCGGTTGATCGACGGCCTGCTGGAAGCGGGCATCACCCCGTCCGTCACCCTCTACCACTGGGACCTCCCGCAGGTCCTCCAGGACCGGGGCGGCTGGCCCGAGCGGGCGACCGCCGAGCACTTCGCGGCCTACGCCTCGGTGGTCGCCGAACGCCTGGGCGACCGGGTCAATCACTGGGCCACCCTCAACGAGCCGTCCTGCTCCGCCTGGATCGGCCACCTCGAGGGCAAGATGGCCCCCGGCCTCACCGACCTGACCGCGGCCGTCCGCGCCTCCTACCACCTCCTGCTCGGCCACGGCCTGGCCGTGCAGGCGATCCGCGCCGCCGCCCCGAACGCCCGCATCGGCATCGTCAACAACCTCTCCACCGTCCACCCCGCCACCGACCGCTCCGAGGACCTGGCGGCCGCCCGCCGCCACGACGGCCACGTCAACCGCTGGTGGCTGGACCCGGTGCACGGCCGCGGCTTCCCAGCCGACATGCGCGAGGTCTACGGCGTCGACCTCCCCGAACACCCCGGCGACGCGGAGACCATCGCCGCCCCCCTGGACTGGCTCGGCCTCAACTACTACTTCCCGGCGTACGTAGCCGACGACCCCACCGGCCCGGCCCCCCACGCCCGCTCGGTACGCCGCCCGGACGTGGCGCGCACCGGCATGGACTGGGAGATCGACGCCGACGGCATCGAAGCCCTGCTCCTGCGCCTCACCGACGACTACGGCGCCCGCAAGCTCTACGTCACCGAGAACGGCTCCGCCTTCCCGGACACCCTCCGCCCCGACGGCACCATCGACGACCCCGAACGCCAGGACTACCTGGTCCGGCACCTTGCCGCCTGCGCCGCCGCCGCCCGCAAGGGCGCCCCGCTGGCCGGCTACTTCGCCTGGTCCCTCCTGGACAACTTCGAATGGGCCTACGGCTACGACAAGCGCTTCGGCCTCGTCCACGTCGACTACCGCACCCAGGCCCGCACCATCAAGGGCACCGGTCACCGGTACGCGGACATCGTGCGGGCCCACCGCGCCGGAGGACGCCGGGCCGCCTGAGCCTGGCCCGGACGGCCGGGGGCACGGGAGCGGGAGCCCGTGCCCCCGGCACGCACCGATCCGAGGCTGCCGGGGCCCGGCACCTTCGCCCTTTCAGGCCCTGCCGTTCCCGGCCCTGGATGAATCGGCGTCCGGTGGACGACGCTGTCCTCATGCTTTCCATGAGCCATACCGTGGTCGTCGAACCGGTGCCGTACACGTGGCTCGTCGACGCCCTCGCCGTGGTCCGCTCGTCGGTGGAGGAGAGCCAGGCGGAACGACGGCGACTGGTTCTGCCGGACGGGCAGTCGATCCCGGGCGTCCAGCTCACCCGTGGACGGCACCTGCGACCAGGAGCCGAATACCTGATCTCGGACCAGGACGAGAAGGAGAACGAGGGCGCTGAGCACGGCGGCACGGGCGCGAACGCGAAAGACGTGAGCAGCGTCGAGACGGTCACCGTCCGGGTCGAGGAATGGGACCGTCGACGCGCTGTCCGACTGGCGCTCGCCATGGCGTCCGACGCCGGAGAAGTTGAACTGCAGATCGTCCTGAAGAGCCTCGACCGCCCCCGCCTGGTCGAGATCAGGGGCCAGTCGCTGTTCGACGGGGTGCCGTTGCGGCTTTCCCAGATGAAGGGGCGGGTTCGCGTACAACTCGACGACTGGTGGGCCGCAGCGGACGCAGCAGGCACTTCGCATACCGCTCCGGCCACGGCACGCGTCGTCCACCGGTGGGCTCGCGCGACGGCGCGCGCTGTGCCCCGGCCGCACCGTGACGGTGACGGCGACAGATGGGACGTACGCGTCACCGTGTCCCTTCACGGTCGCGGACTCCTGCGACCCCTCGCGGCCGTCGCCCTCGTCGTGGCCGGCCGCCGGATCCGCCGCTTCGTGGCCCGCACGCTGGACGACCTGGCGGACACATGGAACGCCACCGTGCCCGGCCTGGTGGCGATGAACAAGGACGACTTGAGGGCCGCGCTGACGATGCGCCCGTCAAGTGGATGATCCGCGGACGGAGGGCGCGTAGCCCGAATCCGGCGTCGGTCGACCGTCGACTCCGCACCACCCTCACGGCGCGGACGACGCGTGGCCTCGTCACGCGACACAACTCGCACGGCGATGCAGCGGGACTACGGGACGGCCGGGCGACCACTCACGCTCAGCTCCGCCGTTGTCGGCCCGTACCCGGCCTACTGGACCAAGGCGACCAGCCCATACTGAGGCTCCCGCACTCCAGCGTCCACATGGTCGCGGGCGGGGGAGTCCGGTCAGGAAGCGGCGAATGCGTAGAGGTCGCTGCCACCCCCAGCAGGGTCCACGTCCGCGACTCGAAGGACACCACCCGCGCACCTCCGCTCCCGTAACACCCACCTCAGCCCTGGCGACCTGCTCGCCGGATGCCCGCGCCGTCGCAGGCCGGTACGGCCGTCGACGTCCGCCTCGGGCCCGGTGTTGTGCTCGGCTGAGACCGAGGTCAGAACGCCTTCAGATAGACCCTGGCCTTATCGCCCTTGAGTGTCTGGACGTAGATGTCGATCCACTGCACCGTCTTGCGGCGATCGTCCTTCACACAGGGGGGGCAGACACCGGCCGAGCGGGCTCCCTTCAGCGTTTGCGGCTCGGCCAGCCCGAGGTGCCGGAACAGGTCGCCATCCGGGGTGAAGTCGGCCTTCTTCACCTTCAGCGGTTCTTCGGGACGAAGGTCCGCCGCGATGCCTTCGGCGTTCTTCTCGCTGGTGACGAACGAGAGGAGGTAGATGTCCTCCTGGGGGTTGATCTGCACGGCTCCCTTGACCTCAGTCGCACCCTTGGGCGCCGTCACGTGCATGAAGGCCGACGCCTCGGGCGCGCCGGCGTTCTCGTCCCACCGCGAGGTGCTTCTGTCGGTCGCACGGCGATCGCCCGTGTCCCCACCGGAGCAGGCGGAAAGAAGGAAAGTGGCTGCCACTGCCGCGATGAGGAGGGCGCCTCGTTTGGTTGTCACCGGTTCTCCTCGTCGCCGCGCGAGACGTCGCCGCGGGTTCCTTCTCGTCCTTGGTCCGGCGGGTTCACTGTCGGTTTCGCATCGCTGTTCAGGTCGTAGGTGTACGTGGAACTACTGCCTCGCATGTCGAACTCCTGAGCAAGTCCGGTCTTGTGCAACCGCCCCATCTCGGAGTCCGGGATCACCACGCCGCCGGGGAAGGTGGTCGACTTGCCGGCGTCCCAGTTGTACCGGTCCCACACGTTGGCCTGGTATGCGAGCGAAACCTTGGGCTTGCCGTCCGCCCCGGGGGTGACGGTGACCATCCCCGACACGTTCTGCTGGTGGGAGCCGACCGCGTGGAACCACTCTTCGCTCTGGAAGGTGCGACCAACCGCCTTGCTCTCCACCGGCACGACGACCGTCTTGTCGCCACCGGCCTTCTCGAAGGCGTCGAGCCCTTGCTGTCGCCACGCGTCCTGGTTCTGGGCGATGTGGACCGAGACATCATCGCGGAATCCGGGATCATCCTTGAGGATGCGGTCGATGTCCAGGTCCAGCGGCTCACCCGTTGCACTCAGGTAATGCTCCATGTTGCGTGACGCGGCGTTCTCGCTGCTGAAGTCGCCACCGGCCGCGATGGCCTGCGCGCGGGCCAGATACCAGAGATCCTTGGCCGTGGGCTTTTCGGTGTCAAAGGCTCCGGACCCCGAGTCAGCAGCGTGCCAGTTGTACAGCGGGCTCATGATCCCCGCCTTCCGCAACTCGTCGCCCTTCTCCTGAAGCAGGATGCCGCGCGTGACCGGATCGAGGCCGCGCCACCACTCGGCGACCGCCTTCTTGCCCTTGGGGACGTGCTGCGCCTTCGCCCTCTCCGCAAGCGACGGGTACGGGTCGGGCTCCGCTTCCCGGTTGAAACCGCCGATCGTGCCGTCCAAGGGGTCGCTGTCCTGCATCACGGAGGCGAGAGCGAGTTTGAACCCCTCGTCCGCGTCATTCAGGGCCGCCACCGCCAAGTCCAGTTGCGCGGCCCACCCGGCAGCGGCCGTGCGGGCGCTCTCCTGGTAGTCAGGATCGTGCACGTACGCCATGTACTTGCTGTGATCCAGCTTGGACGTGTCGAAGGCGACGGCGCCTTGCTCGGACACCTTCATGCCGGCCTTCACCGCGTCCTCTCGGACGTACTCGATCTTCTTGCGGAGACGGCTGAATTCAGCGTGCGCGTCCCGGAGCAGTTCGGCGACGGCCTTCGCCTCGCTCTGAGCTCCCTGGTACTCCTTCCACGTCACGTCGAAGCGTGCGGCGCCGACGTCGGCACTCAGGCCCACCCATGTGTCACCGAGGGAAATGCCGTGCACTTCTTGTTCGTAGGTTCGCGCGAGCTTGCCGAAGTCCTTGGCCATGGCGGCCCAGTCGTCGGCAGCTGCGGTGAGCTTCGACAGGTCGGTGCCCATGATCTCGTAGTACGTCACCATGTCTGAACTCCCGTTAGCCTCGATCTTGCATGACGGTCCGCCGACGGAGTCGGTGGACTGTTTCGCTTTCTGTGGCTGATGGTGGGCATGCTGGCGGCCCGGGTGTC
>NZ_JBSFRB010000060.1:0-38744 GCF_053589015.1 Streptomyces sp. NPDC003393 | reverse complement strand
TCTTCCGACTGCGGGGTGATGATCCGGTCGCCGGAACTGATGAAGTACCAGGACGGGATCGTTTTCCAGGCCGCGTGCTGGGACGGCGTGTTGAACGCGACCGTGGAGGCCGCGCGCTGCGTTGCCCACAGGACCTCGGCCTGGTTGGCGGGCAGGTCACTCGCGAAGTCCTTGAGGAATATGTCTTTCTTCAGGTAGAGATTCTTCCCGCCGGACGGTGCCTGCGCGTATGCCGCGGTGTCGAACAGTTTGTCGGCGGGAGCGTTGAGCGCCGAGTCCGAGCCGCTCAGGGATCCGTTGGTCTCACCGATGGCCGGCGCGGCCGCGTCCACGTAGACCAGCGCCTTGACGTTGTCGGTCTCCGCGGCGGCGTTGGTGATGACACTGCCCCCGTAGGAGTGTCCGACCAGCACCACCGGACCGTGCACCGTCTTGAGGAAGCCGGCGATCGTCTGCGAGTCGGTGGTCAGGTCCTGCAGGGGGTTGGCGACCGCACGTACCTGGTATCCCTCCTTGCGGAGGATCTCGACTTCGCCGTTCCAGCTGGACGTGTCGGCCCACGCGCCGTGTAGCAGCACGATGGTGGGCTTGGCGGCGCTGGCGGAGGCCGCCGTCGGCAGGCGCGTGGCGTGGGCGGGTGTCGGGACGAGTGCGGAGGCGGCGAACGAGATGCCGAGAGCGGCAGCAGCCGAGAAACGGATCGAGTGCATCCGGTGCATACGCACACCCCACAGTTCGTCAGCCGGGACATGACCACGGCACTGGCTTACGGGAGGAGCGATGACCTGTCCGTGCGGTGTCATCCGCGATCCTCGGGCACCGGCAGCCACAAGGGGTCGAAGGCACGCGGCCGACCCCACGCTTGCCCGGCGCTGCTCGGCAACCAATGTGCCATGCCCCGGACCGCCTCGCATCCGGAGCTGACCTGCCGCTCGGCCTCGGTGTGCCGCGGGCCCTCGGCCTCGCGCCGCACCTGATGCCAGGCCGACGCGCTGCGGGCACCGTGCCATGAGATGCCGCGGGTTTCTCGGCCGGATCGACCGGGAGGCGCCCGCCGGCCTCGACGTGCATCTGATCTGCGACGACGTGTCCGACGTTCACACCGCCCGTTTTGAAGCGACATTCCCGAGTCGGGACTCAAGGATCCGAGTTCGCAGATCAACAGATCCTGAGCCGCGATGAGGTGACAAGCCGTCAGCAACTTGTGAAGGGGAGAGTACACGTGGGTTGCAGGTCGATGACGGGCCGTCCGGGAATGTACGGCGCAGGCGATCGTTGAACCATGCGCGAACTGGCCGACCAGCAGCCCTCGGGAGGAGAGGGCGCCCTCACCGCGAGCTGTCTTCTGCTCCTGGTACTGGTGGCGGACGTAGCGGCCGGGCTGCTGGTCGTCATCGTGCTCGCCGCCCGAGGACTGGGCCGGACGAACGCCGGCTACGGACAGACTCCGACCGGTGTGCCGCCCCAGGACTGGGCGCCCGTACGGGGCTTCGGCGCTTTGGCCCTGGCGGTGGGCGTAACGGCCGTCGTGCTGTTGCGGATCGGGCCCCGAGTCGTCGGGGCGGTGCAGTTGGCGCTCTGCGATCTCCTCGCAGTCCAGACGCTGGGGTCCTGGCCCTGACCTGGGCGGCCTGAGCTACGAATGCTTGGAACTTCAAGGCGATCGCATCGATCGCCTCACGGCGGTGCCGCCAACGGCCACGGCCATCCCTCTTCGGCCTCCAACCCGGGTCGGCGTCGACGCGAGCGGTACGGCTGGGGGAGCGGGGCCTGACCAGGCAGGTCCGGGGCCGAGTCCCGTAAGCTCCTGCCGTGGCATTCATGAGCACCCCGCACTGTTGCTTCCTGTGATCGGAAGGCGCTGAGGGCGATGCCGGACGGCGTCGCCCTCCTTGGCGTGCCTGCTGCGTGAACCACGTTCCCGACGCTGCCCGTTTCTCCCTGAGGCAGTGACACTCCGAGCGCGCGTGCAGGCACGGACTCTTCCCTTCGCCCCTTGCCAGGAGTGCCTCGTGCCCGTGTCGCTTTCCCCTGCCCTCGAGCTGTCCCTCGACCTGCTGCGTTGCCCAACGTGCCGCGCGCGTCCCCTGCACCCCGACCGCGGCGCACTGCGCTGCCCGGTGGGCCACACCTTCGACATCTCCCGCCACGGCTACGTCGGCCTGCTCACGGGCACCCGCGCCACCAGCGGCGACGACGCGGCCATGGTCCAGGCCCGGAACCGATTCCTGGCCGCCGGCACCTACGCGCCCATCCGCGACATCGCAGCCCGCCTGGCGGCCGACGCCGTGTCCGAGGAGGGCACGATCGTGGACGCGGGGTGCGGCACGGGCTACTACCTGGCCGGCGTACTCGACCAGTCGCCCTGCGCCCGTGGCCTGGGACTGGACACGTCAGTACGCGCACTGCGCTCGGCAGCCCGAGCCCACGAACGAGGCGCCGCGGTGGCCTGGGACGTCTTCCGTCCCTTCCCGCTGGCCGACGGGGTGGCCGATACCGTGCTGAACGTGTTCGCCCCGCGCAACCCGGCCGAGTTCCACCGGGTGCTGCGCCCGACCGGCCGGCTGATCGTGGTCCGTCCCACCGGGCGGCACCTGGCCGAGCTGCGCGGCCGGCTGCCTGCGATGGTCACCATCGACCCGGCCAAGGAACAGCGCCTGCACCGGGCGCTGCACCCCTTCTTCGATGCCGCTGTCACCGAACGGGTGGAGTACCCCGCGATCCTGTCCGGGCCGGAGGCCCTGGACCTGGTGGCGATGACGCCGAGCGCACGCCACGTGAGCCGCGCGGACCTGAACGACGGTCGCTTCCTTCCTGATCAGGTCACCGTCTCCGTGCTGATCACCGCCTACCGGCCTCGGTGACCACAAGCGCCGCTTGCGTCCGCCGACCGACGAGCAGTGGGCGCCCCTCCCGACGACGCTCCGGCCCGGGATAGGGTCGGCGGATGCGCCAGTTCACGGATGACGAAGCCCTGTCAGGGATCGTGCACGAGGCACTGGGGGCGGGAGCCCACGTCGTCGGCGTGGACCGGTTGCGCGGGGGGAGCAGGAAGGGGGTCTACCGGGTTCGCACGAGCGGGTCGCGGACACCGAGTGTGATCGTCTACAGCTGGGCCGAGGCCGAGAACTTCTGGCCGGCCGCGGAAGCCGCCGACGCAGCCCACCCGCTTGCTCCGGCCTCCGGGCTGGTCCCCTTCCTGGCCGCTCAGCGGAGGCTGGACGGCATCGGCGTCCGGGCGCCGAGGGTGTTTCTGACCGACGACAGCAGACACCGCTGTCCAGCGGATCTGGCAGTTGTCGAGGACGTTGCCGGGGGCACTCTGGAAGCGCTCCTGAAGACGGAACCCGCACGCGCATCACATGCCCTGACCGAGCTGGCCGCAATGCTCGACGTGATGCACCAGCAGCACAGTCAGTCCTACGGCAGGGTGGACGTACTCGAACGGGGCGACAGAGCGAGCGGCGATTCATGCGAGCAATCGGTGCTCGCGCGGGCCATCGAGGACCTTGCGGAAGCGGCCCGACGCGACCCCAGGATCGAATCAGCCGCCGTCCCCTTGCACGACCGCCTGCAGGAGCTGGCCGCAAGAGTGGCTCAGCGCACGCAACACGGACTGATCCACGGCGAACTCGGGCCCGATCACGTCCTGGTCGATGCCTCCGGACACCCCGTCCTCATCGACATCGAGGGTGTGATGTTCTTCGATGTCGAGTGGGAGCACGTGTTCCTGCGGCTTCGTTTCGGTGACCAGTACCCGGTCTTGTCACGCCCCGGACTCGATCCAGCACGGCTCGACCTCTACAGGCTGGCGATGCGCCTTTCACTGGTGGCCGGCCCCCTACGCCTGCTCGACGGCGGCTTCCCGCACCGCACGATGATGCGCGAAATCGCCGAGCACAACGCGAGGGAAGCGCTGGCTCTGCTGGTCCCATAGCACCGCGCCCGCCACAGAGGCGCCGGCGCAGCGCAGGGAGCCGGTCCGGGCGGCCGGATGTCCGAGGCGGTGCCGGTCACCGGCGCGTTCCAGCTGCTCAGAATGCGCAGGGACTCTGCTGTGGCGAAGCCCGGCTCCGGGATGTAGACGCACAGCGTCTGGTTGTCGTCGCCGGGCGGCTGCAGCGACTCGTACGAGAAGTACAGGTCGCCGACGAGAGGGTGCCGGTAGTGCTTGGTCCCGTGGGTTCGGCGGAGCACGCGGTGGTCGTTCCACCAAGTGCTGAACTTCGTCGAATTCAAGGTCAGCTCGCCGATCAGGTCGGCCAGCCGGCGGTCCTGCGGGCAGCGGCCCGCCTCCAGGCGCAGCATTGCCACGGTCTCGGCCGCGATCTGCTCCCAGTCGCCGGTGCGCTCGCGAGTCTCGGGGTCGAGCAGGTAGTAGCGGGCGAGGTTGCGCTGCTGGACGGGCAGCGCCTCGAAGTCGGTGAGGACGGTGCGGGCCAGGCGGTTGGAGGCGAGGACGTCGGTGCGCCGGCCGATGATGAAGGCGGGCACGTGGTCCAGGGTCTGGAGCATCAGGTACAGGCCTTGGCGCACCCGCTGCGGATTGACCGGGGCCCGCCGACCGCCGGGGCGGGCGAGCAGGTTGGTCAGGTGCTCACGCTCGGCGGCGTCCATCCGCAGGGCGCGCGTCAGGGCGTCCACCACCTCGGGCGACGGGTTCGCCGCCCTGCCCTGCTCCAGCCGGGTGTAGTACTCGGTGCTCACGCCCGCCAGGCGGGCCGCCTCCTCACGGCGCAGGCCAGGGACGCGGCGCGTGCGCCCGTCGGGGGTCAGGCCCACCGTGCCGCAAGCGAGCGCGGCGTGGCCGACCTGATCAACACCTCGGCGAGCGCCGCGCAGAACCTTTACCCGACCTTCGCCGTCTACGCCGGCACCAAGGCGTTCGTCTCGCACCTGTCGAAGCACCTCCGGGTCGAGCTGGGCCCGAAGAGCGTGCGGGTCTCCGCGATCGAACCCGGCATCGTGGGCACCGAGCTGCAGAACCACGTCACGGACCCCGGCGCCAGGGCATGGCTGGAAGGCTCCAACGAGACCATCGACTGGCTCCAGCCGGACGACATCGCGCGGACGGTCGGCTTCATCGCCTCGCTGCCGCTGCGGGTCAACCTCCCGCAGGTCTTCGTCATGCCGACGGCCCAGCCCAGCTGACACACCCGGGCGTACCCGGCACAGGCGCCGACGCCCGTGCCGGGCCGGTTGCGCGGCGCACGCTACCCCGATGGTCCCGGCGTCCGCCCACCGATCTCAGGGAGCTGGGCCGCGGGCGGGGCGTCCGCGACCCGGCGGCCGCCGGGCTTCACTCGCACGTCCGGCCCTCGTCCCCTCTTCCACGACGTCGAGTCCCCCGCGCATGCCGAGGAGGCCATCGAGGCCCTCGCGAAGACCTTCTGTCCTCAGTCCTTCATGATCGAGGCGGCGGCGATCAGGTGCGACGTATCTGATTGGCGAAGAACTGATCGTCTCCTGTGAGCCGCCAACTGCTCGGGTCGTTGCGGCTGCCTCGGCGGAGCCGAGCCTCATCATGTGGAGCCTGTCCAGGACTGAGTCCTCATCAACCCCTTGAAGGTCGTTGTGCAACAAGGGTGCCGGTCGCGCCGAACAGCCCTGGACAGCCGACCAGTTGATGCCTAGCCTGAAAGTGCCTTACCTCATCAGTGGGCTCGGGCCGGGTTGTACCGAGGGATCCGCCGTCCTGGGGGTCGCCGGATCAACCGGTCGACTCGGCCCAATCAAGATGAGGTGAGGTGGGCACATGGTGGACAAGAAGCGGTCCCCTACCCCGAAGGGGTGGGTCCGTGAGGTTGCTGAACGGCTGGGCTTAGCTCTCGGAGCCAGGGCGCTCTGGGAACTGGCCGCGAAGCTCCTCAACCACCACTGAAGGGCAGGCGCCGCTGGGTGGAACCCCCAGTCGCCCAGCGTCGCACTCCCTGATGGGTCCCTGGTGCAGCTCACCAGGGACCCTTTCCCATGACCGATCAGGCGGCCGCCGCTCGGACACCGCCGCTCGTTCGTGCGGCCCACCGGCGCCGGCAGGCAGTAGCTTTGGAGAAAAGCCGCCGACAACGACGACCGCGATGAGGCCCGCCTTGGTCGTAACCGCTGGATCGGAGCAAGATGCAGCCCGGACAGAACGACCAGGTGACCGACGCCGCAGAGCTTCCGGTGCGGCTGCGGAACGTTTTCTGGATCGGTGGCGGAAGTGGCGCCGGCAAGTCGACCATCGCCCGCCGACTCGCCGATCGCTATGGGTGGCGTCTGTACGCGACCGACGACGTGATGCCTGATCACGCGAGGCGGACCAGCCCCGAAGACGCCCCCCACCTCCATGAGTTCATCGCCATGGACATGGACGAGCGATGGGTGAGCCGGACTCCGGAGGTCATGCTCGAGACCTTCCACTGGTTCCAGGGTGAGGGCTTCGGCCTGATCGTCGAAGACCTCCTCAGCCTGCCAAAGGAGCCGTGCGTCCTCGTCGAGGGATTCCGGCTGCTGCCGCACCTCGTGAAACCTCTGCTTGCCGCCCCTGAGCAGGCGGTCTGGCTTCTGCCCACACCTGATTTCCGCCAGGCCGCCATCCGGAGCCGGTCGGCACCGGGGCAAGGGTTTCTGTGGAAGACCAGCGACCCCACAAAGGCAGGCCGTAACATTGCGGAGCGTGACCACATGTTCACCGAACGCCTGGAGGGGGAAGCCGAGCGGCTCCGACTGCGCACCATCCGCGTCGATAGCACGATGACAGAAGAGGATCTTGCCGAGCGAGTGATTGCCGCGTTCGGACTCTGATGACGGACGGCCCAACGGGTTGTGGTTGGTGCGGCGAAGGCTTTCGACTCTGACCGCAAAGCTCCTGTGCTGCTGAGTGAGACTACGCACGCCTCCCTCAACGGCACGGGAGCCCTGTGCGTTGCGCACCCCGCCCTCACACCAACGTCGTCCCCCGATCGGCGGCTGCTCCGAAAAGGCTCAGTCGGTCGCTTGCTCAGACGGGAAGTTCGGTGATGCTGAGGGCGAAGTTCAAGTTCCCCACCCCGTGGTTGGCTAGGCCCGCCGTGACCACGCCCGCTCCTTCCAGCCAGTGAGCCATTTTCAGGCCGCCGACGTCCAGCGGGCGCAGTCCGAGGCTCTCGACAAACGCCTCCACACGCGCCTTGGCCTGCGCGTTGTCCCCGGCGATGAAGACGTCGGGCCGACCCTTCTCCAGGACATGACGGAAGATGGTGTTGAACGCCTTCACCACACTGGCGCCGGCCGGGGCGGCCTTGGCGGCCTCCTGTGCGATCGAGGTCTCCTCGCGGTGGGCCAGCCCGTCGAACGTGGAATTGAAGGGGTTGCTGATGTCGACGATGACCTTGCCCGCGAGAGCGTCTCCGTACTGGGCGACGCTCGGCACGACACCGTCGTACAGCAGCGCCACGATGACGATGTCCCCGGCCGGCGCGGTGCCCCATTCTCCGGTCGTGGTGCCGCCGCCGAGAGCCTTGGCCAGGTCAGCGGCCTTGGACTGATTGCGGCCCATGACCTCGACGGTGTTGCCGCCCGCTATCGCCCGAGTACCGATGGTGCGCGCCATGTTCCCGGTGCCGATGATGCTGATGCTGCTCATGAGATGTCCTGCCCTGGTGGGGTGTTGTTCGGTTCAGATGGCGGTGGTGCCGCCGTCGGCGACGAGTTCCATGCCGTTGACGTAGCTGGAGTCGTCGGAGGCGAGGAAGAGCGCTGCCCTGGCGATTTCGTCGGGATGCCCCATTACGCCGCGGGGGATGAGGGACTCGAACTGCCGCTTCGTGGCCTCGTCGAAGAGTTCCGCCTGCTTGGCGGTGGCGACCTGGCCAGGAGTCAGGACGTTGACGCGGATGCGGCGGTCCCTGAGCTCGTTGAGCCAGACGCGGGCCCAGGCCTGCTGGACGGCCTTGCTGCCGGCGTAGACGCTCCAGCCGGGGAAGGCGCCGAGGGAGGCGTTGGAGCCGGTCATGAGGATGGAGCCGCCGTCGTTGAAGAGCGGGAGGGCCTTCTGGACGGTGAACAGGGTGCCGCGGGCGTTGAGGCCGAACCAGGTGTCGAACTGGGCCTCGGTGATCTCGCCGAGCGGGGCGGGCTCGCCCCCGCCCGCGCTGGCCCACAGCACGTCGACGCTGCCCTTCTCCCGCTTGACGGTGTCGTACAGCCGGTCCAGGTCGTCCAGGTCGGCGGCGTTGCCCTGGACGCCGGTGACGTTGCGGCCGATGTGCTGCACCGCCTCGTCCAGGGCGTCCTGGCGGCGGCCGGTGATGAAGACGTGTGCTCCCTCGTCGACGAACAGCTTCGCGCCGGCCAGCGCCATGCCGGTGGTGGCGCCGGTGATGACCGCGACTTTGCCCTCGAGCTTGCCCATAGTCGTTCCCTTGGGTCGGTGGTGCCGTGTGTACCTGGGGCGGCGACGTTATGTACACCGCCCTGTGTGCTTACCGTACGGGTCGGGCGGCCGGGGCGCAAACTATGTACACCGGTCGTTACCCACGGGCGGTAGGATGGGCCCATGACGGAGTTGGAGAAGGGGCCTACGGGCCGCCGCCGCGGCCGGGGCGCCCGCGAGCGCATCCTCAGCGCGTCCCGGCAGCTGTTCCGGGAGCAGGGCATCAACCGCACCGGCATGGATCAGCTCTGTGCGGTGGCCGAGGTGTCCAAGCGCACGGCGTACCAGCACTTCGCCGGCAAGGACGAACTCGTCGCCGAGTACCTTCAGCGGTTCGACCCCTCGGTTCTGTCCGGCGTGTTCGACCGCACCGACCTCACGCCCCGCGAACGGCTCCTCGCCGCCTTCGACGTCCCCCCCACCACCCCCCTGTGTCCGTACATCGCGGCCGCCGTGGAACTCCACGACCCCGAGCACCCGGCATCCCAGTACGCACGCGACTACAAGAAGGCCGTCGCCGCGCGGCTCGCCGACACCGCCCGCGAAGCCGGCGCCGCCGACCCTGAACAGCTCGGGGAGCAGCTCGCGCTGCTCATCGACGGCGCCGCGGCCCGTACCCGCGTACTCAACGCCGACGCCTTCCCCACCGCCGCCGCCATCGCCGCCGTCCTCATCGACAACGCCATCCCCGCCACAGTCGGCGACAACCGGCGACAGGAGGAAGTGTCAAGTTGACGTGGCTCTGTAGCCGGGCTGGACGGGCTGCCGGTCGTGCGGCTGCACCCGTTGGTGCACGCCAGCAGCCGCCCCGTACCGGTCCCGGACCATGGCGAAGCGTGGCAGCCGGCGCCCGATCGTCCTGGCCCGTGCCGATGGTGTCGTAGGTTCTGTCGCGGCACGCCGTTGTTGTCAGTACTGTCTGACATGGTGCTGATTATGTTCTGGGCGTCGATGGAGCGCGCGTACGGCTCGGCCGAGGAGGTACCGGCGCTGTTGTGGGCGCCGCGTTCCCCGGACGCCGGGGAACGGCCCACGGCCCTCGACCGCTTCCACGGCGCCGTCCACCACCAGGGCAGCGTGTGCCCGCTCACGGCGGCCAGCCTGCCCTTCCTGTTCGAGTTGGCCGTCGACGGCACCACGCCCGATCGGGCCGCCGTCGTCGCGTTGCGCCGACGGTCTCGCACCAGGTGAGGGACTGGCTCGGCGGACTCGTCGGCGACCCGTCCCAGGGTTCGGTGACCCGGCTCGCGGCCCTGGTCCAGCGAGCCCGCTGCGCCCCGGACCAGATCGGCGAGGACGTCGTACCGGCCGTCGTCGGCCTGCTGCGTGAGACCGCCCGCGCCATACCCGTGCGGCCCATCGCGCCGGCCCCGAGCCGCACGGCGGCGCCCACGGACAACGTCGCGCCCCAGATCGTCGCCGCCTTCGAGGAGCTCGACAGACATACGCGCGTGTACGCGCCGACCACCGGCCCGCTGCGTACGTTCCACGAAGTTCTGGTGAGCGCGTGTCGCCGAGCGCACGGCGGTGCTGGGCGAGCAGCTGAGCAGCCCGGACCCCGGCTCCCTCCTGGAGGCGGTGCGCATGAGCGGAGAGCTGATGCGGGCCTGGCGCGGGGACCACGCCCGGCTTCTGCTGCTGGTCGCCGACCAGCTCACTTCGGCCGACCGTGAGGTCGCCGCCGAGGCCGCGGCCGTCCTGAAGTCCTGCCACACGATCACCGCCCTGATGTGCTCGGCGAGATGGTCCCGCCCGCCTCGGCCGCCCTGCCGCGCCTGCGCAACCTCCTGACGCACGAGTACGAATGGGTTCGGGTGTACTGCGCGTCCGTGCTCTGGGAGATCGGCGGCCAGGCCGAGGCCGCGGCCGTCCTGGACGCCCTGTTGCAGGCCATGGACCAGAACCCCGCGACGGCCAGCCACGTCGTAACCTGCTTGGACCGCATGGGCTCTCTCGCGGCACCGGCCCTGCCTCTGCTCCGCGAGCACCTGGCCCTGCCCCGGCGCGGCGGCCGGTTCCAGAACGTGGAGCACGACGAGGAACTCCAGCGGGCCGGCCGTTCCCTCGTGGCCCGGCTCGAGCCTCCGGCGCCTGAAGCAGCCGCTCCGCGAACAGCCTGAGGCCGCACCTGGCCCGGGCCGGGCCCAGGCGCCCTGTCGGTGCCCGGGACGGTTCATGCGTCCAAGAAGGCCTCGGTGATCGCCAGGGCCCCCGCCATGATGCTCAGCTGGGGGTTCACCTGGGGGCAGCTGGGCAGCGCGGAGGCGTCGGCGACCAGTACGCCCCGCACTCCGCGCAGTCGGCCCAGGGAGTCGCAGGGACGGCGCTGGGGATCGTGGCCCGCGGCGACGGTGCCGGTGGGATGGTAGGCGGACAGATGAAGCCGCCGGACGCTCGTGTCCGCCAGCACGGCGTCCAGTTCCGCGAGGCAGCGCACGCGGGGCCTGCCGGGGATGCCGGTGAGCACTTCCTCGGCGCCGGCGGCGAACAGCAGCTCGCCCATGGCCCGCACGGCCCGCACCAGGCGTCCGGCGTCACGGGGAGCCACGTCGTAACGGACCAGTGTGCGGTCGCGGCCGAGGACGCGGCCGGAGGGACGGTCGGCGATCATCGCGCCGAGTGTGGCGAGCCGGTCGGCGCCCTCCAGTTCGCGGCGCAGCTCGGCTCCGACCCCGGGCAGGATGAAGGAGCTCATACCGGGCGGGGTCGCGGTGGCCTCGATGAGGATCCCATCCTCGTGGTGTTCCTCCACGCCCACGCTCTGCAGCACGCCCTCCCAGGCCGTGACCGGTTCGGCGAAGCGTCCGGCGACACTCGTGGCCGGATGGACACTGAGGTTGCGGCCGAGGTGGGGATGCCGGCCGAGTCCGGAGCGACGCAGGAGCGGTGGGGACTGCAAGGCTCCTGCGGCGACGACGACCAGGGGCGCGAGGATCTCGCATGCGGACTCCTGCCCGCGTGCGCGTATGCCGGCCGCGCGAGGCCCCCCGGGCCGGTCCGTGTCGACGAGGATGCGCTCGACGCGGGCACCGGTGACGATGCGTGCCCCGGCCGCGCAGGCCTCGGGCAGCACCGAGAGCTGCACGCTCTGCTTGGCGCCGGTCGGACAGCCGGCCACGCACTGGCAGGAACCCTGGCAGCCGGGCGCGTTGCGGCGCAGAGGCGCCGCCCGCCAGTCGAGCGCGCGGGCACCGGCGAGGGCGGTACGGCCGTTCGCGCCGAGGACGTCCAGGGGCTGGCGGGCGACACGCAGGCTGCGTTCGGCCTCGTCCAGATGGCGGTCGAAGCCGTCGGCGAGCGTGAAGCCGAGGTCCCTGCTCCAGTGGGTGAGAACGTGATCCGGAGTGCGATAGCAGGTACCGGAGTTGACGACCGTGGTGCCGCCGACCGCGCGGCCCACGGGCAGCAGCAGGGGTGGTCTGCCGACGGCGACGCTCGCCCCGCCGTCCCGGTACAGCTCGGTGAACCGGTCGAGGGGCGGGCGCTTGCCGAACGACTCGGTGGAGTGGTGTTCGCCTTCTTCCAGCACGACGACACGGAGTCCGGCGCGGGCCAGCGTCCGAGCCGCCATCGCTCCGCCCGCGCCCGAACCGATGACCACGGCGTCGGCGGTGGAGCGAGCGGGCCAGGCGTGCAGGGGTGTCAGATCGAGCGGCGGGTCGGGGCGCACAGGAGCGCGTGGTGCGGGGGCGTCCTGGAGCAGTCGTTCGGTGCCGGCCGCCAGGAGCACGGGCACCTTGAGCACGTCCAGGAGCGGCAGGAGCCCGGGTCGTGCGGCGAGATCCTCCAGTGCGGATTGCCGTTCCGCCGGGGTGAGCGCGCCGAGGGTGCGTCCGGTGCGGGCGGCGGCGTACGTGTCCACGCCGCGCGCCGCCGCGCGCAGGCCGGCCCGGGCGGCGAGCGGCATCGAGGCGAGGACCGTGTCCAGTCGGGTGGGGACGCGCCGGGGCCAGTCGGCGGTGCCGTCGTCGGCGAGGAGAGCGGCCACGAGGCCGGGAAGGCTCATCGGGTGCCCACCTCCGCGTGCGCGGTGCCGTCGAGTTCCCACTCGGCCTCGGTGCGCCAGCCGCCGAACCACCACCGCTCCAGCCGGATGTGTGCGTGGGCGCGTTCGCTGTTGCGGCACGTGGCGTGCCCGCCGTCGGGGTCGGTGTAGTCCAGGGTGAGGACGCGGTCGGCGGGCTGGGTGACGTCGACACGGATCCGGCGCAGGGCTGTGCGGCCGGTGACCGTCCACGTCGGCAGGCTGATGTCGGTGCGGAACCGGCACAGGCCGGCCCAGCCGACGGCCGGGCGTTCGGCACGGCGGGGCCAGGTGCGGCCGTGCCGGTGCAGCCGGAGGAAGGTCAGCGGGGGAAGTCTGCGCAGGCCCGGCCGCGTGGACACGGCCGCGACGATCTCCAGCACGTCGCCGCCGCCGAGGTCGGCGTGCAGCCAGGCCCAGCGGTGTGCGTTGCCGTGACCGTAGATCCGGGCGGAGGCCCCGGGGGCCGAGGTGAGCGTCAGCGTCGTGCCGTCATGGGTGAACGAGCCGTCGTAGCAGGACCGCGCGGCGGGGAGCATCTGTGCCGCCGGCAGCAGGAGGCGGCGCCACGACCAGCGGGGGAAGGTGAACAGCGGCGCGCCGGCCGGTCGTTCGGCGATGTCCCAGCGCATGGCGCCGTCCTCGGCCGATCCGGACAGGCGGCCCGGCCGGACGGTGATGTCGTCCGTGCCGAAGCCGGACTCCTGCGCACTCCATGAGGATGGGCCGAAGCGGGCGTGGCGCACGGAGCCCTCCCTGGGGAACACCGCCGCCCAGCCGTGCGCGTACGGCGGGGATCCGTCCGCGGGAGAAACCAGTTCGTGGTGCAGCCACAGTCCGGTGCCGGTGTCCGGGTCGGTGACGGTGGTGTACCAGACCTCGGTGCGACCCGGCTCCCCGCGCCAGCGGGACGCGAGGAAGGTGCCGGGGTTCTCCCGCCGTGGGAAGCGGAAGCTGGTGAGGAAAGGGAGGAGCTGCGTACCGAGCGGGAAACGGAGGGTGCCGCTGCCGATGCGTACGCCGTTCTCGTACAGGGTGTACGGCAGCACCGTCATGGATGTCACCGGGTGGCGCGGGCTGACGGACTTCCAGCCGTCCAGGGTGAGCCGGCGGCCGTCCGCGGTGAACGCGATGCGGTAGCGGATACGGCGGCGTGCCAGCGGTGAGATCTCCAACTCGCCCTCGGCGTGCGGATCGTCGCTCCAGCCTGTCACCCGGACCCGGCCGGTGGCCCGGGCCGGGGTGGTGCCGAAGGGCCGCAGGAGACGGTCCGCGGAGACCGTCAGGTCGAGCCGGACCCGGCGGGTGCGGTCCTCGTCGTCCAGACGCAGGCTGCCGAGCATGCTCTCGCGGAAGACCGTGCCGCGAGCGGGAGAGCCATTGCGCGCGGCCCGGCTCGAGGTGGGGGCCGCGCTCATGCCAGGTCCTCCAGCATGATCCGCTCGGTGGCCGTCAGATACTGCTCGGCCGCCCGCCGAGCGCCCGCCGCGTCGCCCGCCGCCACGGCCTCGATCACCGGTTCCAGTCGGTCACGGGCCACCTGCGCGTCGGTGAACGGTCCCCTGAGCGCGGCCCGTACCGGCAGATAGGCGTTGAAGAGGGTATTGGTCAGCAGGACGTAGACGCGGTTGCCGGTGGCACGCGCGAGCGCCCGGTGGACGTCGATGTCGGCGAGCTGCACGGCGTCGGGGTCCGCGGCGTGTCCCACTTCGGTCAGCAGCCTGCGCAGTTCGCCTCGCTGCCCGTCGGTCGCCCGCACGGCGGCACGCTCGGCGATCAACGCGCCGATGCTGCGCCGCACTTCGAAGATCTCACCGATCCAGTCGGGACTGTGCCGTACGAGCATGGGCAGCAGGTCCGCACCGCCCAGTCGCAGGTAGTCCCGGACACGGGTGCCGACACCGTGCCGGGTCTCCAGCAGTCCGGCCTGCGTCAGGCGCCCGAACGCGTGCTTCAACGTGGTGCGGGTGACGCCGTAGCCGTCGGCGAGCGTGCGTTCCGGCGGCAGGTAGGTGCCTGCGGGGTGGCGCCCGGCGAGGATGTCCTCCCGCAGGCGGCTCTCCAGGACATCGACGATGGTTTCGCGGGGCAGTGCCTCCACGCCGTCCTCCCCATGGCTTGACTGGCTCAGTGGCTCAGCCACTCAACCAATGTGCGCCCGGGAAGTCAACGGTTCTGCGCGACTGCTCGGATCCGGTCCGTGACGTCCGCTCCTACTGCCTGGCGTCGATGGCCTTGAGCGGTGGTGTGCGCAGCGCGACGCGTGCGGGGACCAGGGCAGCCGTCGCCGCGAGCGCGGCTGTCGTCCCGGCGATGGACAGATAGACCAGCGCGGGGACGGCCGGCCAGGGGCTGCCGGTGAGGGCGAGGGAGACCAGCACGAGCGGCGGAAGGGAGGCCAGAGTGCCGGCGCCCACTCCGGCGAGGACCACGGCGAGGCTCTCCCACCGCATCATGCGCATCACCTGCGCCGCGGTCATGCCCCCCAGCCGCAGCAGCCCGAACTCCCGCCGGCGTGCGGCCGTGTTCATCATCTGGGTGTTCACCACCGCCACCCCCGCGTAGACGAGGATCAGGCCGGCCAGCAGGTAGTTGACCCAGGCGTTGGCTTCCTGAGGCCGCGTCCGTTCGTCGACGGACAGGGAGTCCGTGACCACGGTGCCGGGGTAGCGTCGGGCCACCTCGGCCAGGGCCGCCCCCGCCGTGTCCCGTGATCCCGCGGCCGTCCGGACGAGCACGGACTGGTCCAGGCGCGAGGTCGTGTGCGCGAGCAGCAGGTCGTGGTCGAAGGTGACGTCGGCGAACCCCAGGCCGCGTTCGTAGACGGCGGCCACGGTGGCGGTGAGAGGGGTTCCGTCTCCCAGACGCAGCTGCACGGTGTCGCCGAGTCCCCGTCCCAGCTGGGAGGAGGCGACCGCACTGAGGGCGACGGTGTCGTGGTTCAGGCGTTCCAGACTGCCCTGGCGCGGCTCGAGGTCCATCGTGGCGGCCACGGCTGTGGGCTCCACGCCCTGGGCGCTGAGGGACACCGGTTGCCCGTCGCGGGTATGAGCGGGGGTGGCGACGATCGTGGATCTCACCACGCCGGTCACCGCCCGCACCTGGGGCAGGCGGCGCACTTCGGCGGCGGCCTGCGGCGACACACCTTGCGCCGCGGTCAGGACGTGACCGGCGATCACACCGTCTCGCGACTGCTCCCGGGATGCCTGCAACGCGGTGGTCTGGGCGAAGACCACGGTCGCCGCGAAGGACACCGCCAGCATCAGCGGGGTGACCGCCGCGGCGAGGCGGCGTGGGTGGGCTCGATGGTTGGCCGTGGCCAGATAGCCGGTGGCCCTGGACATTCTCAGCAAGGGAGTCACTATGGGCATGGACATCCGGGACACCAGTGGGCCCAGAACCGCGGCGGCGATCACCGTGACCAGGACGAGCGCGTTGGCCATCCCCACCAGGGTGGTGAAGTCGCCCTTCTGCGTCAGGCCCGTGACGAAGAGCCCGGCGGCGCCCGCTGCCAGCGCACCTCCGGTGACCAGCCGGCCCTTGCCGAGGTCCGTCCGTTCGACGGCGGATTCCCCCAGCGCCTCGGTCGGCCGGATACGGTTCGCGCGGCGGGCGGCGACGCGAGCGGCCGTGTGGGCGGTCAGCACCGCCGTCCCCACGGCGGCCACGGCGGGCAGCGGCCCGATCACCGGCTGAAGGTCCGACGGTACGAACCCGTGCCAGGCCAGCCGGCCCCACATCCGGTGCACCACGGCGATGCCCACCGGCCAGCCGAGCAGCCCGGCCGGGACCGAGACGGCCAGCGCTTCCGCCGTCACCATGCGGCGGATCTGGCGCGGAGTGGCTCCCACGGCACGCAGCATGGCCGTCTCGCGGCGGCGGTGCGCCATCGCCAGCGACATGGTGCTCGTCACCACGAAGACGGTGACCAGGAGGGTGTTCCCGGCGACCGCCGACGCCACGAGGACCAGGGCGGAACCGGTGGTGGCCACGTCCAGGAACTCGGCCCGGCCGCGGTCGTCTCCCGTGAGGACGGCCAGATGCCGGTCGCCCAGTGCTTGTGCGACGGCGTCGGACAGCTGCTGTGCGCTGACTCCCGGGGCCACCAGGACACCGACGGCGTCCACCGCGTCCGCCCGGGCCGCCAGCTGCCCGGCCAGACCGTCGGAGAAGAAGACGACGGATCGGCGCGGTGCCGGAAACCCGTGCAGGGCGACGACGCCCGAGACACGGAAGCGCCGCGGTGTCGAACGGGTCATCAGCGACACGGTGTCGCCGACGGTTGCCCCGGCCTCCGCGGCGAGCTGCTCGTCGAGCACCACCTCGTGCCGCGTGGCCGGCGCCCGTCCGGAGGCCAGACGGTACGGGCCCATCCGGCTGCCGGACCAGTTGTGCCCCGTGGTGGGCGTACCGCTGACGCCGGACAGCACGACGCCGCCGGGACCGATCACACGCGCGGGCACACCGACGTCCGTGACGACGGCGCCGGCCTCCTTCAGCGCCGCCAGGCGCCGGGCGGTGTCCGCCGGTACGGGGACCCGTTCGACCAGAGGCTGTGTGAGGGCGGCGGGACCGTGTCCGCGCCCGGACGGGCCCGGCGCCTGCTGACGACCGGCGACCACGACATCGGCGGCCGCATACCGTTCGGGCGGGTGGGCCATGCGCAGCCCCGACTCCAGCAGGATCCCGCAGACGCCGAGCACCGCGGAGCCCAGGAGCAGCGTCACGAAGGTGCCGATGAGGCTGCCCTTGCGAGCCATGAGGGCCTTCACGGTCACGACCAGCATCAGGCGGCCTTGCGCAGACCGGCCATGGCGGCCGTCACCCGGTCGACCGTCGGAGCCCCGAGCGCATGCACGATCCGCCCGTCCGCGAGGAAGACGACGCGGTCCGCGTGAGCGGCGGCCACCGGGTCATGGGTCACCATCACCACGGTCTGATGCAGGTCCGTCACGGCCTGGCGCAGCAGTCCGAGTATGTCCTGCGCGGTCTGGGGATCCAGGGCGCCGGTCGGCTCGTCGGCGAAAACGACGTCCGGGCGGGTCACCAGGGCGCGGGCGATGGCGACGCGCTGCTGCTGGCCGCCGGACAGCTGGGCGGGGACATGCCGCAGCCGTTCGCTCAGGCCGGTCCGCGCCACGATCTCGAAGAACCACTCCTCGTCCGGCTTACGGCCCTGCAACCGCAGCGGCAGCGTGATGTTCTGCATCACCGTGAGCGACGGCAGGAGATTGAACGCCTGGAAGACGAACCCCATCCGGCCGCGGCGCAGAGTCGTCAGCGGTGTCTCCTTCAGCTGTGACAACTCGGTCGAACCCAACCGCACCGAGCCGGAGGTGGGACGGTCCAGTCCCGCGGCCATGTGCAGAAAGGTGCTCTTGCCCGATCCGGAGGGCCCCATGATCGCGGTGAAAGTGCCCTGGGCGATGTCCGCGCTGACGCGGTCGAGAGCCACGACCGCCCGCGAGCCCTTGCCGTAGCGCTTGGTCACCTCTCGCAGTTGGACCGCGAAGGGGAGGTCGCCCGCAGTGCTGCCCGGCTGCCGGATCCAGCGGCTCATGTGATGGTCTCCTCGTGTGAATCGATTTCCGGCCGATCGGCGGCCGGACCCGCCTCTCATTGCATTCCGGCTCGGGTGCCCTTGCCTCGGTCGTGGTGAGGAGAGGAGGCCTCCGCTGCCCGAACGAGCCGGCACCCGGAATCAGCCGCCCGGCTGAAGGAAGGCCATCCACCAGGCCGCGACCGGTTCGGCCGAACTGCCGCCGTGCCACGGGCCCGGATCGTCACCGTGCGCCGGGCGGTGGTGTGCGCCCGGCCACACGGGTCGGACGCACATCACCGCCCGGCAGATGCGGCTCCGGTCAGGGCGTGTCCGGGCCATCTCGATGGATGGCCTTGACCTCAAGTCGGCTTGAGGTCTCAGGGTGATCCGCATGAACACCGAAACCGCAGACATCAAGGCCATCGAACAGGTCGTGGCCACGGTCGAGCGCACCCAGCGTGCCAAGGACGTCGAGGGGTTCCTCGCGCTCTTCCATCCCGAGGCCCTCTGGACGACCGCCCACGGCAAGGTCCTCATCGGCTTCGACGCGATCGCCGAGTTCACCCGCGCCGTCCTGCCCGACGCGAGCTGGGACGGCGAGGTCACCTACGAGGCAGTGCACACGCAGTTCCTGCGGCCCGACGTGGCGGCTGTCAAGGTCCGGCAGCTCTACCACTCGGCAGAGGGCGACACCGAGGGCGCCCCTCTCTACGTCATGACCAGGCAGGGGGACGGGAGCTGGTTGCTGCACGCCTGCCAGAACACCGAGGTGCGGGTCGGTTGAGGACCTGTCCGAGCGATCACGTACGGAGCCGGATGACCATGGCTCCCGGACGAGTCAGGAGGTGGGGATGTCGTAGACGTTCTTCGGGGTCACGATGTCGGTGACCGCCTTGGCGAACTTCGTGCTCAGCGACTTGCCCTCGGAATTGATGTCGCTGGTGGTGTGCACCACGAGCGTGGCCTTTGCCTTGGGGAGGTAGACCATGAGCGTCTGGTAGCCGGGCAGAGATCCGTTGTGCCCGATCCACCCGTGGTTGTCGAAGATGCCCAGTCCGTAGCTGAGGCCCTCCCGGCCCACCGAGAGCATCTTCAGCCGTTCCGCCTGGGTGGCCCGGGACAGCAGATTCCCCTCGGCGAGGGTGGACGCCCAGGACCGCAGATCGTGCAGGTTCGAGATCATCACCCCGGACGCCCCGCCCGGCGGCGCCCAGTTCGTGGCGTCCGTGATCGAGCCGTCGTCCGACGCCTGGTCGGTGTAACCGTGAGCGTGGGGAGCGGGGAATTCGGCGCCCTTGGGCATGAAGGTGTGCTTCAGATGGGCCGGCTTGAGCACGTGCTGGGTCAGGTAGCGGTCGAAGGGCTGTCCGGTGGCCTTCTCGACCACCATCGACAGGAGGATGGTGTTGGTGTTGCTGTACTCGTACTGGGTGCCGGCCGGGAAGGCGACCGGGTGCTTGAAGGCGTAGGCCAGCAACTCCTCGTTGGTGAAAGTGCGGCTGGTGTCGGCGAGGAAGGCGTTCGCGAAGTCCTCGTCGTACAGGGCGTTGAACAGGCCGCTGCGCATCTGCGCGAGGTGACGCAGGGTGATGTGGTGGCCGTTGGGGACGCCGCGCACGTACTTCGAGATCGGATCGTCCAGATTCACCTGCCCGCGGTCGACCAGTTGCAGCAGCGCGGTCACCGTGAAGGTCTTGGTGACACTGCCGATGCGCATGTTGAACCCGGGGGACATCGGTGCGTTGGTCGCCTTGTCCGCGGTGCCGAACGCCCGCACGTAACTGCCCTTGCCCGGCGCCCACAGTCCCACCGTCACCCCGGGTGTGTGCGTGGACTTCAAAACGTCCTTGACGGCGCTGTCGAGCTGGGCGCGGACCTGCGGCGTCAGCGTGCGCATCACCGCTTCCTTCCGGACGCCCCGGTCCGCCGGCGACGGGTGGCCGGCGAAGGCCTGTGCCCCCGCACCGGTCGCCACCACCGTGCCGGCGGCCAGAGCCGCCCCTATCACGGCGAGCGTGCGACGCCGGGTCATGGAGCCAGTACGGCCGCCGGTCGATGAGATGTGGTGCATGCTGCGCCTTTCGATGTGCGGGCGGGCCCCTTGCGGCCCGCCCGGCTTCGTTTCCATCGTGGTGCCGCCGGGCCGGCCGTTCCTCTGGCTCAAGAGCGGTATCCGCTGTCCGTCACAGGGGGGAGATCGCGTCTGCCTCATCCCCCGGCCCCGCGTATCCGGCCACACCGTCCGCAGAACGGGCCAAGACCTCCTTTTCGCGCCGGACGAGGAAATCAGGCGTGCCCTTTCGCCTGTTGCCGAGTCCGTCACGCGCGTAAGAAGGGCTATGGGTGGCTGACATCGGCAGACGATTCGATCTCCTGGGAGAGGCACGCAAGCACGTGCATTTCGACGCCCTCGCCCGGCGCCGGATGCCGCCGGCAGCGGTCGACCTGCTGCTCGCTTCGCTGCTGGGTTTGGCCGCCCTGACTCAGGCCGTCGATCCCGCGCACCCGGCCGGACATGGTCTGGACGCGGTGGGCATCGTGCTGGCCCTGGCGGTGGGGGCGCCCTTCGTGCTGCACCGCCGCCGGCCTGTTGCCGCGCTGGTGGGCGTGGGGGCGGCCGCGGCGCTGCTTCAGGCCCGGCACTCCATCCCCGCGCCGGTCACCGCCGGAGACGCCACCATCGGCCCCGTGCTGCTGGCAGTCGGCGTGGCGGTCTTCCTGACCACCGTCCGCTTTCCGCGCTGTCCGCCTTACCCGCTGCTGGCGGGGACGGCACTGGCGGCGAGCGGCACCGAAGCACTGCTCCTCGGTGCCGACGGCATCGGGTCGGCCCTCGTCGTGGACGTTCTCGTGGTCGCGGCGTGGGCGCTGGGCTGCCTGGTCAGGGCCCGCCGCGCGATGGCGGCCGAGGCACTCGAGCACGCGGCTGCCGTCGAACGGGAGCAGGTCGCGGTGGCCCGTACCGCGGTGGTGGAGGAGCGGGCCAGGATCGCCCGCGAGCTGCACGACATCGTGGCCCACCATGTGAGCCTGATGGTCGTACAGGCCATCGCCGCCGACCGCGTCCAGGCCAACGACCCGGGCAAGACCCGGGAACTGCTCGCGGTCATCGAGGCGACCGGCCGTGCCACCGTCGCGGAACTACGGAGCCTGCTGGATGTGCTCCGCACCGAGGACGACGATGCGGTCAGGGGACGGTCGCCGCAGCCGGGCATCACCGACATTCCCCCACTGATGGACTCACTGCGCGAAGCCGGGCTTCGTGTGGAGTCGACCCACACGGGCCCAGCCCGCCGACTGCCCGCCGGCACCGAACTGACCGCCTACCGCGTGGTGCAGGAAGCCTTGACCAACACCCTCAAACACGCCGGGCACACACGCGCGGCCGTCACCTTTGCCTGGCAGCCGGACCGTCTGACCGTCACGGTGCGCGACGACGGCCCGCGCGCCGGTGCCCCAGCCTCCCGCCCGGTGCCGTCCGGGGGGCACGGCCTGGCGGGCATGCGTGAACGCGTCACCGCCGCCGGCGGCACCCTGCACACCGGTCCGCTGCCCGAAGGCGGCTTCCTGGTCAGTGCCCACCTGCCCCTCACCACAGCTTCGGACAACGAAATGGACCGCTTCCGATGACCGTCACCCGCATCCTCCTCGTCGACGACCAGCCCATGATCCGCACCGGGTTCCGACTCATCCTCGAAGCCGAATCCGACCTGACCGTGGTCGGCGAATCCGGCGACGGATTGGCCGCCGTCGGCGACGCCCGCAGCCTGCAACCGGACGTCGTGCTCATGGACATCCGCATGCCCCGCCTGGACGGGGTGGAGGCCACCCGCCGCATCCTCGACGCCCTGCCGGACACCCGGGTCATCATCCTGACCACCTTCGACGTGGACGAGCACGTTCTGGACGCACTGCGTGCGGGGGCCAGTGGGTTCCTGGTGAAAGACGGCCCGGCCGCCTCCCTGGTCGAGGCGATCCGCACCGTCGCCTCGGGTGAAGCGGTCCTGTCCCCACGGGTGACCAGGCGCCTCCTGCAGCGCTTCGCCGCGCTGCCCGAACCGGCACCCGCCCCGCCGAGCCTGGACGCACTGACCCAACGGGAGATGGACGTGCTGCGCGCCCTGTCCCGCGGTCTGACCAACGCCGAGATCGCCGCCGAACTCTTCGTCACCGAGGCCACCGTGAAGACCCACGTCGCCCACATCCTCGAGAAGTACCGCCTGCGCGACCGCGTGCAGGCCGTCATCCTCGCCTACGACACGGGAATCGCCCTCCCCACGACTCCCACCCCGTAGGGCTCAGCACCGGGCAGGATGCGCCCACCCGGGTCATCCCTGCGGCCGACCTGTGGCTTCGCCACCTCGACCGATGTGCGCCCACGTCGGTCGAGTGCACGCTGGACCAAGTCAACGGCTCCCGCACGGCCGCGGCCAGTGCCGCGTCATGCGTACGGCCGCGAAGATCTCCAGAGGAACAGACTTGCTGACCACGCCTGCACTCGACCGTCCTGCCCCCCGCTGCCCTTCGCTGACCTGGCCGTCCCCCGAGCATCTGCGCATCACGGTGCGCCCAGGGCAGGGGTGCAGCATGCGAGTGTGCCTGAGCGGTGAACTGGACTTCGCCACCGCACCTGCGGTCGGGAGCGCACTCGACTTCTCTTTCAGCCTCGATCACAGCCGGGGTGTGACCGTCGACGCGGCCGACCTCACCTTCATCGACGCGGCCGGGTTGCGTCCCCTCGTCCAGGCCCAGGCGCTCGGCCGGCGACGCGGCCAGTGGCTGCGGATCGCGCCGGTCGGCGCCTCGTTGCGCCAGGTGCTCACCCTGACCCGGCACACTCACCGGCTCCTGGAGTGCACGGCAGCCGACCACGGCGACGACCACCGAACCCTGCCTGTCACGTCGCGGCCTCTGTGGTGATCCGCGACGCCGAGGGTTCCGCATCCCCGACGGTCCCGCGCGTGGTCGAAGGCGAGTTGAAGGCCACGGCGCACTCCATGCCCGTACGTCACGGTGATCGCCGTACGGCGTCGTCGTGTCCGCACAGCCGGTAGGTGCAGGGCTTGGGGACGTCCAGACGCCGCTGGAAGAGGCAGTGGACAGCGGCCCCGAGCGAGGCGCCGATCAGCGGGGCGAGCAGGTAGACCCACAGCAGCCGCGTGCCTCCGGACAGCAGGGCGGGGCCCAGTTGGCGTGCCGGGTTCGCCGAGCCCCCGCTCAGGCCCCCCAGAACGGTGATGATCAGCGCTGTCGCGGCACCGGCGGCGTAGGGCAGCAAGCGACTGATGACAGGGTGGGCCAGGAAGAACCCGACCATCAGGACCACGAGCAGCACGCAGCCGCTTTCCGCGAACATGAGTACGGTCGTGTTCCACGTGGACGCTGGGCGCACGGCGGCGTAGTGCACCGACGACCGGGAGACCACCGGTCCCCAGCACAGCCGTGCCAGTGCGGCACCGGCCACCGAGCCCCCCAGCTGCGCGGCCGCGTAGACCGGTACGTAGCGTCCGGGGAAGGCCCCCATCATCCACAGCGCGAGGCTCATCGCGGGATTCATGTGGGCTCCGGAACAGCGCCCTGGCGGGGAGACGATGAGCAGGACGAGGACGACCCCCGACACGACGGCCACGGCTGCCGTCGCCGCCCGGCTGTCCCTGATGACCAGGGACGAGTCCGGTGACATCAGCCAGCGGACGGCGGTGATCACGCAGTACAGCAGGAGGGAGGTCAGCACGAACTCCCGCGCCGCGTCGGGCAGCCCGTACAGCGGATGGTGGTCCGGAGCGCCGGCAGTGGAGTCCCGCCTGCCGGCGGCTTCTTCCCGAAGCACCTTTCGACCGTACGTCGCAACGGCCCGACCGGCACGCAGGACCGCCGATGGCCGCATCGGCGCATGACGGCGCGAGGTGATCAGGCGGGGGCGGGCCAGAGCAGCCGCAGGGCATCCGCCAGGTGCCGCCCCTGCCGCTGACCCGCGAGGGCCGCGGCCGGCCTGCGCTCGGGATCCAGCGGGTTGGGGCCGAAGGCGTCCAGTGCGGCGTCGTCCGGGGTGATGACCCGTACCTGGCTGTGTGTGCGCAGCAGCGGCACCTCGGCGGCCAGGCCCTCGGCCGCGGGGTTGAGGCCGGGGCCGGTGTCGGGGGCGAGGACCACGACCACGTCGTGCCCCAGGGCGAGGTCGGCGTTGGTCGCGGAGCGGACGCTGCCGTCGACGTAGCGCCGTCCGGCGACGGTGGCCGGCGGCCACACGCCGGGCACCGCGCAGCTGGCCGCGACGGCGGCCTCCAGCGGGACGCCCGAGGTGCGGTCCCAGACGACGAAGTCACCTGTCCGCGCGTCGACCGCCGTGATGAGCAGCCGGCGGTTGGGCCAGGTGCCGACCGGCAGCCGCGCCTTGATGGTGCGCATCCGCTCGGCTTCCGGGACGGTGGGCGCCTCGAGGGCCATGGCGCCGAGCCGGGCCCGGACCTCCCACGCGTCCCGGGCACCCTTGGTCAGCCTGCTGAACGCCGCCGCCGCGGCCTCGGGGTCGAAGGCGGCCTTGACCTCCCCGGTGGTGCCGGCGGGCCTCAGCTGGTCGGCGACGAGCCGGTCGAGGCCGACGCCGCTGGTGGCCTGGACGGCCACCACCGAACCGGCCGACGTGCCGACCACCAGGTCGGCCGCCGCGAGGTCCACCCCCGCTTCCCACACCGCCTGGAGCACCCCCAACTCCCAGGCGATACCCGTCACGCCGCCTCCGCCGAGCACCAGGGCCGTGGACGACATCAGTGCCCTCCCGTCTCATCGGGGGGCGTGGCGAGTGCCTGGGCCAGCACCTGGCCGGCCTGGTTGATCGCTGCCCGGGTGGGAGGACTGGCGGCCAGCGCGTCCTGTGCGGTGAAGGAGTGGATCGCCCCCAGGTAACGGGTCGCGACCACGGGGACGCCCGCCTGGGTGAGCTTGCGGGCGTACGCCTCGCCCTCGTCGCGCAGTACGTCCGCCTCGGCCGTGATCACCAGGGCGGGCGGCAGTCCGGTCAGTTCCTCCAGGCCGGCCCGCAGCGGAGCCGCGGTCGGTTCGTCGCGCACCGAGTGGTCGGGGGCGTAGTGGTTCCAGAACCACTCCATCTGCGCGCGGGTGAGGAAGAACCCGTCCGCGAACTGCCGGTAGGACGGTGTGTCGAAGCCGGCGTCCAGCGCCGGGTAGAACAGCACCTGCTGCCGCAGCCGGGGCCCGCCCCGGCGTTTGGCCAGCAGGGCGGCGGCGGTGGCCAGATTGCCGCCCGCGCTGTCCCCGGCGACTGCCAGCCGGGTTCCGTCCAGGCCCAGCCGCTGCCCGTGCTCGGCGATCCAGGCGGTGGCCGCGTAGGCCTCTTCCAGTGCGACCGGGTAGCGGGCCTCCGGGGAGCGGGTGTACTCCACGAAGACCACGGCGGCACCGCAGGCCTGCGCCAGGTCGCGGGTGGTGCGGTCGTAGGAGAAGCGGTCGCCCAGGACCCAGCCGCCGCCGTGGAAGTACATCACCGCCGGCAGTGAGCCGGAGGAGGGTTCGGGCCGTACGACCCGCACCAGCACCTGCCCGCCGGGTCCGACGGGCAGGTGCTGCTCGCGGATGTGGACAGGCTTGAGCACCGCGTTGGCGGCGCGCTGGCCGGCCAGAGCCCCGGCCCGGGCCTCGGCGGGCGACAGGCTCTCCAGCGGCGGGGCACCGGCCGCCTTCATGGTCGCCAGGAAGCGTTCGGCATGCGGGTCCAGCTGTACGGGCGGGTGAGTGTCCAATGGTTCCTCCATCAGAGCCGGGGGAGTGGTGGGGTGTCAGGAACGATGCACCGGGGCACCTGTGGCGCGGTGCTGGAGCGGTCCGGCCGCGGGACGGGTTCGCTTGGCCGGCGGCCGCGGGGGCACGCCCGGTGGCCTTCAGCCGGGGCCCGGGGCCGCCGGGCCGCGGTCCGGCCGCGGTCCGGATCCGCCCGGTGTGACGAGGGGCCCAGACGCGGAGGCGGCCGTTCCGTCGGGGGTGGCCGGCGGCGGCGGTGGCGCGCCGCTGCCGGGCGAGGCCGCTGACCGGGCCGTCGGACGGGCGTCGAAGGACGGGCTGAAGTTCCAGCCCAGCAGGCTCGGCCGTCCGTCGTAGTGGGCGAGGCGGCCGATGGAGGCGGTGCGCAGTGCCAGGTGCGCCCCGGCCGCCGCGGACAGGCCCAGCCAGCGGGCGGTCAGCAGCCGGATGAGGTTGCCGTGCGAGACGAGGACGACGGGCCGGCCACCGGCCATCAAGCGGCGGGCACGGTCGAGCACGCGATCCGCGCGGGCGGTCACCTCCGGCAGGCATTCACCCGCGCACGCATCCCTGAGGAGCGCGGCGTCCCACACATCGTGGTGGCACGGCCCGCTGCCACAGCGTTCGTCCACGGTGTGCCCGTCGGGCAGCCGGTAGCTCCACTCCCTCAGGCCGGGGTCGATGTCCACCGTCAGGCCGGCCAGCGTGGCGGTGCGGCGCGCACGCAGTGCCGGGCTGCACAGCACGCGGGCGTCGCGGTAGGCCCGCAGATGCGGCAGCAGCAGGCCGGCCTCGCGTTCGCCCGCCGCCGTCAGGTCCGGATCGTCCCGCCCGGTGTAGTAGCGGCGCGCGATGTTCCAGGCCGTCTCGGCATGCCTGACGAGGATGATCTGCTGCTGCTTCGTCATCGTGTCTTCCCCCGCGGCTCCGGCCGCCGCCCGGGGCGGGCGGAGCGGCCGTTGGACGGGACAGCGGCCGACCACGGCCACGAGGCGCCCGAGGAGGCCGGTAGCGGTTCGAAGGGGCCGGGCCCCGTGCCGCCGCCGACGGGCGAGCGCTCGTCGGCGATCCGGCGATGGGGCCCGACGGTGTTCGGGCGGGCGGGGCCGGCATGCTCGGTGACGTGCCCCGTGCGGTCGGACATGTCATCCCTCCGCGGCCGTCAGGAGCACGGCGATCCGGCTCGTGTGGGCGATGGCCTCGCTGACGCTGGGGGCGAACCAGGCGGCGAGACGGCTGCGGTGGTGTGGACTGACGACGATCAGATCGGCGCCGAAGGCTTCGGCGGCCTCGTTCACGGCATGCGCCACATCCGACGTCAGGCCGTCCAGCAGTTCGCCGTCTGCCTGGACGCCGGCCTGCCGCAGGGTCGCGACGGCCGAGTCCAGGACCTGATGGGCGGCTGCGTCGTCCTCCAGGTCGACGACGGTGTCGTAGACCACCTCGGAGGGGTCGATGTGCAGCACGCGGACCTTCGCGCCGGTCGCGGCGGCCAGTTCGGCGGTGACGCGCACCGCGCCGGACGGGCTCGAGGTGCCGTCGACGGCAACCAGGATGCGGTGGAACATGGCGGGTTCTCCTTGAGGTACGAGAGGTCGGTCAGCGCTCGGCGGCGCTCGGGGAGGGGACTGCGGAGGTGGCGGAGACGGCCTCCGGTGTCTCCTGGTGGCGGTGCTCGAGGTTCCGCTCACGCTGGACGAGGGCGACGGCGGCGGAGACGGCGAGCAGGACGACGGACAGCCACAGGCCCTTGGCGATGCCTCCGGAGGAGTCGGACAGCAGGCCGGAGATCAGCGGACCGACCGCCTGACCGACGCTGAAGGCCACCGTCAGCAGGGCGATTCCGGACGTCCAGGCGTGCGCGGGCAGCATACGGCGGGCCAGAACGGTCACGGCGGTGGGCCCGGCCATGAACGAGCCGCCGAAGATGATCGCCGAGGCGATCGCGGCGCCCATTCCGTGCCACAGCAGCACGGGCAGCACACCGACCAGGACCACGACGGACACCAGCGCGGGCGCCATGCCGCCGCGCAGCCGGCCGATGACCCGGCCCCACACCAGCAGTGTCGCCGCCGCGGAGGCCACGCCGAGCACGATGAAGAAGGTGGCGGTGCCCCAGACCTTCATGCCCTGGCTGTGCAGCAGGGCGATGACGAAGGTCATGTAGGACACGTAGCCGGCGCCGAAGAGCACGTACCAGACGAAGAGGGGTGTCATCGGCTTGAGGCCGACGCGGCGGCCGTGGGCGGCGCCGCCCGCCCCCTGCTCGGGTATCCGGCGTGCGGCCCAGGCGGCCGGCCCGATCGCGAGGACGGCGAGCACGCCCATCAGCAGCCACCCGGCCTGCCAGCCCGACACGCCCCAGGCGGTCAGCGCAGCGGGGACCACCACGCCGGAAAGCACCACGCCGATGCCGACCCCGGCCATGTACATCCCCACCAGCGAGGCCGAGCGGGCCTGTCGGCCGCCGCTGTGGACGCGGGAGGCGAGCGCCGAGCCGACGACGAAAGTCACCGCGGTGCTCAGGCCGCCGATGAAGCGCAGGACGGTGAGGCCGGTGAAGTCGCCGGTGGCTCCGGAGGCGAGCAGGGTGAGGGCGCTGATGGCGATGCCCCACACGAACGACGCGCGGGCGCCGAAGCGTCGCGACCACCAGGCGGCGGTGGCGGCGCCGATGATGTAGCCCAGCGCGTTGGCGGTGTTCATCCCGCCGGCCGCCGCGTAGCTCCAGTCCAGCTTCTCGCGCATGGCGGGCAGCAGCAGGGCGTAGGCGAACCGGGTGAAGCCGAGCGCCACCACAGGACCTGCCGCCAGGCCGAGCGCGATCAGGAACTCCGGCCGCTGCTTGGCGGCCGCAGTCGGTGAGGCGGTCATCGCACACGCTCCCAGGCAGTCGAGTCGATCATGACAGGGCCTTTCTCGAACGAAACGGAATGTCGGGGCCAGGCCGCCTCTCGGCGCCTGCACGGGTGTTCAACTTGCGCGGTGTGCGCGGTCATCGCCGTCCGTCGGGCCGTACTGCCCACGGATCGGGCCATCGGCGCGTCCCGCACGACGCGGTCACGGGGCCACGGCACGGGTCACGGCCGGCGCGGCGCCGGGAGCCGGCGGAAGGGAGGGTGGCAGCGGCGGCGCGTGCGGCAGGCGCCCGCGCACCAGGCCGAAGAGCACGGCCCCCACCAGCGGGGCGATGACATACACCGCCAGCCACGCCGGGTCGTGGGAGAACAGCACCGGCCCGAACTGCCGGGCCGGGTTGAAGCTTCCGCCCAGCCACCGGCCGACCAGCAGGATCAGCGCGGCGATCACCGCACCGGCGACCACCGGCAGCCACCGGGCCAGACGGGGCCGGGCCGCCACGAACGTCACCGCGGCCAGCATCACGGCGGTCGCCGCGGCCTCGGAGACGAACACTGCCGCCCACGGCATCCCGTCGGATGCCCGGACGGCGGCGAAGCCGACGGCGGGATCCGTCACGGGCCGGCCCCACAGCAGCCGGCCCATCAGCACGCCCGTGACAGAACCTGCCAGTTGGGCCGCCGCGTACCCGGCCGCATCACGCCCCGGCAGGGCACCCATCAGCCAGAACGCCAGCGACACGGCCGGGTTCATGTGGCCGCCGGAGCGCCGCCCGAACGGCGAGACGATCAGCAGGCCGACGGTGGCACCGCTGACCACGGCGTCCACGGCCAGGCGGCCGCCGGGTGAGGACACCGTGTGCGCCAGGAATCCCCCGGCGCCGAAAAGGTGCCGGAACAAGGTGACCATCACCAGCAGCAGGATCGCGGTCGCCGCGAACTCGCTGAGCCACACACGGCGGCGCCGGCCTTGGTCCGGCCGGCTCTGTGTTTCCACACCATCCTCCTGATCACGGCGACGACGCCCACGCACGACACGCGACGCCCGGTGCGAGCCGATGCCCACGTCCCGGGTGTCTCCGCCTCCCGCTCACGGACGCGGCACGCGGCCGAGCCGAGGAGGGCACCGGACCGTGGGACCCGGTGGTTCCACGGCGGCAACCCGCGCACCGGCCGGTGACATGTCGACCGAGACGGCCGCACTGCCCACGGATCGGGCCACCGCAGTCGGCGCGGGGCCCGCGTCCGCCGCGGCCGGCAGCCGAAGCGAGCCCGTCGGCCCCGGGAGGTGCCGCCCACATCGGCGCGGCACCTCGCACCGCTCTTGCACGGCCGGCGCCACGCTGCGCCGCGCGCTGGAGACCACGGCTGAAGCCCGGCGGAAGCGCAGGGCGAGCTGTACGGCCAGGGCGACCGGAAACGAGGGTTCGTCCGCCGTCCCGCGCGAGGCCGGAGCAGGCGCCGGAGCGTCACCTGCACGTCGGCGCAGTGGTGTTCGCGTACGCGGCCGTCTGACGGTCGCTGAGCCTGCTGTCAGCAGGCCGAACGGTCGGGCAGACGCGACGGCTGGGGGCAGTTCCCGGCCCCCTCTACGGCCTGTTGTCCAGATGAGTCGCGGGAATGTGGCCCATCCTGCCCTTCTGGTAGTCCTCGACGGCCTGATGGATCTCCGCCTCGGTGTTCATCACGAAGGGGCCGTACCGGACGACCGGCTCCCTCAGCGGAACACCCCCCAGCAGCAGCACCTCGAGGTGACCGGTGCGGCCGTGCTGGGACGGCCACGCGTCCACGGTGATGGCATCTCCCGCACCGAAGACCGCGAGTTGCCCCTCCCGCACGGGCCGCCTGTCGGCGCCCACGGCCCCCGCCCCCTGCAGGACGTAGACCATCGCGCTGTACTGCGGATCCCACGCCGTGCGCAGCCGCGCCCCGGGAAGGAGGCTCGCGTGCGCGTACACGATCGGCGTGTAGGTCACACCCGGTCCCTGGTAGCCGCCGAGACCACCGGCGATCAGGCGCACCAGCGCACCGCCGTCGTCGGAGGTCAGCAGCCGCAGCCTGTCCGCCCGGACGTCCTGATAGCGCGGCTGCGCCCACTTGCGGGCTCGCGGCAGGTTGACCCACAGCTGGATGCCGTGGACGAGGCCGCCGGCGGCCAGGATCTCGTCGCTGGGCACCTCGTCGTGCAGGATTCCCGACCCCGCGGTCATCCACTGGGTGTCCCCGTCCGCGATCACCCCTCCGCCACCGTTGGAATCGTGGTGCACCACCTGGCCGTCGATGACATAGGTGACCGTTTCGAACCCGCGGTGCGGGTGCCAGGGCGCGCCTTTGGCCTCGTAGGGGTGGTAAAGCGTCTCGCCTACATGGTCGAGCAGCAGGAACGGGTCCGCGTCGGGCAGCGCGGCGCTCGGGAACGGGCGGCGCACCATGAAGCCCGCCCCCTCCTGCTGCTGGTGCGCGGTGACCACCTGGTGGACGGGGCGGTCGGTGGCGGCAGCGTCGGGGCGCGGGAGGCGGGGGAGGACCAGGAGGTCCTCGACGGTCACGGCCGGCATGGCGGGGTCCTTCGTGGCTGAGGGGCGAGCGACGTCCCGGGCGACGGCGATCCGCTGAGGGGCGCCTGCGAGCCGTCGCCCGGGAAGACCTCGGGCGGGCGGCGTCTCTCAGGGGTTGCGGATCGACGTGAGTCGTCGGCCGGCGGCGGTGCGTCCGGCCGGTCCGATGCGGCGCTCAACGCCGAACCGCCCCGGGACGGTGTGCTCTCGAATCTAGCTGGCAGACAACGGCACTGTCCCTGGCACAATCGGTCACAACGGCCACGCATCGGGACTTGCTGCCGCCGGACCCGCAACCGCCTTCGGCCGAGCAGTTGATGGCGGTCCGTCGCTCGAACCACCGCAGGCGGGCCCTCACCTCTACGGGTGAGACGCGGCCTCGGCCGTAGCGCTGAAGTGGGACGGCCTCTCGTCGGCCAGTCTGGTTCCGCGCCACCTTGACGTCACGCCGTCACCGTCGGAGAGGGTCACCGCCTGACAGGCGGTGACCGACGCGGTTCCGGGCGCTGACGCGATGGCGCAGTGCATCAGACACCCCTGTTCGAGAGGCTTCCCCATGCGTCTACCCCTGCTCGCCGTCACGACCGTGCTGACCGGAGCACTGGCCGTGCCCGCGGCAGCCCCCGCCGTCGCCGCACCGGCCGCGCCTGCCGCCGTCCCGCACCCGACCGCGGTTCATGCGCGCCACGGCGCATGGCAGAAGGCCCTGGACGATCTCGCCACGGCGGGCGCACCCGGCGCCGTCGCCGAGGTGCACGACGCCCGCGGCACGTGGAGAGGCACCAGCGGCAGGGGCGCTCTGGACCGCGTACGACCCCCATTGGCCGACGGACGTTTCCGGGCCGGCAGCGTAACCAAGTCCTTCGTCGCCACCACCGTCCTGCAACTTGTCGACGAGAGGAAGGTGCACCTGGACACGCCCATCGAGCATTACCTGCCCGGCCTGGTTCCGGGTGGGCAGCACATCACCGTCCGGCAGCTCCTCGGTCACCGCAGCGGACTGTACGACTACACCGACTCCCTGTGGAACGGGAACTTCTCAGAGCTCTACCAGGGGCGCTTTCGGCACTGGACGCCCCGGCAACTGCTCGTCGAAGCCTCCCGACATGCCCCCTACTTCCCCCCGGGCACCTCCGGCCACTACTCCAACACCAACTACATCGTGCTCGGCATGCTGATCCAGAAGGTCACCGGCAACAGCGCCGAACAGGAGATCGGCGACCGCATCCTCAAGCCGCTCGGACTGCGCCACACGCTCCTCCCCGGCGACTCGGTTCGCATCCCCGGCCCACACGCACACGGCTACATGCGCCTGAACGGGCCGGACTCCCCGCTCACCGACATCTCCGAGGAGAACATGTCGTGGGCATCGACGGCCGGGTCGCTGATCTCCACCACCCACGACCTCAACCGCTTCTTCGGCGCGCTGCTGGGCGGCCGGCTGCTGCCGCCACACCTCCTGCGCGCCATGCAGGACGCCCGTCCGCTTCAGGGCGGTGCGACCGACTACGGCCTCGGCCTGAGCCGCCTGACCGACCCGGCCTACGGCACGGCGTACGGCCACATCGGCAGCGCCCCGGGATACAGCACCTACAGCTTCACCACGGCCGACAACAGCCGTCAGGTCACCTTGTCACTCAACGTCCTCATCGACTCGCAGAAGTTGAAGACGGCCACGGAGAAGGCGGTGAGGACACTGCTGAGCTCCACCGCCACGTCCCACTGGACGCGATTCCAAGAGATGCCTGCGGAGGGCTGGGGGTGGGCGGCGGCCGAAGCCACCGCGAGACGGTCAGGCGACCGGCTGCCGACTGTGGTTGTCGAGGTGTCAGCGGGCGGTCAGGCGTCAGGGTCGACTTCGGGGTGCGTGAACCGTACGGGCTTGCCCAGCGATCGGGCGTAGGCGATTTCGGTTCGGGTGCTGTCTCCGATGTAGTCGCCGACCACGAGCACCTCATCAGCGAGCCGGATCTTCGCTCGGTGCAGATCGTCGAGTCGAACCTTCAGCGCCTCGGCCTCGACAGGATCGGACCAGAGTACGTGCGGTGACTTCATGTCACAGCCCGGTTTGACGACGATCCTTCCGGCCGCGGTCTCCCGCAGATCGGCCTCGGTCATCTCGGTCATGAAGCGGGTGGAGCCGCAGATCACGACGATGCGCGGGAGACCCAGCTGCTTCTTCGCGTCGGCGAGCCTCTCCTCGGGGGTGAGCAGTGGCGGGTACGACACTCGTTCCTCCTGGTGGTGTGGTCCAAGGGGTGCCTGCGGAGACGAGAACGAGGGTAGTGAAGCAGTCCCGGAGCGGTGCCGCCGTCTCTCGCGTCGTGCGGGCGGGCGGCCATCACCTCAGCCCGTCCGGTGCCGCGGGGGGCCGCCTGACGCCGGCCGATGCTGAGATGGCTCCCGGACTCCAGCATCCCCACCACCATCGCACCGTGCTTGCACAGTGAGGCGCCTGTACGAGCCGGGGAGGCAAGGCGTTGTCGGCTGAAGGGATGAGGCGCGGCGTGGCTCATCCCCAGGACCGAGGTGGAAGTTCGGCGGGTGTACGGACGGCGTCGGCACGGGGGGACTGAAGACTGGACAGGTGTCCTGGCCAGGGCATTTTCCTTCCTGATTGTCACTGATTTCGAGTGGAGCACCGCCGCGTGGCTACCTTCCTGTACAGACTGGGCAGATTTTCCTTCCGGCACCGGGTCGCCGTGGCCGTCACATGGCTGGTGCTCCTCGTCGGGGCCGGTGTCGCGGCGTCCGCGGCGGCGCCTGCCGTCCCCAGTTCGTTCGCGCTGCCGGGGACGGAGGCCCAGCGGGCCATGGATGTGCTGAAGGAACGCTTTCCCGGTACGGACGCCGAGAGCGCGTCGGCCCGGGTGGTGTTCAGGGCGCCGGCCGGGCATCGGCTGACCGAACCGGCGAACCGGGCGCGGATCGAGGCGACGGTGGCCGCGCTGGAGAAGAGTTCCACGCAAGTGGCGTCCGTCGCCGACCCGTTCACCGCCCACACGGTCAGCAAGGACCGCTCGACCGCCTATGTGCCGGTCGCCTACAAGGTTCGGGCGGTGGCGTTGAGTGAGCAGACCAAGACGTCCCTGATGCACACGGTGGAGAAGGCTCGCGACGGGGGGCTGGCCGTGGAGGTCGGCGGCAGTGCCGTGCAGACGGAGGACGCCGGCTCCGGAATGGAGGCGGTGGGCATGGCGATCGCCGCGGTGGTCCTCGTGATCACCTTCGGGTCGCTGGTGGCTGCCGGCCTGCCTCTGATCACCGCGTTGCTGGGCGTGGGCACAGGGGTCTCCGTGATCGGTGCCCTGGCCAACCCGCTCGATCTGGGCAACACGACCTCCACCCTTGCGCTGATGCTCGGCTTGGCGGTCGGTGTCGACTACGCCCTGTTCATCGTCACCCGCTACCGGAGCGAACTGGCCGACGGCCGTGAGCGGGAGGAGGCGGCCGGCCGGGCCGTCGCCACGGCCGGCTCGGCGGTCGTCTTCGCCGGTCTGACGGTGGTGATCGCGCTGGCGGGCCTGTCGGTGGTCGGCCTCCCGGTGCTGACGAAGATGGGCCTGGCCGCGGCCGGAACGGTCGCCCTGGCCGTGGTGGTCGCCCTGACCCTGTTGCCGGCGCTGCTGGCCATGGCGGGCAAGCGGATCGTGGGACGGCGCGCTCGCAAGAGGCCGGCGACCAGAGCGTTCGTGAAGCCGACCGTGGGAGCCCGCTGGGCGCGGTTCGTGCTGCGGCGGCCGCTCGTGGTGTTGGTCACGTCGGTCATCGCCCTGGGCGCGCTGGCCGTACCGGCCGCCTCCTTGAAGCTCGGCGTGCCCGATGAGGGGGCCATGGCGGCGGGCACCACGCAGCGCAAGGCCTACGACATGGTCTCGGACGGGTTCGGCCCGGGCGTCAACGGCCCGCTGACGGTCGTGATCGATGCGAAGGGCAGCAAGGACCCCACCCGCGCGGCCCAGGAGGTCACCTCGACGGTCGGCAGGCTTCCCGGGGTCGCGGCCGTCGGCCCCGCCGCCTTCAACGCGGCGCACGACACCGCGGTCGTCACCGTCGTGCCGAGCACCAAACCCAGCAGCGCGCGGACGGAGAACCTGGTCCGCGCCATCCGTGCCTCCACTGTCGATCTGCGGCACGTCACGGGTGCCCGCACCATGGTGACCGGGCTGACCGGTATGAAGGTCGACTTCTCCGCGAAGATCAACGGCGCGCTGCTGCCCTACCTGGGCGTCACGGTCGGTCTGGCGTTCCTGCTGCTGATGCTGGTGTTCCGGTCCGTGCTCGTCCCGCTCAAGGCCGCCGCGGGATTCCTGCTGTCCATCGGGGCGGCACTCGGCTCGCTCGTCGCGGTCTTCCAGTGGGGTTGGCTGGCCGACGTCGTCGGCGTCGACCAGAAGGGGCCGATCACGAGCACCATGCCGATCCTCATGGTGGGCATCGTCTTCGGACTCGCCATGGACTACGAGGTCTTCCTCGTCACGCGGATGCGCGAGGCGTACGCGGCAGGGCAGACACCGCAGGAGGCGATCGTCGCCGGTTTCCGCCACGGGGGACGCGTGGTGAGTGCGGCGGCGGTCATCATGACGGCCGTCTTCGGCAGCTTCGTCGCCTCCGGCGACCAGTCGATGAAGTTGGTCGGTCTCGGTCTCGCGGTCGCCGTCCTCCTCGACGCCTTCGTCGTCCGCATGGCGATCGTGCCCGCGGTTCTGGCCCTCCTCGGCCCTGCGGCCTGGTGGCTGCCGAAGTGGCTCGGCACACTGCTGCCGGACATCGACGTCGAGGGCGAAGGGCTGCACCGCGCCGGCGGCGCCCGCACGCCTGCCCGGCCGGAGGGAGCCGGCGGCGACCGAGTGCTCCTGTGATCCCGGAGCGTCGGCCCCGGCGCCGCAGGCGGCGGGGCCGACGCAGGGGATCGAAAGGCGGTGACGGTCGGCGTCCGACACTCGGGTTGAGGTATTACATTACAGATATAAACTGTAATGTAATAGGCGAGACCGGAGCCTGCCGTCGTTCCGGCCTGAGGGTGCATCGGAAACAGGGAGGGCACACCCGGATGTCCGGACGCAGCAGCAGAATCCAGTTCACCGGATCGCAGGGCACGCCGCTCGCGGCGCGGCTCGAGCGGCCCGCGGGAACGCCCCGGGCCTACGCCGTGTTCGCGCACTGCTTCACCTGCGGCAAGGACACCTTCGCCGCCGCCCGGATCTCGCGGGCACTGGCGGAGTACGGAATCGCGACGCTGCGCTTCGACTTCACCGGACTCGGCGAGTCCGGCGGCGACTTCGCCGACAGCACGTTCAGCTCCGACGTGGACGATCTGGTGCGTGCGGCCGACCACCTGCGTGACCGCTTCGCGGCGCCCGAACTGCTGATCGGGCATTCGCTGGGCGGCGCGGCGGTGCTCGCCGCGACGCACCGGATCTCCGAGGTCAGGGCGGTCGCGACGATCGGCAGTCCGGTGTCGCCCGAACACGTGGTGCGCAGGTTCGAGGACGACCGACCCGCGATCGAGCGGGACGGTGAAGCGGACGTCGAGCTGGGCGGCAGGACCTTCCGTATCCGCCGGGACTTCCTCGACGACCTCGCCACCCAGCCTCAGCGGGAGCGCATCCGCCGGCTGGGTGCCGCCCTGCTGGTCATGCATTCCCCGGCCGACGAGACGGTGGAGGTGGACAACGCGCGGCAGATCTTCGACACCGCCCGCCATCCCAAGTCCTTCGTCGCGATTCCGGGGGCGGACCATCTGCTCACCGACCGGGCCGACGCCGCGTACGTCGCCACCGTGCTGTCGGCCTGGGCCACGCGCTACCTCGTCGGATCCTGGATCCGATAGCCGCCGTGTTGCGCGTGGCCCTTGCTCGGGAGCAGGCCGCCACCAACGCCCTCCGGGCGGGACGGGGCCGGACGAGGACGACGTCCGACGGGGTGATGAGGCGGTCAGCCGGCTTCGTCTCCGTGGAAGGTCGCGAACGAACCGACGGGTTCGCGCGGGGTGCGCAGCCGGTTCAGGCGGTGCGCGGGGTCGGCGTGGCCGACAGCGACGCCACAGACGATCAGCTGGTCCTCGGGGATCAGCAGGTGCCTGCGCAGCACGGGGGAGAAGTCGATGACGGATGCCTGGGGACAGGTGTCCAGGCCGTCGCCGCGCGCGGCGAGCATCAGGGCCTGCAGAAACAGGCCCGCGTCGACGAGGGCGCCCTGCAGCGGGTGGCGGCTGGTCGTCAGGACGATGCCGACGGGCGCGCCGAAGAAGTCGTAGTTGCGCCGGTGGTGGTCGAGTCGCGCGCCGGTGTCGTCGGCCCGGATCCCGAGCGTGTCGCGGTACAGGCTCTCACCGAAGCGGCGGCGCCGGGACCGGAACGGCTCGCGCCAGCCGTCCGGCTCCGGCTGGTAGGCGTAGTCACGTCCCCGCCCCTCGTCGTCGTCGGCATGGGCCCGCAGGAGGGCTGCGGTGAGTGAGCGTTTCGCCGCCCCGGTCACCACGTGGACGTGCCAGGGCTGGCTGTTGGAGTTGCTGGCGGACCGGGCCGCCAGTGCCAGGAGCCGCTCGATCGTGGCCCGGGGGACGGGTGTCGGCAGGAACGCTCTCACGCTGTGCCGGCTGCGGAGGGCGTCCTCCACCGTCACCGGGATCGCCCCCGGCGCGGGAGTCGGCGCCGTGGCGGGAATGTGCTGCTCGATCGCTTCCACGCGGAGGTCCTCGTCTTCGGTCACGTCACCACGCCCCGTGGCCGGCGTCACGCTAGGAGTCACTTCAGTTACAGTCAAGACCTGTAAAGAAAATGACCCGAGCGCACGCTGTGGGCGCTACGGGCAGCGGACCCGGGTTCGCGTAGTGTGCTGGTGCGGCGGGGGAGCCGAGGGTGGACCCGGCTCGGCCGGCTGGTGCGTCGGAAGGGATGAGATGGCGAAGGCGAAGGCGACGCGTTCCGGTGAGCGGGCCGGAGGGCGCAGGGGGTCGGAGCCGGCGGCACCTGCCGGCGGACGGCCCCGCGACCCGGCGATCGAGGAGGCGATCATCCAGGCCACGCGCAAGCGGCTGGCCACCGACGGCTACTCCTCCATGACGATCGGCGACATCGTCGCCGACGCCGGCGTCACCCGGCCGACCCTTTACCGGCGGTGGGCGAACAAGTACGACCTGGTCATCGACGCCCTGCAGTACGGACTGCGCAAGCAGCGGGAGGCCTATCCCCCGCTGGACATGGACCAGTTGACTCCGCGCGAGGCGCTCGTCGAAGCGGTACGGCGCCTCGACCCCCGTTACCACAACGAGCGGGCCATGGCCCTGCACGGCAACTTCATGGCCGAGGTGGAGCGCGCGCCCGGCCTGCTGGAGCAGTTGCGGGAGCACGGTGTGCGGCCCCGCTGCGAGGAACTCCTGATGACGTTGGTCGCGCTCCAGCGCCGCGGCGCCGTGCGTGAGGACGTGGACCTGGACATGATCGTCACCCTGTGTTTCGGCAGTTACTTCGCCGACTACCTGCGGACCGGCGACGCGGTCGCGGACGACTTTGCGGCGCGGGCGGCATCCTCGCGCTCGGCGCGCTCGCCACGTACGTCATCAACGCACGGCTGCGCCGGCACACCCACGGGATGAACGCCGAGG